>CAZOWT010000034.1:0-18831 GCA_964583345.1 uncultured Clostridia bacterium
CGTGAAGGCGGCCACACCATCGGAGCCGGATCGGTAACCGAAATTATTGAATAAAAAATGGCGAAAAGCGATAAAAGAATCAAAATCCAGCTGAAGTGCAGTGTATGCGACCGTAAAAATTACTCGACCATAAAAAGCAAACAGAATACCACCGATAAACTCAATTTAAAAAAATATTGTCCCTGGGACAGAAAACATACCCTTCATAAGGAGGTAAAATAGGTCAGTAGCTCAATTGGTAGAGTACCGGTCTCCAAAACCGGCTGTTGGGGGTTCGAGTCCCTCCTGACCTGTTCTTCGACAACATGAGTAAAAAAGGAAATATATTTAAAAGGATTAAGAATTATTTGAACGAGGTGCGGGGAGAGCTGAAGAAAGTTAGCTGGCCGACCAAAAATGACCTCTATAAAACCACCATTGCGGTTATCGTATCGTCGATAATTTTTGGTATTTATTTGCAACTGGTGGATGTCACGTTTTCGAAAATAGTGCAAAAAATCATTGATGTATTCAAATAATCATAAAATGACTGCCCGTTGGTATATTATTCATGTTTTTTCCGGTTCCGAGGAATTCGTGGTAAAAGCCCTGGAAGAGAAAATCAAAAAATATAAAATGGATGACCAGATTATCGAGATTGTTATTCCGAAAGAAAATGTGATTGAAATCAGGGATGGGAAAAAAGTCGTCAGTGAAAAAAGGTCATTTCCGGGATACATCCTGGTTAAAATGGAAATGAATGATAAAAATTGGTATTTTGTCCGGAACACACCGAAAGTAACCGGATTTGTGGGAACCGGGAAAAAACCCAAGCCCCTTTCTGAGAAAGAGGTATCGACCATATTGAAACATATAGAAACCACGCAGGTCACGCCCAAGCCCAAGTATCATTTTGAGGTGGGAGAAGCGGTGAAAATCATCGATGGGCCTTTCCTGAATTTCAACGGTGTGGTGGATTACGTGCAGGAAGAGAAGAATTTGCTGAAGGTAACGGTTACTATTTTCGGAAGGCCGACTCCGGTTGATTTGAATTTTCTTCAGGTTGAAAAAATATAGGAGATCTTGAGATGGCAGAGCCAAAAATCAAACAAGTTGTTACCAGTTTTAAACTTCAGTTGCCAGCGGGTAAGGCTACCCCTGCCCCTCCGGTCGGACCTGCCTTGAGTCAGCACGGATTGAATATCATGGAGTTTGTCAATCAATTCAACAAGGCGACAGCCAAGATGGAAGACGGGATGATTATCCCGGCCGAGGTTCTGGTTCATCCGGATAAAACCTTCACCATGAGGCTGAAAACTCCTCCGGTTTCCTATTTGATAAAAAAATCCGTCGGAATCATGAAAGGATCGGGAGAACCGAATAAAACAAAAGTGGGAAAGATTACCCGGAAACAGGTTGAAGAAATTGCCAAAGTCAAAATGCCTGATTTAAATACATCCCATCTGGATGAAGCGATCAGAATCGTTGAGGGATCGGCCAGGAGTATGGGAGTGGAGATAGTATAATGGCCAAAAGGAGCAAAGCATATAGAAATGCAAAAGAAAAAATTCAGGAGCGCGAATACGCTCTCGCCGAGGCGGTTGCACTTCTCAAGGAGATAAAATCTTCTCAGTTTGATGAGTCCGTGGATATTTCCATCCGGCTCGGGGTGGACCCGAAATATCCCGATCAGATGGTGCGGGGAACCGTGGTTCTGCCCAATGGCACCGGAAAAGCGATTAAGGTTCTGGTCATCGCGTCCGGCGAGAAACAGAAAGAGGCGGAAGAGGCGGGAGCCGATTTTGTCGGTGGCGAAGAAATTGTTGAAAAGATTGAAAAGGAGAACTGGTTCGAATTTGACGTGGTGGTATCCACTCCGGAAATGATGAAACATGTCGGCAAACTGGGTAAAGTCCTGGGCCCCCGGGGATTGATGCCCAGCCCCAAAGCCGGAACCGTTACCTTTAATATCAAACAGGCGGTTGAAGAGATCAAGAAGGGCAGGGTGGAGTTCAGGGTCGATAAAACCGGGATCATCAATTCCAGTATCGGGAAAATTTCTTTTGACGGCAATAAAATATCCGAGAATGCATCCAGTTTTATCACATCGGTTTTAAAAGCCAGGCCTGCCTCGTTAAAGGGTAAATATGTCCGATCGGTTTTTTTGAGCTCGACCATGAGCCCGTCGATCAAGCTGAATATCCAGGATTTTGAATAGCAACAAGGAGGAACACGTGGTAAGCAGAAAAAGCATGGAGATAAAACAGAAAAAAGTCGATGAACTGGGCGATATTTTCAGTCACAGCGGCGTGTACCTGTTTGATTACCGCGGCCTGGCGGTCAAGGAAATGGAAGACCTGAGAGATAAGGTTAAAGCGCTTGATGCCAATATTAAGGTAATCAAAAACAGACTGGCTTTAAAATACTTCGAAAGGGAAAAAAAGGAAATTGATCCGTCCGTTTTCAAGGGTCCGATTGCCGTGGCTTACGGGGCCGAAAAATTTGTTGAAGTGGCCAAAGTCATTGTTGATTTTGAAACCAAAAACAAGAAAATAAAGATAAAATCGGGATTTATTGAACAGAAAATAGTTAATGAGAGTGATATAAAAAATGTGGCAAAACTTCCGGGGAGAATGCAATTGATGTCGCAGCTTGCCTATTCAATTGCCATGCCCCTGAAAAAGTTCGGGTTGTCGCTTTCCGCACCGCTTACCCATATGATGATTTTGCTGCATAATCTTAAGGATAAAAAAGAAAAGGAGGCTAATAATAATGGCTGAAATCACAAAAGAACAATTCTTTAAACATCTGGATACGTTAACCGTTCTGGAATTGGCAGATTACATCAAGGAGTTTGAAGGACGCTATGGGATTAAAGCTGAAATGGCAGCCATGCCGGTTGCCGGAGTTGCCGCACCGGCAGCATCAGCTGAAGCTGCCGGAGCAGAAGAAAAAACCGATTTTGAAGTCTTTTTGAAAAATGTGGGAGCAAAAAAGATTAACGTAATCAAGGTGGTTCGCGAGGTTACCGATCTGGGTTTGAAGGAAGCCAAGGATGTCGTGGATAAGGCTCCGGGATCCATCAAGAAGGGCGTTTCAAAAGAGGAAGCTGAGGAAATAAAAAAGAAATTCGAAGAAGTTGGAGCCGAGATAGAGATTAAATAGATGTTTTTTTTTTATTTGTATGAGTAAAATAAAAGAGAAGGACAGGTATGCAAAAAAATACTTATATTGAAAGGATTAGTTTTTCCAAAATTACGTCCCCGATTGAAATTCCTGATTTGCTCGAAATTCAGAAAAAATCGTATAAAACATTTTTACAGATAGATGAATTGCCGGAAAAAAGAAGAGAAATCGGAATTCAGGCCGCTTTCAAATCGATATTTCCCATTTCTGATTTTAAAGAGACAGCCATCCTGGATTTTGATTCCTATTCACTGGGTGATTGGAATTGTAAATGCGGTAACCTGGAAGGCATAGAAAATTCCAAACCGTTTTGTTCCAAGTGTGGTGCCCTGCTGAGCACCGATACCCGTAGCGGCACCGAATCGGTTTGCCCGGTATGTGTCTCGAAGGGAACGGTTAAGCACAAAACGTGTTCGCTGTGTGGCGACCGGGTCAGGCTGAAAATCAAGTATTCCCCTGAAGAATGCCTGGATAAGGGTTTCGATTTCTCTATTCCCCTGAAGGTCAAATTGAGGCTGGCTTTATACGCCGAAGATAAAAAGGGGGAAAAAGTCATTCAGGATGTTAAGGAGCAGGAGATATTCTTCGGAGAAATACCTTATATTACCGAACGGGGAACCTTTATCATCAACGGTACCGAAAGAGCGGTCGTATCCCAATTGCAAAGGTCGCCTGGCGTATATTTTTTACCCGGGAAATCCTGGGGTGATTACACCGCAAAAATTATCCCTGCCCGGGGGGCATGGATAGAGATTGAAGAAAAACAGAACCTCCTCCAGGTCAGACTGGATAAAAAAACCAAAAGAATAAATATCACCACTTTTTTGAAAGCCCTGGGTCTTCATGATGATCTTGAAATACTGAAGAAATTCTATACCATTACCACGGTCCGGATCCAGGATGGAATATTCTATTTTCAGAATTCCAGGTTTTTAAAGGACAGCAAATTATCAGCCTCGGTGTATGATAAAAAAGGAAAAGAAATCCTTCCTTCCGGAACCAAATTGATGCTCAGACACCTGAAGGATCTCGATAAACTCGGCGTGGACTACCTTCCCATCGATGTGGAATCAGTTGAAGATGTTTATTCCGCCTGTGATCTGGAAAATATCCTCAGGTTAAATGAATCCATATCTCCGATTCAGTTCAAGAAATTGAAGAAGTTGGCTGTTGAATTCCTGGTGTTTTTCCCGGAAAGTGAGGATGAAGAATACGGGCCGATGATTGCCTTCACCCTTAGAAAGGATAAAAAAAGAAAAGATGTGGAACTCACCGAAAAGGTGGCCATCCAAACGGAAAGCGAGAGCGAAGACAAAGTGTCCAAGAACCAGGGGGATGCGTATGTCGAAATTTTCAAGAAATTGAGGCCTGGCGAGCCCGTGACCCTGGAGGGCTCCAAGAAATTTTTTGAAAATATGATGAAGGATCCCAAGCGTTACGATCTTTCTTCAGTCGGGCGTCTCAAGCTGAACATCAAGTTAAAATTGAAAAAGGATGTTAACAATGAGGTCACCGTTCTGACCGTGGAAGATCTGGTTGAAATCGTGCGTTATTTCCTTCGATTGAAATATGATCGGAGCGGAAAAATAAAGGTCGATGATATCGACCATCTGGCCAACCGAAGGATCCGGGCGGTCGGAGAACTGGTTGAAAATGCTTTTAGAATAGGACTTTCGAGGCTGGAAAAGATTATCAGGGAACGGATCACCAACGCGCCCGATATTTCGGTGATGCTGCCGCGTGAACTGCTGAATACCAAGCCGGTTTTTGCCGCCTTGAAGGAATTTTTCGGCACCTCCCAGTTGTCCCAGTTCATGGATCAGACGAATGCCCTGGCAGAGACCACTCATAAACGGCGAATTTCCGCCCTCGGCCCCGGTGGATTAAACCGGGAAAGAGCCGGTTTCGAGGTCAGAGATGTTCATTCGTCTCACTACGGGCGTATCTGCCCGATAGAAACACCAGAAGGCCCTAATATCGGCCTTATTTCATCGCTGACCACCTATGCCCGGGTAAATGATTACGGTTTTATTGAGACGCCGTACCGGAAGGTTGAGAACGGCCAGGTCATCAATTATTATAAAATTTTATATCCGGGTCAATCCAAATTTGCCTATGATGAACGGATCAGTGAAGATGATTTGGGAAAAGAAATCAAAAGACTGCAAAAATCCAAGAAAGAATTGCCTCTGTTTGAATATTATCCGTTTTTTCTGACCGCCTGGGAGGAAGAGGGATATGTGATTGCCCAGGCAAACGCCAAACTGGATGAAAGCGGGCATTTGGTTTCGAAAAGGGTCAATGCCCGCAAAGGAACGGAAACGGTATTGATTGAATCGGAGAAGGTCGAATACATGGATATTTCTCCCAAACAGATCGTGTCGGTTTCAGCGGCCTTAATTCCCTTTCTCGAGCACGATGATGCCAACCGGGCCTTGATGGGTTCCAACATGCAGAGACAGGCGGTGCCGCTGGTTAATCCTGAAGCGCCTCTGGTCGGTACCGGCCTGGAACATAAGCTGATAAAGGATTCCGGCGTGGGGGTAATTTGCAAACGTTCGGGAGTAGTGGTCAATTCGGATTCTGAGAGGGTTATTGTCAAGGTGGAGACTGAAAATCAGGGAGATTTTACCGAGATTAGCGCCGACTTGTATGAGATGAAAAAATTCCGGCGCTCCAATCAGAATACCCTGATCAACCAGAACCCCCTGGTAAAGGCAGGGGATCGGGTCGAAAAGGGCCAGATTCTGGCGGACGGACCGGCATCGAACAAGGGGGAATTGGCGCTCGGCCGGAATATCCTGGCGGCGTTTCTGCCCTGGAGGGGATACAATTACGAAGATGCCATTATCCTGAGTGAGAAATTGGTAAAAGAATCGGTGTTCAATTCGATTTATATTGTCGAGGAAACCATAGAAGCCAGGGAAACAAAGCTGGGAAAGGAAGAGATCACCCGGGATATCCCCGGAGTTTCCGAGGTAATTTTAAAAAATCTGGATGAATATGGCATAGTCCGGATCGGAGCCAAGGTTAAACCGGGAGAAATTCTGGTCGGGAAAGTTTCACCCAAGGGAGAAACCCAGCTTTCACCGGAGGAAAAATTACTGAGAGCGATTTTTGGCGAACAGGCTTCGGAAATCAAGGATACATCATTGTATTGCCCTCCCGGAGTCGAAGGCACGGTAATCGATGTCAAAATATTTACCCGTCGGGGACTGAAAAAAGACAAACGGTCGCTGGAAATCGATGATATGGAAATGGCTAAGCTGAACCGGAATCTCAATGACGAAAAAAAGATTCTGACCCATGACAAGTTCGAAAAAATTTCAAATATTTTGAAGAACGTCTCCCTGAATAGCCATTTTAATCATAATGGTAACAAATATAAAAAAGGCCAGAAAATTCAGGTAGCCGAACTAAAACAACTGGATGAAGAATTCCTCAAGATCATCAAGAAAAACATATCGGAAAAAGACAAACAGGTCATCCTGGAAATCGAGGCCAAAACCAGGCTGCACGTGGATGCCTTGAAAAAGGAAAGCCAGGAGAAGATCGAACAGATGAAGAGAGGGGATGAATTCTCACCCGGTATTATTAAAATCATCAAGGTTCTGATCGCAGTAAACCGCAGGATTTCGGTGGGTGACAAGATGGCCGGCCGTCACGGCAATAAGGGTGTGGTGGCTAAAATCCTCCCCGAAGAGGATATGCCGTTTCTGGAAGATGGTACGCCGATTGATATCATCCTGAACCCGCTGGGGGTTCCCTCCCGGATGAATGTCGGGCAGATCTATGAATTGATACTGGGATGGGCGGCGAAACTGTTGAATGTGTATTTTGAAACCCCGGTATTCGATGGCGCCCTCGAAGACGATGTGAAGTCGTATCTGAAAAAGTGCGGGTTGCCCGAGGATGGCAAGGTGATTCTCCATGACGGCATCACCGGCCAGCCTTTTCAGAACAAAGTCACAGTGGGATATATGTATATGATGAAACTGGAACATATGGCCGATGATAAAATTCATGCCCGGTCCACCGGTCCCTACTCCCTGATTACCCAGCAGCCCCTGGGCGGCAAGGCTCAATTCGGAGGACAGCGGGTCGGTGAAATGGAAGTCTGGGCCTTCGAAGCCTACGGGGCGGCCTATCTGCTTCAGGAAATTCTTACCATCAAGTCGGATAACATCGCCGGACGCAATGAGATTTATTCCGCTATCGTGAAGGGAACCATGGAATTTAATCCCGGCCTTCCCGAATCATTTAATGTGCTGTTGAAAGAATTAAAGAGTCTGGCCCTGAATGTGGAACTGGTTAAGAAAGAAAAGATAACCGATGAATCAAAAATAAAAGAAAATATTGCCAGCATTCCGTAAGGAGCAGTTATGCAAAAACTCAAAAGAGAAGCCAAAGATGTTAATATCATGGATTACAGCAAGATAAAAATCAGCCTTGCTTCTGCTGATATTATCCGGGGCTGGTCGTCGGGTGAAGTAACCAAGCCCGAGACCATCAACTACCGGACCTTCAAACCGGAGCGGGATGGCTTGTTTTGTGCAAAAATATTCGGCCCTACCCAGGATTACCGGTGCCTGTGCGGGAAGTACAAGGGATTGAAATACAAAGGCATTGTTTGTGAAAAATGCGGGGTCGAGGTAACCCTGTCTGCGGTCAGGCGGGAGAGAATGGGCCATATCGAATTGAATTCAAAAGTCGCCCACATCTGGTTTTTCAAAGGGATTCCGTCACGAATCGGGGTCCTGCTCGAAATCAGCTCCAAGGAACTGGAACATATTGTTTATTTCGAAAACTATATCGTGCTCGATCCGGGAAAAATACCCAATCTGCAATTCAAGCAGATTCTGCTCGAAGAGGAATACATCAACCTGGTTGAAAAATTCGGGGAAGATGCCTTTAAGGCCGATATGGGTGCCGAGGCCATTTATGAATTGCTAAAGATGGTTGACCTGGAGAAAGAGGTCAAGGTGTTGAAATCCCGGTTGAAGGTGGAAAAATCGATTCAGAAAAAGAAAAATATGTCGAGACGGTTGAAGTTAATGGAAGATTTTCTCTTTTCCAAAAACCGGCCCGAATGGATGATACTCAGTGTTGTTCCGGTCCTTCCCCCGGATTTGAGGCCCCTGGTCAGGCTTGATGGCGGCCGGTTTGCTTCTTCTGACCTGAACGACCTTTACCGCCGGGTTATCAACCGGAACAATCGCCTGAAAAGATTGCTGGATTTGAAGGCGCCCGAACTGATCATCAAGAATGAAAAACGAATGCTGCAGGAAGCCGTGGATGCGCTGTTTGATAATCAGAAGAGAAACAAGAGCTATATGAGTTCTCAGAAGCGGCCCCTGAAATCGCTATCGGACGCCCTGAAAGGAAAGCAGGGAAGATTCAGACAGAACCTTCTCGGCAAAAGGGTGGATTATTCGGGAAGGTCGGTCATTGTGGTCAACCCCTGGTTGAAATTGGACGAGTGCGGTATACCCAAGAAGATGGCCCTGGAACTCTTCAAGCCTTTTATTTACAATAAACTCGAAAAGAAAGGCATGGTCACCACGCTCCGGGTCGCCCGGACCTGGGTGGAGGAGAACCGCGATGAAATATGGGATGCCCTGGATGAGGTAATAAGGGAACATACCGTTCTGCTGAACCGGGCGCCGACACTTCACCGGCTGGGAATTCAGGCATTTCGTCCCATTCTGGTGGAAGGAAATGCCATTCACCTGCATCCCATGGTTTGCCCGGCGTTTAACGCGGATTTTGATGGCGACCAGATGGCGGTACATATTCCCCTGTCCCTGGAAGCTCAGGCTGAATCGAAAATTCTTATGTTATCGACCAACAATATCCTTTCTCCGGCAAACGGAAAGCCGCTGGCTGTTCCCACCCAAGATATGATCCTGGGGTTCTATTATCTCACCTTTTCCAAAAGGAATTTGCTGGGAGAAAACATGATTTTCAGTTCCGAAAAGGATGTCATGCAGGCTTTTGAAAATGGAATCGTTCAGTTGAATGCCAAGATCCGCCTTCGATACAACGGTCAACTCAAGAATCTTGATTCCTATGTTCTGGACACCCAGGATATCGTTAATTGTCCGGTAACCGAAATAAAACCGGGGGACAACCGGCTGCTGGTAACCACTCCCGGCCGGGTGCTCTTTAATCAGCTGCTGCCCGAAGGGATTCCGTTTATCAATGGGCTGCTGAAGAAAAAAGGAATTCAGAATCTGGTTTATTATATATACCTGAACCAGGGATTCGAACCCACCTACCGGACGTTGGATAAACTGAAGGAAGCCGGTTTCGAATATGCGACCAAGGCCGGATTTACCATCAGCATTTCTGACCTGGTTGTGCCTCCGGAAAAAGAGGGTATTATTCAGAAAACCGAAAAAGAACTGGAACGCATCGAGAAAATGTACAATGACGGTTTCCTCACCGCCAATGAAAGGCACAACAATATTATCGACAAATGGGGTAAGGCCACCGATCAGATCCGGGAGACCATGTTTGCCCAGATGAAGAGAATGAGTTTAGAAGGGGACAGCATCAACCCGATTTTTGTCATGTCCGATTCAGGTGCCCGGGGAAGCAAGGACCAGCTCAAACAGCTGGCTGGGATGAGAGGCCTGATGGCAAAGCCCTCAGGAGAAATCCTCGAAACCCCGATCACGGCCAATTTCAAAGAAGGACTGTCGGTGTTGCAGTATTTTATTTCCACCCACGGTGCCCGGAAGGGACTGGCTGATACCGCCTTAAAAACCGCTGATGCCGGTTATCTGACCCGGAAACTGGTTGATGCCGCCATCGAAATTATTGTCAAGGAAGAAGATTGCGGAACCCTGAGCGGGATTGAAGTTGCAGCCATTATTGAAAACGGGAAAGAGATTGAACCCCTTATCGACAGGATTGTCGGCAGGGTTGCGGTCAATGATATTGTTTATCCCGACGATACCAAAAAGGTTATTGTGAAAGCTGGAGAGGAAATCGACGAATACAAGGCAAAGGAAATCATTGATAGTGGTATCCTGAAGGTGAAGATCCGTTCGGTATTGACCTGTGAAACCAAATCCGGGGTTTGCCGGAAATGCTACGGCCGGAATTTATCCACCGGCAAACCGATTGAACTGGGCGAAGCGGTCGGTATTATTGCGGCGCAGTCGATCGGAGAGCCGGGAACCCAGCTGACCATGAGAACCTTTCATATCGGAGGTGTGGCTTCCGGAACCGAAGGCCAGACCAAACTCTATTCCGGATATGAAGGCGTGGTTAATTACAGCAACCTGGATATTATCGAGGATAAAAACAAGGAATTCATTACCATGAACCGGGTCGGCGCCATTCAGGTCCTGGATTCCAAAAAAAGGGAGAAAGCGATCTATCCGGTTGCTTATGGGTCGAAGGTGATGGTCACCGAAGGCCAGCGGGTAAAAAAGGGCGATCTGCTGTTGCAATGGGACCCGTTTGCCAACTCTATCCTGGCCAGTGAGAACGGGATTGTTTCACTCAAGGATTTGGAAGAGAATATTTCTTATGTGGAGGACCGGGATGAGGCAACCGGAAAAATCACCAAAACCGTTATCGATATCAAGAACGAGAAACTTCGAGATGAACTTCAACCGAATATCGTTATCCGGGATAAAAAGACCAATAAAATCAAACGCAAATACCTGTTGCCGGTTGGCGCCCATATTTCGGTAAAGGAAAGCGACGAGGTTAACGGGGGTGATGTTTTGGCCAAAATACCCTCCGAATTTGCCAAAACCAAGGATATTACCGGGGGGCTCCCCAGGGTAACCGAATTGTTTGAAGCCCGGAAGCCGAAATACCCGGCGAAAATGGCCCAGATTGACGGTATTGTCGAGTTCGGGAAACTTCAAAAAGGCTCACAGAAAATCATCATCAGACCCTTTGATAAAAATGTGAAACCGGATGAACACAATATTCCCCGGGGCGCCTATATCATCGTGGGTGACGGCGATAAAATAAATGCCGGTACGCCGTTGATGGACGGACCGTTGAATCCGGTGGACATTCTCAATGTCCTGGGCGAACACAAGCTGGCTGAATACCTGCTGAAGGAGATTCAGGATGTGTACCGGTTGCAGGGTGTTTCCATTAACGATAAGCATATCGAAATCATCATCCGCCAGATGATCAAGTGGAGACGGATCGAGGATGTCGGAGATACCAAGTTCATACCCGGCCAGATTGTTGAAAAGTGGAATTTTGAAGATGAAAACGCAGCGGTGGAAGCCAGGGGCGGCAAACCGGCCAAGGCCAATCCCGCGCTTCTCCCCATATCCCGGGCGGCACTGGCTTACGACAGTTTTATTTCGGCGGCGGCTTTTCAGGAAACCACCCGGGTTCTGACCGAGGCGGCAATTGCCGGCAAGGAAGATCATCTGCTGGGAATCAAGGAGAATGTCACCATGGGACGCCTGATCCCGGCCGGAACCGGATATTCTTACTACCAGAACGTCGAAATCGACGAAATGGAAGGGGTTTTTAAAACCGCCAAATAGTCCCGGCTCATTTTAAAATCCTGTTACCACCAGCGCAGTTTTTTTCCTTTCAGATTCATAACCTGTCACCCAAACGGGACACTTATTCTCCGAAAAATTGGAAAAAATATTGCTTGTTTTTTTCTGATTTTTGAGGAGGATCGATGAAGAGATTAATGGTTTTTGCAGTTTTTGCCCTATTTGTTTCTTCTTTGTTGTCTCAGGAAGCTATTCGTGAAGAAGTTAACGTGGACTGGTGGGTAATACCTCTTTTTGCTATTGACCAACAGGGAAAGTCGGTGAATGACCTGGTTGCCGGCGACTTTCATCTGTCGGTAAATGGAAAGAAAATTTCTGATTTCAGTTTTTTTAAAAGAAACTTCTCAGTAGATGAAAAAGTCCAGCAGAAGAAATTATTGGCCAGACTTGAAAAACGACGAATGATTTTTTTTCTGTTTGATCTGGCCTTCTCCAGTCTGCAAAATATGGAGAGGTCCAAAAAAGTGGCGGAAAATATTGTTAGTGATGCCTCGGATTCCTGCTTGTTTTCTGTTTTTACTATTGATCCTTTTGCTGGATTGATTTACCAGATCGGACCCACCAGTCGGAAAGCAGATGTGATGAACGTCATTAAAAGCAAAGCCATCCTGAATATCAATGCCAAGTCAATCAAAACCATATTTGATTTGGTTGGAAAGGCGCAGATAGATGGAGTACAGGGCGATAAGTATGACCCTGAGGAAATGGAATTTTTTTTGGAGGATAAAACCCATAGCCTGAAAAACACCAACCGAAAGTTTTTTGGCTCTTTTGAAGCGCTGTATTATGCCCTGAATTCCATAGAGGACAACAAGTTCGTTTATTTCTTTTCGGAAGGAGTTTCCTTGTTCGCCCGAAAAATTATTCGCCATGATGATGAGGAATACCTGGGCCAGATACGGCAAACAGCGGATTACCTGAGCCGCAGCGGAGCGGTGCTGTTCGTGATCAATCCGGCCGGTGCACTGGAGTCCTTTTCCAGCCCGGGTTCCGGTGAGGATTCATTGCGCCAGCTGGCTCTGGATAGCGGAGGGAAATATATGGAGGGAGAAACCAAAACCATCAGTGACCAAATCCATAACTTGCACCGGGCCTACTATGAAATCGCCTTCCCGGAAAAAGCGGATTATCGTGGCAGTGTGAGAAAGATTGACCTGGTCTCGACCCGGGAAGGTGTCAGTATTCATACCCTGCACGTTCTGGAGAAAAGCAAATCTTATCTGGATATGAATAACATTGAACGGGAAATTTTTGCCCTCAATCTCATCAACCGGAATCCATTTTTTGAAAAAAAAGTCATCCCCGAAAAGGTTATCATAAATGACGCGCAACGACTGGTAGACAAAGAGATGGTCAATATCCGGCTTCCGGAGAACTGGGTTGAAAATGAGATCGATCTGTTCAAGGTGTGGATTGAGGATGGAACCGGAGAGGTAACGATAGAAAAAAAGCGGATGGTCCCGAGGCAAGCGGAACTCAGGATTGAATTGGAGGTTAAGTCCAACTGGAAGCATTATTTCACCCTGATCAATCCGCGGATCAACTCGGCCATGGTTCAGGGTGTGGCGCAACAGGAAATCGAGATTCCGGATTTTAATAAAATACCGGAAATAAAGGCCATGAGCGATGAGTTTAAGATCAGCCCGGAACTTGAAACCCTATTGGTGGGATCGGCCAATTATTGTGAAAAACTGAAACAGGCGGGCTTTCATTACTTCTGTCGGGAAAAGGTGGTGGAAACCTTCAATATTTTCTATCAGGACCAGGAGGATGATATCAGCAGCTATGAAGACCGGGCATCGGAAAGCGATATGCTGGAACGCAACCGGCCCAGGCTGGGGTTTCAGCGGCGAATGGTCAACAAATATATTTTTGACTACCAGATTATCAAGGACCAATCCGGTATCAAGGAACAGCGAAAATTGATTTCCAGCAAAAAGGGAAAAAAGGGAGATGGCAATTCCGGTCTGGAATTACAGGCTTTTTTGAGTGAGAAAGCGGTTTTTTCTCCGTTTACCCTGCTGGCCCGAGAGCGCCAGCCGCTCTATGAGTACCGGTTTGTCGGGAACGATAAATTGGCGGGGCAAGCCTGCGCGGTCATTGAAGCCCTGCCCCGAAACCAGGAAGATGCCCAGTTTGTTTACGGGCAGGTCTGGATTGACAGCCAGGATTATTCGATTTTGAAAATAAAAGCCAACCCGAGATCCATAAGCGGTTATAACCAGCTGCAGTATATTGCCAAGAAATTGGGATCGAAACTGTTTCTGGACCTGGATATCGGTTTTGGCGTCATTCACAATGGCCTGCGTTTTCCCGATAAGGTGATACTCAGTGAGCTTTACAAGGGCGGCCGGCTGGTTTACCGAGACAATCGGGGAAGGTTGAGCACCAGGCGAATCGGACCCAAGGGATGGGAACGAAACCGGACCGAGTATACCTATTCAAAATATAAGTTTTTCAATGTGGATGTCCAGATATCCGAACAAAATTGATTAGGCTATCAGGGTACCCGCCTTTTATGTGTTTGGCCGGTTGCCTGGAGATTTTTTTACGAAAATATCCACGCTAAATATTGATTTAATTTAAATAAAAAAAATATTTCAGCCGGTTCCTAATTTTTCAATTCGGGGATCCGGCCGGGTGTCCAGGGCGCCCCGGATGCTTCAAGTTCCTTTTCCAGGGCCGGGATATCCTGACCGTTTATTTTTTTGAGGCGATCGAGAATTGGCGCCAGCTCATCCACAATGATCTGATAGGCATCGAACTGGCTTTTCCCCGGAGCCGATGTGGACCGGTATTGGGCATAGACGATGCCTTCAAGCCGGGTGATCAGGGGAACATGGGATGGCGGAATTTCCTCGGCGCTGGCCTTGGGGGTATGTCCCCTCATGAGAAAAACGATATTGTCCAGCCGGTTTTCGATGTCCTTGATGCCGGGCATAAATCTTGAAATTCCACCCGGTACGGCCAGCATCGTCTGCTTGATGCGAGTGATTTTTTTATTCAATTCACCGGCTTGGCGGTAACTCCCCTGTAAAACCCGGGACAGTTCGGCCACTTTTTTCTGGAACAACACCAGTTCTTCCCGGTTCTTTGCCGGCAGGGTGGTGTTTTCCAGAATTTTTGTTATAAACACCATGGGCTGGGTCAGCGGGGTAATTTCCCCGTTTACCCACTTTGAGAGTGATACCTGGTAGGTCCCGGGCATCACCAGCATTCCCCGGTCATCTTTGGAAAAGGGATCAAATTTTCCCTTCTTCACCTCAACCGGGTCAGGCCAGATGAAACGCAGGTCCCAGGTGATGCGATTGATTCCTTTGGCCGGTTTGCTGCGCAGTTCACGAATCAGGTTTCCCGCCTCGTCGGCTATTGTCCAGATTAAAAACGGCGGTTCTTCCCGGCTTTCCTCTCGCAGCGCATCCCATCCGGGATCGGAAATCGGGTTCCCTTTTTTAAACAATTCCTCTTCTTTCTTCTGTCTGGTCTGTTTTTGGGTGAGTGGAATATCCTTGAGGTAATAGGTGAAGGTGGCGCCGAAAGGCGGATTGGGCGCTGTCCAGTATGCGGCTCCCTGGCCGTATATTTCTGGGGTTTGAATATACATCAGGGCATCCTTGATCGGGAACAGGTGAATATCCTTTTCCAGTAGTCCTGTTGTCAATTCTCGCAAAGGGCTGTAATCGTCAAGAATATAAAAGCCCCGCCCGAAAGTGGCCAGAACCAGGTCATTCTCACGCTTGTGGGTCACCATATCCCTGACAGCAATGGTGGGTATTCCGGATTTCAACTGAACCCAGTGCCTTCCTCCGTCAATGGTGAAGAAGATACCGAATTCGGTTCCGGCAAATAACAGTTGCTCCCGGACCGGATCCTGTTCCAGGGTGTGCACCGTCCCGTTGACCGGTAAATTCCCGGACACGGATTTCCAAGTTTTCCCCCGGTCATCACTGCGGAGAACATAGGGTTTGAAATCGTCCCGCTTCCGGTTATCGAAACTGGCGAATATCACATTTTCGTTAAACTTGGAGGGCAGGATGTCACTGACATAGGTATATTTGGGTACGCCGGGGAAAGCATCCAGTTTCCTCCATTTATCCCCGCCATTTTCGGTTATTTGGATGAGTCCGTCATCGGTCCCCGCCATCAGCATACCTTCCATCAGCGGTGATTCAACCAGGCACACGATGGTGCCGTACAGGGAAGTGGACATGTCCTTGGCCACCGAATCCGCGCTCCAGTACTTTCCCATGACCGGCCAGGTATTCCGGTCAATCTGAGCGGTCAAGTCGTCACTGATAACCTCCCATGAATCACCCCGGTCATCGCTGCGAAAGACCTTGTTGGCCGCGCAATAGATTCTGGCAGAGGAATGAGGACTGATGATCAGGGGGGTATTCCAGTTCCAGCGGTAGGTTTTTTCGTCTTTTCGGGGCTGGGGACGAATAAAAGCCCGTTCCCCGGAGGACCTGTCGTACCGAACCATCCAGCCGTACTGGGCTTCTGCGAAAACAATATTCGGGTTTTCCGGATCGATGCAGGTCCAGAACCCATCCCCGAAATTGGTAAAAAACCATTCCGATCCGTGTACCCCTGCCGAACAGATATTCCGGGACGGGCCGCCCATGCTAGAATTGTCCTGGGTGCCGCCGTACACATAATAAAAAGGCAGGGAGTTATCGACAGCCACCCGGTAAAACTGGGTGACCGGCAGGTTGGTTTTGAAATTCCAGTTCTGACCGGCGTCATAGCTTTCATAAACGCCGCCGTCGCCTCCGATAATCAGATGCCGGGTGTTGTTGGGATCAATCCACAGGGCATGATCATCCACATGCCGGGATTTCAGGCCCAGCCTCTGAAAGGTTTTGCCTCCGTCCTCGGTATAATGGGTAACGGTTTCAACCGAATAGACCTTGTCCATATCCAGGGGGTCGCAATAAATCTCATTGTAGTACTGGCCGGAGCTCGCATGCGAACTCATCTTCTCCCAGGACTCTCCGCGGTCCCGGGATCGGTAAAAACCTCCCTCTTGGTTGGCGGCTTCGATAATGGCATAGACCACATCCGGATTAACGGGTGATATGGCCAATCCGATGCCTCCCATGTCACTTTTGGGGAGTCCGGCGGAAATTTTCTTCCAGTTTTTTCCGCCATCCGTGGTTTTGTAGATAGCGGTTTCAGGGCCGCCGCCGATCTTGGTATAGACATGACGTCTCCGTTGTTCGGAAGATGCGATAATGGTATCCGGATTCCGGGGATCCATGACCATGCAGTTTACTCCCGTATTTTCGCTGATATTCAGTACTTTTTCCCAGGTCTGTCCGCCATTTACGGTTTTGTAAAGGCCCCGGTCTCCGCCGGGTCCCCAGGCAGATCCTTCGGCCCCGACATAGACCATATCAGAATCATTCGGATTTATCAGGATCATGCCGATCTGCCGTGATTCTTTCAGGCCCATGTTTTTCCAGGACTTGCCCCCATCCACGGTTTTGTAAACACCGTCACCGTAACCCAGCGCACGCTGGTGGTTGTTCTCTCCGGTTCCGGCCCAAACCACATGGGGGTTGGAGGGATCAATCGCCAGGCAACCGATTGAATAGGCGCCGTAACGGTCAAAAACCGGTTCGAAGGTAATGCCGGCATTCTGGGTCTTCCAAATATGCCCGCAGGCCACCGCCACGTAATATTCGCTGTGATCGAGTGGATTTACCGTGATATCGGCAATCCGGCCGGAACTTAAAGCCGGCCCTATATTCCTGAATTTAAGCCCGCTCAAGATATCGGATGACAGCAAATCTTTATCCGCTTTATTATCGGTAATCTTCGCCTGAACCGATATTGTCATGAGAAAACAAAATACAAAAACCAAAACCCATTTAATTTTCATTTTAACTCCTTTTTTATTTATTTATATGTTATTGGCATGAGTCCGGTTATTTTTATTCAGGTTTCCCGGTTTATCATCAGGGATAGGGCTTCTTCCCTGACGGCCAGGTTGGTGCGGAATATACCCCGGACAGCAGAGGTAACGGTGATCGAACCTGGTTTTTTTGCCCCTCTCATGATCATGCAAAGATGCTCGGCCTTGATAACCACCATGGCGCCCAGAGGAGCCAGGGTCTTGGTCAGGTAGTCGGCGATCTGTTTGGTCAGTCTTTCCTGGATTTGAAGTCTTTTGGCTAAGGTGTCGACCAGATGGGCCAGGCTGTTCAAGCCCATGATCCTCCCTTTGTGGGGAATGTAAACGATACTGGCGGTTCCCGAAAATGGCAAAAAGTGATGTTCACATATGGAATAAATGGGAATATCCTTCAAAATCACCATTTCGTCATGTTTTTCTTCGGTCAGCAGTTTGATGAAGTCATCCGGATCATTGTGGGTGCCGGACAAAACTTCTTTGAACATCTCGGCGGTTCGCTGTGGTGTTTTTTTTAACCGGGGGGAATTCGGATCTTCTCCAATACCCTCCAGGATGAGTTTTACTCCCTTTTCAATTTTTTTGGCATCAAACTGATTCATGCTGTTCTCCTCTTGCGGCCCCAGGATCAGAAAATTGATCTTGAATTTTTTTTCTTAATTTATTTTATACTGCAAGTGGAGGTAAACAGTCAAGGCCGTAAGTCATTAAAAAAATCTTCGCTGAAATGACTTGTAACGGCTGCCGGCTTTGGTTGACATCAGGCTGGCTTTCGAGTACCATATTAATGCGCTGCCTGGCCGGCATAAATTTTTGGGCAGCGGCATGCTGAGAAAAATGAGAAAAAAAATATTACTATTTCTGATTTTTTTGTCCGTTCTGCAAATTCCGGTTATTCCCGGGCAACAATTGACTTTTGAGCAGGTCTATCTGAAAAATGGCGAATCGGTACTGGATCCGCTGCCGGTAATTTCGGAGTGGTCCGACGACCGGACTTATTTTGAGGAAAAAGACGGATTGATTTTAAAAGTTGATGCGGTTTCCGGTAAACATACGGTATGTTTTGGCCCCCAGGCGGTCGCCTCGCTGAAAAAAATGGGCCTGGATCTGACCCAGCTGGAGGATAAAACCCGGAATTATGACAGATGCGTGTTCCTCCATGGCGGTTATCCCGTATTGTTTTTCAAAAAAAACGGGTCGGTT
>CAZOWT010000035.1:0-18809 GCA_964583345.1 uncultured Clostridia bacterium
TGCATCCTTCCCGGGCCAGGGCCAGGGCGAGAGCGGATCCTATTCCCATGCTGCCACCGGTCACAATGGCACTTTTTCCTTCCAAACCCAGATCCATGGTTTCCTCCTGTTAATTCTCTATTGGTTTTGGTCTTTGTTCAGGATAAATCGGGCATCCACCGCCTTACAGTTGTCCTTATCCGCAGATACGATAAACGGATTGATATCTATTTCGGTAAAGCAATCGAAATCTTTCACCAGCTGGGAAAGGCGCAGGAGGGTTTCTTCTATGGTCTGCAGGTGGACCGGAGCCGCCCCCCGATATCCGGTGAGCAGCGGATAAGAGCGCAGGGACCGGATCATATCCTTGGCATTCTCGTCGGTCAGCGGGTTGATCCTGAATGATACATCTTTCATGATTTCCACGTATATCCCTCCCAGGCCGAACATGATCAGGGGGCCGAAAGAGGGGTCGGTGGTCATCCCGATGACGGTTTCCACCGCACCGGTAATCATCTGTTGCATGGCAACCGAGAATCCTTCGGAACCTTTCTTGAGTTTTTCAACCCGGTGTTTAAGGTCGTTGAAGGCCCGGAGAACTTCGCTTTCGGACCGGAGGTCAACAATGACGCCTCCGGCTTCGGTCTTGTGAAGAATTCTGGGGCTGGCAATCTTCATTACCACCGGGTATGTTATTTCCTTGGCGATTTTTACCGCCTCGTCTGCGTTCCGGGCATAACAGTATGGCGCCACCTGAATGCCGTAGGCTTGAAGAATTTTCAGTGCCTCTTCCCCGACAATCGATATGTTTTTTCCTTTCCGGGCATCGTCGACGATCTGTTTTACCCGGCCGGTATCGGCTGCAAACTGACGGAATTTCCCCCGCCTGCGGGTCAGCCATATTTTGTAACCATGAATCGAAGCCAGGGTTTTGGCTATGGCTTCGGGGAAAATGTATACCGGGATGTTGTGCTTTTTCAAATGTTCGATTCCCGGAGACATGTCTTCAGCACCCATGAAACAGGCATATACGGATTTATCGGTATCGGCCAGGGCTTCCTGTATGTTTTTTGCCACTTCAAGTTCATCGATGATGACCGGAGGGACGAAAATGGGAACAATAATGTCAAAACGGTTGTCTTTTTTCACCGCTTCCAAAGTCAGCCTGAATTCCCTGGGGCCGGCACCGGCGACCATATCCATGGGGTTTGAAAAAGAGGCTTCCGCGGATATAAAATTCCTTAACTCTTTTACCGTTGATGGGGCCAGGTTGGGCATCTCCAAACCCGAATTGATCAGGGCATCGGTAGCCAGAATTCCCGGCCCGCCGGCATTGGTCACCACCGCCACCCGGTTTCCCCGGGGAATAGGCTGAGCGGAAAGGGCGGCGGCCACATCAAATAATTCCTCGATGGTATCCACCCGGATCACACCGGTCTGGGAGAAAAGGGCATCCACTCCCACATCCAGCCCCGCCAGGGCCCCGGTATGGGATGAGGCGGCTTTGGCTCCCAGCTTGGTGCGGCCTGATTTTACCGCTGCAATAGGTTTCAGCCGCGAAACTTCCCGGGCAATGCGGGTAAAGTTCCGGGGATTTCCGAAATTTTCCAGGTACATCAGAATCAAATCGGTTTTCGGATCTTTTTTTAAATATTCCAGGATGTCGTTCGACGATATATCGGCCTTATTACCGATGGAGGCAATGACGGAAAAACCGATTCCCAGTTCATTGGCGTGATTCATAATGGCTTCGCCCATGGCCCCTGACTGGGTAATGAATCCGACATTCCCAAACTTTGGTGTGGTCTTCCCGAAGGTGGCATCCAGGTTTATCGCCGGATCGGCATTGACCACGCCGAAACAGTTCGGGCCGATCATGCGCATGTTGTATTCCCGGACAATTTTCAGGATTTCCATTTCCCGGGCTTTTCCCTCCGCACCCACTTCGGAAAATCCGGCTGAAATAATGATCAATCCCTTTACGCCCTTTTCACCGCACTGGCGGACAACATCCTTGACGAATTGCTTGGGGATAACGATAATGGCCAGATCAACGGCATCCGGTACATCCAGGATGGTTGAGTAGGATTTTATGGAATGAATGACCGGTGTGGAAGGATTGACCGGGAAAACCTTTCCGTTAAATTCCATCATCAGCAGTTTATGTAGAATTTCACGCCCGATACTGCCCTTGCGGCGAGAAGCACCGATAACCGCAACCGATCTCGGCCTGAAGATATAATCTAATTCATGTCTCATGCTGGTTTTGGTGAAGAAATATTTAGTTTTATAAAGTCATATTGTATAAAAAAAGCGCAACTATTTCAACTCCAAAATCAGGTTTTCAATTTTTTGGCCCAGGGGTCCTGCCGGTGAAAAACCTCGGCCGACTGAATCATCCGGCATTTGGGACAAAAATAAATATACTCTTCGGGAATTTTTTCCCGGATCTGTTCTACCAGAGGTTCGGGGGCGAACAGCGATCCGCAACGGTGGCATTCTTTTAATTCAACGGACCTGATTTCCCGTTTGGAAAAAAAATGGAACAGGCGCTTCGGGTTGATCTGATGCCTCAAGGTTGCCGCATGTTCGGGGCAGGCATTCACACAGGCGCCGCAGGAAATACAGAGGGTGTGGGAATAGAAAAAAGATCGCCTGCTGCCGGTTTCCCTGGATTCAAGGGTTCCGGTGGGGCAGTTGGTTTCACAAGCAGCGCAGCCGGTGCATTTTTCCCTATCCAGCCTGGATCTGATAAACAGAAAAACAGCAAGAATGATCAGGGCCTCGCCATTGATGATATGAATGGTCTGCATGTTTCTCATAAAAAAAGGAATCGAGTTCAGCGTGCCGTGGGTGAGGAAATATCCGCTGAGAAATGTGGTGGCTCCGATGGCAATCAACAGGTAGTCCCCCGCGGTGGAACTCCGGCGGAGGTCCGGCCGTGAAACTCGCCGGACCAGCAAGACAAGGGATAAAATGATAAAGATGATGGTCATCCAGTCGGCCAGCCAATCCGGAATCGGGGGGATAGAGAGCTGCAGCCAGGAAGATTCCCACAGGACGATGTGACCATAAAAAAAAATCGGAACCACAAACAGGCATATATGAAACAGGTAACGAAGCAGGGTGTAAACCGGCATGCTTTTGAATGTCCGGTGGAGGGGAAGAAACGACCGTCCCACGGTTTTCAGACCATGTTTCCATTTTAATTGTTTGAATTTATTGCTTTTGATGATCGATATCATAAAAGATCCGGATCTGAACAGCAATCCGGCGGCAAAAAAAATCAGAATGATTTCCAGCAGTTGTCCGGAAACAAATGATTCAACATCCATGTTCGTTTGACATACATATAATCAGGGTATGGCTTAAAAAAAGATTTTATTCACCATGCGCCCTGAGGATGAGGGAAGCAAAGTTTTTGCCGGCTTCCCTCATTTTGCCGTATTGGGCTGTGGTCGCTTCCACGAATTCAATGGCGCTGGTTTCGCAAAACCGGGCACATAACGGATCGCCGTCACAAAGATCGCACTTGATGACTTTTTTATCCACAGGATCGAAACCCATGGCTCCGAAGGGACAGGCGAGCATACAGGCCCGGCATCCGATACAGAGGTCATAGTCGATGGTGACCCGTCCGGATTCAGCTTCCCTGGAGATGGCTTTCTTGGGACACACATTCAGGCAGGGCGCATCGACACACTGCTGGCAGAATACCGGCAGGTAGAATCCCTCGTCCTCCCATTTAACCACATGAATGTTGGCCCTGGACGGATTGCTGGCTCCGGTATGTTGAACCGAGCATACCAGTTCGCACTGACGGCAGCCGGTGCATTTTTCGTAATTTATGAAAAGAACTTTTGCCATTGGTTTTCTCCTTGAGTTACAACAGGTGTGAGGGCTCTTTTTTAAGACCCAGTCTTTCCAGGGTTTCGGCTTTCGGAATTCCGTTCTCATCCCAGCCGTGGTGTTGGTAGTATTCGTCAATCATTTTTTTGAATTTTTCCCGGTCTATCCTGGCACCGATTACATCCGGCGCTCCCAGCTTGCAGGGTTCGTCAAAATAGCGGTGGTTCAAGGTATCTCCTTTCTTCAGGTCATCACGTTTTAAACCTTCGCGCAGGTTAAAAAGCCGCTCGATGTTGTTGCAGCGTTCGGCGATTTCCCAAATCTCAGTCGGAGTCATCTGCAGGCCGGTATTGTAATAAATGACCTTGGGCCAGTCTTCGAAATTGGGGTGGGTGGCACCCAGGAAAAGCGTATGGTACTTGCAGATTCCCAGGCAATCCACTGCCATATAGCAGTTTTCCTGCCAGAAAACCATCCAGGATTTCCCGATGTAGGAGGTATGGTCTGAACTCAAAGGGCCGTTATAAGGAACCGGACTGCCATAAATTTTTCTCAGCACCTCTTCGGGAAGATGGTAGAGGTCGATAGCCGGCCGGCTCCTCAAATGATCCGAACCCCGCGAGGCAGTGGCAATATTCAGGGCCAGTGCCGGTGTGGCCCGTTCGTCAGAATGCAGGTTGTTCATTCCCTTAACCTGGATAAGATAGGAAAAGGAATCTTTTCCAATTTTTTCAGCAGCCGGAATACCGCCGTCTGCCAGGGTATCGCCAAGCCATCCTTTTCGATAGCAGATGCGGTGAATCATCTCCAGCAAGGCATCGTCATTTCCGAATTTCAAATCCAGCCCATCGGTTTGATCCTTATTCAGAATACCCAGCTCAAAAAGCTCCATTGCCCAGGAAATAATGCTGCCGGTTTCCAGGTTATCCATCCCGTATTGATCGACCAGGTGGTTGCCGGTCAGTACCGTTACCGCATTTCTGCAGTCGGGTTCGGCTCCGAAAGCTCCCTGTGAGGTGTATTCCGGACCCTCATCGTATTTCCCGGCATAAGGACCGGAGGGGATTTTGTACTGAGCGCGGCAGTGAACCCCGCAACCGAAGCAACTGGCCATGTGATAGGGTCCCATGGTTTCGGTGCAGATTTCATCAATTCGTTCCGGCTCGATGTCGTCGGCGTATTCGCACTGGTTGAGTTGGAAATTTCGGGTTCTGATACCCCCCCAGGAATTGGTGGCCCCCCAGATGAAGGGAGTTCCGAGTATGCCCTGGGTTTGATTGACCTTTGAGCTAACAATCTGGTCGATAAAGCGTTTGTTGTACTCCAGTGCTTCCCGGGGATGGGCGATTTTGATATCAAGTGTGCCTCTGACCGCAACAGCCTTCAGGTTCTTTGAACCCATGACCGCGCCCATGCCGGTTCGGCCTCCGGAATTTTTTATGCCGGTCATGACATTGGCGAACCTGACCAGGTTTTCTCCGGCCGGCCCGATGACCATACTCTTTATTTCTTCATCTTTGAGTTTTTTCCGGATCTCCCACTGGGTTTCGGTGGTGGTTTTCCCCCAGAGGTAACCGGCATCCCTTATTTCGATTTTATTGTTATGAATCCAGAGATAAACCGGTTTTTCGGCTTTTCCTTTAATGACCAGGTGGTGAAAACCGGCCCAGGCCAGTTCCGGGGCGAAAAATCCTCCCATGTTGGTGCTTCCGATCAGGCCGGTCAGGGGAGATTTGGCCATGACATGGGTTCGGGCGGTAGCGGATGCGCAGGTGGCAGAAAGGAATCCGCCGCTGACCATGAGGGTATTGTCCGAGCCCAGCGGATCACATCCCTTCTCGGTATGGTTGTAAAGCAGGTAAGCATCCAATCCCCGTCCCCCCAGAAATTTTTTGCGTATTTCAATTGGAATCGGGCGGATATCAATCTCTCCGGTTGACAAATTAATATAGGCTATTTTTCGGGTCAATGCCATTTTAACTTCCCCCCTTTTTTTCAGCCGCTTCCTGGGCCAGTTTCCGGTTGACATCCCATACCGGCCCCCGGATTCGGGGAAAGTCCGGCTTTATCCAGGCCACCCTGAATTCCATACCACATTCCGGGCATTTGACCTGTTTTTCTCCGGCCCGGGGCTGAAGCCTGCCCATGCAACTGGGATTATGACATCTGAACTTTCCATATGTACGGGTTTTCCTCAAACTCTCGGCGCTCGAAAAATCTTTATCTTGGACAGACATGATACCTCCTGTTGAATATAATAAACAAAGCCATTTATATCATATGATTTTTTTTATTTCAAGATTCTTATCCGGTGCATAAATCGGAATTCTTTTATTCTGTATTTTTCTTTCCCGGAAATATGGATAAAAACAGCGGTTGTGACTCTGGTCAAAATCACCGGAAACGACCGTGACGATAACCTGCGGGAAAGTCTTATCCTCCTCCTACCAGCATCATGAAGGTGACGGTGTCTCCGTTTTTAAGGCTGGTATCCAGGTGGTTTTTAGTTATCCATTCCGATTTGTTGAGTTGAACCTTGAAGACCGCATCCAGATGGCCGGATTCATCCATTAAAAATTGCCCGATTTCGCGGCCATAGGTTGCGGATATTTCCCGGATCAAATCCCGGATGGTGGAGCCTTGGAGATTGAAGGTGATTGATCTGTTACCGGTTGTCCGGGTGATTTGGGGAAGGCTGAGAAATTCAACCTGTATCTTCATGATCGGTTTTTTCCTGTTTATTCACTCATGATGCGTTTTTCACCGCAAACGATTACCAATTCGGCCGCATCCTCGCAAAAGGCGAGTGTCATGTTGAGGGCCTTTCCCATTTCAACGGCAAGTGCGGTTGGCCTTGATTCACTGATGATTACCGGCAGATGGGCCCTGGCCGCTTTTTGAACCAATTCATAGCTGATCCGTGATGACAGAACCAGGAGCCTGGCTTTATCCAAATTTCTTTCCATGAAGGCTTTCCCGATTGCCTTATCGAGTGCATTATGGCGGCCCACATCTTCGGCGAACGAGATCACTTCCAGTTGTTCATCAAATATAAGGGCGGCGTGCGACCCTCTGGTGGTCTGGTAGTAATTCTGGTTTTCGGAAAGCTTGGTGATGCAGTCAAAGATAAATTCGATTTTTACCTCAAAACCATTTTCAACCGGCACGGTTTTCGCATAAAGGTCTTCTATCATTTTCTTTCCACAAATCCCGCAACTGGTCTGGCTGAAAAAAACCCTTCGCTTGAGAAGACCGCGGACTATTTTAAGGCGTTCGGGTTTGAGCCATATATTAATGACATTCGGATCCAGGTATTCATCATAACCAATAGTCCCGAAATCATCCGGAGAGTCGGCAATACCTTCCCCTAGACAGAATCCGGCGGCATGAAACACCTCTTCTCCGGGTGTTCTCATAACCACCGAATAGGGTTTGTCTTCTATTCGAATCCAGAGGGGTTCCTCCCCGATAAATTCGAGAGAACCGGACGTGCCGATCCCTTTTTTGCTCCGGAGGGCATGAAAGGTTTTGATCTTTTGCCGAATGCCCAATGGCTACCCTTCCCGGTTTTTATTTTCCTTCCGGGAATCCTTAAATGTTGCCTGCTTTTCTTCGGGGGGCCGGTTGCCAGTCGGCAATGCCAACGCCTCGGTCAGGACAAAAGCCGCCTGAAGGTAGGATGTCGGGCAGAGAGAAAAGCATTCCTTGCAGCTTTTGCATTCCTTTAAAGCGATTTCCGGGATGAAATTGATTTCCTTCCGAATTCCCCGGTCAACAAATCCGATGGCGTTCTTTTTTTTTACTTCGGCGCAGTATCTGACACACAGCCCGCAATGAATACAGAATGAAGCCTCCTTTTCAAAGTGGTTTTTGTCGGCTCCGTATTCCGCGGACAACTCCTGCAACCGGGGAGAATCCGGGGCATGGGCAAGCAACAACTCCAACAAGAGCTTGCGAATCCTATCGATCTTCTCGGATCTGGTCCTGACAACCAAATTTTTTTTTGCCGGAAAAACACAGGAAACCACCAGCTTTGTCCGGCCGCCCTCATCAACTTCCACGATGCAAATTCGGCAGCCTCCGAACGGTTCCAGTTTCGGGTGGTGACAGAGGGTGGGTATGGCGATCCCGGCGTTTTGGGCTGCTTCCAGGATGGTCATTCCTTCTCTGGCTTCGACTTCATTCCCGTCAATCTGCAAACGAATTTTATTCATTTTTCTTGGTTTTTCTCTCTATTTGCCTTTCTGCTTCAGGAATTGAAGCCGGCACCGGTTCACCGGAGATTTTCTTCACCGCTGCGAATCGGGTGGGACAGATTTCAAAACAGGTTCCGCAGCGGGTGCATTTGACCTGATCGATGACATGGATCCTGTTTTTCTCCCCGTCAATGGCTTTGACCGGGCATTTTCCCAGGCAAATCATGCAGGCCTGGCATTTCTGCGGATCGATATGATAGGCAATCAGTTCTTTACAGGATAAGGCCGGGCAGCGTTTCTCCATAATGTGCGCCTCGTATTCATCCCTGAAATAACGCAGGGTACTGAGAAAAGGGTTCGGGGCGCTCTTGCCCAGCGCACAGAGTGAGGCCTCGATGAGTGTTTCGGATAGCGCTTCCAGAAGTTCTATGTCACCCGCTTTGCCCTTTCCCTCCGTGATATCGGTGAGAATTTTGTCCATCTGCCTCAGGCCTTCGCGGCAGGGAAGGCATTTGCCGCAGGACTCATCCGTGAGGAAATGAATGAAGTATCTGGCCACATCGACCATGCAGGTATCTTCGTCCATGACAATCATTCCTCCGGATCCCATCATGGAACCGGCTTCGGTGAGTTCATCGAAGCCGACTTTCAGTTCCAGGAGTTCCTCGGGAATGCAACCTCCGGACGGCCCCCCTGTCTGCACGGCTTTGAACCGCTTTCCCCCGGGAATTCCTCCGCCTATCTTATAAATGATATCTTTGAGGGTTATCCCCATGGGCACTTCCACCAGGCCGGTATTGTTGATCTTACCGACCAATGAAAATATTTTTGAGCCCTTGCTTCCTTCAGTTCCGAACCGGGTAAACCAGTCCGCGCCTTTGTTGATGATCAGCGGGACATTCGCCCAGGTCTCAACGTTATTCAGCACGGTGGGTTTTTCCCACAGGCCCCTGATGTTGGACCGGATGTATTTGGGCCGGGGTTCACCGGCCCTGCCTTCCAATGCCGTCATCAAAGCCGTGGATTCGCCGCAGACGAAAGCGCCGGCTCCCCGGTGGACAAAAACGTTGAAATCAAAACCGGCTCCCAAAATATTTTCTCCGAGGAAACCATATGCCTCTGCCTGTTGGATGGCCAGGAGAATATTCTCTACGGCCAGCGGGTATTCCTGCCGAACATATATATAACCTTCGTGGGAACCGATGACATAAGCGCCGATGATCAATCCTTCCAGAACTGAATGGGGATTCCCTTCAAGGAGAGCTCTATCCATGAATGCTCCGGGATCACCTTCATCCGCATTGACGATCACATATTTAATTCGTTCAGAGGCATTACGGGATCCCTCCCATTTTTCCCCTGCCGGAAAGCCGCCGCCGCCTCTGCCTCTCAGGTTGGATTTTTTGACTTCCTCCAGGACCTGTTCGGCGGTCATCCCGGAAAAAATTTTAGCCAGAGCGGAGTATCCGCCGGCTGCCAGATAATCATCAATGCTCTTGGAATCAATTTTAATGTTGTTACCGATGATGTTTCGTTTTTGATATTTATAAAATGGGATATCTGATTCGTGAATTGCCTTTTCATTGCTGGCCGGATCAACATAGAGAAGGCGGTCGACCACCTTTTTCTCTTTTATGGTATGCAATACAATTTCGGGGACATCCTCAGGTTTTACCTGGAGATAGCAGATCTCCTCGGGATAGATAACCACCACCGGGCCTCTCTCGCAAAATCCGGGGCACCCGGTTCCCTTGGTATCCACTTCAGTTGCCAGACCCTGTTTTTCGATTTCCGCTTTAAAGGCGTTTATAACCTCATTGGCGCCGGAAGCGAGACAACCGGTTCCGGCACATATCGAGATGCAACTCTTTTTGGGATCTCTTCTGGAAATCAGGTTCTGTCTGTATGTTTCCAATTCAACAGGTGATTTTATCCGACTCATGAATCTATCCTAATCATAATTTTTCAAAACCACCGGTGTTTCGGTTGGTGAAAGTTTGCCATGAATTCTGCCGTCGATTTCCATAACCGGCCCCAAAGCGCAGCAGCCCAGGCAGTTGACCGTTTCCAGGCTGAACTTCAACTCGAGATCCGTTTCTCCCGGTTTTATTCCGGTCAGGTCCTGCACGGTATCGAGAACACGCCTGGCCCCGCGGACATGACAGGCCGTGCCCATACAAATGTGAATTTCATGGCGGCCTTTCGGAACCAGGCTGAAAGCCTTGTAGAAGGTGGCGATATGCAGTATCCGGGATAGGGGAACCTGCAACCGGTCGCTTACCCTTCGCATGGCTTTGTCGGAGAGCCAGTGATTTTCCCTCTGGATTTCCAGCAATATTTGAATGAGCGAACCGGCTTGTTTCTGATGTTGGTCGATTATCCGGTCGATCTTTTCAATATCCGGTTCTGACATTCATATCCTCATTTTTTCAGACCAGGGCATAACACTTGCGGGTTCCATCGTAGCGGACCATTCCCTGCCTCGCCGCCCGGTTCATGTGTCCCGAAACTTCCGATGGGCTCAGTCGCAACCTTTCGGCGATTTCGCCGGTGGAAAGGGGTTTCGCGCCCAGAAGCGATATGATCTGGCCGGCAATCAATTTGTCGGCGATTAATTCATCGAATAACCGGTTGAAGTCTTCACCGGAGAAAAACCGATGATAGGCTTCCTCGGTTCTGGCGGGCGGGGTCAATCTCTCGGTTTGCACCAGTTTTATATAGGGAATGAGTTTTGTGGCCGATTCAATTCTGAATTTTAGTTCATGTTCATCCAACCCTTCGCTCGAGCCCAGGGGGCCCAGTTTTTCTATCTTGGGGCCGAATTCATTCATGATATTGGCAAAACGGATTCCCTCTCCGGCCGATACCCATTCCAGCCTCAACCTTTCGGAGTTTATCCCCAAATATTCAAGCAATTTTTTGGCGATGAACACCATTCCCAGCGCATCATAATTTCCGCCGGTCACATAGTGGCAGTCATTCAAATGACAACCGCCGATAAAAACGGCGTCCTGGCCGGTTGAGAAAGCCCGGAATATATGTGCCAGGTCGACCCGGCCCGAGCACATCAGCCTGATTACCCTCAGATAGGGGGGGTACTGAAAACGGGAAACACCGCACAGGTCCGCTCCCGCGTAACAGCACCAATTGCAAAGGAATCCAAGGATTTTCGGTTTGAATTCCGATCCCGCAGCCATATTTATTTCACCTCTTTATCATATCGTACCGGTTTTTCCCAACCCGGTTGTCGGGGAATCCGCTTTTGCCGAATCGATTTGCCTGAAAACCTCCGCATCGGTATAGTGCTTGAGAAAAATAGCGCCGGTCGGACACTTGGCGTTGCAAAGGCCGTCACCTTTGCATAGAACGGGATTGACCCTGGCTTTTTTACCTGCCGGGGTATCATGAAAGGTTATGGCACCGTAGGTACAGGCGGTAATGCAGGCACCACAGGATATGCAATCATCCTCATGAACCTCGCAAATGGATCCCGAAGCGGTGATGGTGTCCCGGGAGAGCAGGCAGGATGCCCGTCCGGCCGCTCCGAGTGCCTGGGATATCGTTTCCGTTATATGCTTGGGGTAGTGATTTATTCCGCAGAGGAAAACACCGTCTGCGGCAAAATCAACCGGCCTCAGTTTCACATGGGCCTCCTGGAAAAAACCATCCGGGCTCAACGGCACCTTGAATAACCGGGCTATTTTCTGGCTTTCAACCGAGGGAATAATGGCGACCGAGAGAACCAGCAAATCGGCGTCTATGGCCAGGCTTTTGCCCAGGACAGGATCAGGGGCTGATACCCTTAAAACCTGTCTGCCACTCTCCTCGATTGCTTCCACCAGCGGTTTGTCCTCCGGTTCCCAGCGGATGAATTTGACCTCCTGGTCTGCCGCCTGGCGGTAGTAATCTTCGCTGAAGCCATAGGTTCTCATGTCCCGGAAGAAAATGGTGATTTCCATCCGGGGATTTATCTCTTTTAATTTCAAGGCATTTTTTATCGCCTGGCTGCAGCATATGCGGGAGCAGTAATTTCTGTCTTTTTCCCTGCAACCCACACATTGGATCATCACCAGGCTGCTGGCGTCTGTCAGTTTTTTTTCTCCCCTGGCGATTTGCTCCTCCAGCTCAAGCTGGCTCAGTACCCGGTCATCATCACCGTACCGGTATTCACCGGGTTTATATTCGTCGGCGCCGGTAGCCAGGATGGCTGCGCCATGCTGTATGTTTTTGACCTGTCCTTCGGATTCTACGGTGGTGACGAAATTGCCCACATACCCGGACACCGATCTAATAGAGGCGTCATGGGACACATGGATCAAGGGGTGTTGATAAACCTTTCGTATCAGATCACACAAATAGGCCTGAACATCCAGCCCCTCCAGGGTATAATGAATTCTTCGGGCCATTCCGCCCAGGACCGGACTCTTTTCTACCAGGTGAACCTCAAAACCCTGGTTGGCCAGCCCCAGGGCGCTGGTCATCCCGGCCAGACCTCCTCCTACAACCAATGCCGTTTTATTGACGGGCAGATCGAATTCCTGCAGGGGCTCCAGATATATGGTTCGGGCAATTGACATACGGACGATATCCTTTGCTTTCCGGGTGGCTTCTTCCTTTTGTTTGGAGTGCACCCAGGAGCAATGTTCCCTGATGTTGGCCATGTCGAAGAAATATTGATTGATTCCCCCCTCACGAAGGGTGTCCCTGAAGAGCGGTTCATGGGTCCGGGGGGTACAGGCCGCCACCACCACCCGGTTCAGGCGCTTCTCCCGGATGGTGTTTGAGATTTGTTCGGCAGCATCCGTGGAACAGATAAAGAGCCCTTCCTCGGCATGGACCACATTATCCAGGGTGGAGGCATATTTGACCACCTTGGGAACATCAACGACCCGCCCGATATTGGCTCCGCAATGACAGACAAATACGCCTACCCGGGGTTCCTCATCCGAGACATCCCTTTCCGGAGGATATATCCTCTCCCTGGACAGTTTTCCACGCCGGTAATCGAGGAGTTCGCCGATTAACGTATTGGCACCGCTGGCGGTGACGACCGATTCGGGAATATCCATGGGACCCTGGAAGGCTCCGCTCACAAAAATACCCTGGCGGGTGGTTTCAATGGGATTGATTGGATTGGTTTTGCAAAAACCGTAAGAATTGAGCTCAATACCGAATTTTTTTGCCAGGTCTTTTGCATGAAGCGGCGGATTCAGCCCCACGCCCAGTACGACCAGGTCGAATTCTTCCTCCTTTACCCCATTCCCGGCCGTGGCATAGCGTATGGTTACATTTTTTGTCTCCGGGATCTCTTTTCCAATGGATACATAACTTCTGATAAATTTGACTCCGGGCAGTTTTTCCGCTCTCTGGAAGAATCGCTCGAAATCTTTGCCAAAGGACCGAATGTCATTGTGAAATATGGTACACTCGGTCTCCGTATCATGGTCTTTTGCCAGAATCACCTGTTTCTGGATATAGGAGCAGCAAACCGATGAACAATAGCTGTTTCCGCCCTCGATAACCTGTCTGGAACCGACGCAGTGAATCCAGGCTATTTTATGGGGGTGTTTTTTGTTTGAAGGCCGCAATATCTCGCCTTCATGCGGTCCGGTGGCGCATAAGAGCCGTTCGAAATCAAGACTGGTAATCACATTTTCAAATTGCCCGTATCCGTAGTCCGGCCGGAGTCCGGGATCGAAACCGTCATATCCCGGAGAAAGAAGGATTGCTCCGACTTTTACCGATATTTTTTCAGCCGCCTGATCGAGATTGATGGCCTCATTCTGGCAAACTCCCTGGCAGATGGTGCATTTCCGATCCTTGAGGTAAAGACAATTTTCATCTATATAGGTTACCAAGGGAACCGCCTGAGAAAAGTAGATATGGATAGCTTTATTGGATGACAGGTTCTGGTTGAACGGATCGGGGACCGAAACCGGGCAATACTCCACACAGACCGTACAACCCGTGCATTTATCCTCTTCGATGTATCTGGGTTTTTTGACCAGGGTTACGGAAAAGTCTCCTGCCTCGCCTTCGATACCTTCAACTTCGGTATAGGTCAGAATATCAATATTGGGGTGCCGGTCACATTCAATGAATTTGGGAGATTCAATGCACATGGAACAGTCGTTTGTCGGAAAGGTTTTATCAAGCTGGGCCATTTTGCCGCCGATGGTCGGTGATTTCTCGACCAGGTAAACCTTGAAACCGGCAGTGGCCAGATCCAAAGAGGCCTGGATACCGCTGATCCCGCCACCGACAACCATGACATCCCCGAAGTGAATGTCGGCTGTACGATCAGCCGAATATTTTTGCCCTGCTTCTTTTTCCAATTGGTTTCATCCTTTTCAGGTCGTTTCGATTCTTTAAATTACCTCATTAATAATTTCGGTAATATCCTTTATTTGAATGGATTCTTCATCCTCCAGGTTTATCCTGCTGTCTTCGAACATGGTTACGCAATACGGGCAGGACGTAACCAGTATCTCAGCCTTTACCGCTTTGGCCTGTTCCAGCCTGAGATCGGAGAACCTTTCTCCCTTGGGGGTTTCCATCCAAATCCTTCCGCCGCCCCCTCCACAGCAAAGACTATCTTTTTTGGAATCAGCCATCTCAATCAGCTCCAATCCGGGTATCGCCAGCAGTGTTTTTCGCGGTTCATCAAAAACACCGTTATGCCGGCCCAGGTAGCAGGGATCATGGTAGGTAATTTTTTTCCCGAAAAACTTGGAAAACCGGAGCTTTCCACTATCGATGAGTTCCCATAAATATTGGGAAATATGAACCACTTCAAAGTTGGCCATAAATTCGGTATACTCGTTTTTAAAGGTATGAAAACAGTGGGGGGAAGAGACCAGTATTTTTTTTACCCCGCTGTCGATAAATGTTTTAATGTTCTCCCTGGCCAGGCGTTTGAACAATTCTTCATCACCGGTCTTGCGGATGCTTTCTCCGCAGCAATTCTCCTTGGCGCCCAGTATCCCGAAATCCACTCCGGCCCGGTTGAGAATATTGACCGTGGCCCTGGCCACTTTTTTCAATCTCGGGTCATAGCTGAAGTAGCAGCCGACAAAATATAAAATTTCCATTCCCTCGGTAAAGGTTTTCATTGAAAGGCCTTCAGCCCAGTTGGCACGGTCATTACGCTTTTCATTGAGAGGATTGCCTTCGCCGGACAGGCTCGCGCTTACGGTTCGGACCGGACTGACAGAAGCGGGGAAGACTCCGTATTCGGTGGAAATCCTGCGCAGGGCAACACCGCATTCTATTATTTTTACTCCCCTGGGGCAACGCTGGGGGCATCTGCCGCAGGTGGTGCAGCGCCACATGTCTTCGCTTTCAATTTCGGTCAACCCGAAGGTGGCCTGCCGTACAATCTGGCGCATGCTGAAGGTTCTAACCCGGTTCCACGGGCAAACCGTATCGCATAATCCACATTGATAGCATAACGTGAAGGCTTCTCCGCCTCTATCTCTTATGATATCGATGATCTCTCTGTAAGGGGCAACTGTCTCCACGTCTTTCTCAATCCTCTACTTCTGGTTTGGTGTTCTTGCCTTTCCTGGACATTGATAGCCTGGCCATGGTATCGATGACCTGCTGCAGCCCGTATTTGTCTGCCAGTGATTCCAATCCGATCTCCAAGTCCTCATGGACTTCTTCCTCTTCGACTTCCTCTTCTCTTTCCTCATATGTCAGGGCATCGGTAAGGCACCATTGGACACACATGGGTTCTTCCAGCGGCGGCTCGCTTTCGCACATATCGCATTTCAACGGAAGCCCGGAATCGGGTTCTTTGAAGACATCCCTGGACGGACAGGCAGCCCGGCAGAAGGCGCACTCTTCGTATTCCTTTCCGTTAATCGTGTATTGGTCCCTGCCGGTGCATTCGGCTTTGGTATATTCGCCGGCATATACGGGAATGTATACGTCCCTGAGCGGTTCGCGAATCACCCGAATGCGCGACCTGGCCGGATTGTTACTGCTGTATTCCGGTGAGGCGTGAAAGGCGGAGCAGATGACCTCGCATGCCCGGCAGCCATTGCATTTGTCGACGTCAATTTTAATGATTTTAATAACTTTCTTTTTTTTGGTGACCTTCACGGTTTGTTTCCTCGAGTCTGCTTCTTCTCGTTTTCCGTCGAATTTTCATTGGAACGGGTTTCTTCATTTTCTTTATAGATGCCTCTCTTTTCGAAGTCTTCGCTCACAAAATCCAGTCCGAGTGCCAGCAAGGATTCTTTTGTCGGTATACCCTCATTATTCCAGCCTTTGTACGTGTAATAGGTGTCCAGGAGCTCTTTCTCAAGTTCCGGAAATCTTTTCTTCCAATGATTTTCCGGGGGTTTTTCATCTTTTCTCCGCATGCCTCTCCTGATGTTGACGGCTCTGACCAGGGTTCTGTACCGCTTGGCAGCCTGTGTCAATTTGCTTTCATCCATATCAATTCCGGCTCCTGCGGAAATGAATTTCGGATAATTGTGAATGTGATACGGAGGCTTCAGGGGAAATGAGGATAATCCGGCACACATGCCCAGGGCATCATCGATATAATGCATTCTCTCCTGCCAGTCAACGATATCACAGCACATTTCAATAGTCGGGTAGTAAGGGATAGAGTTTTCTCCGCGCAGCTCCCAGTCCAGAAAATATTGTTTGAATTTTTCATTGGGAACCTGGACCCAATCTTTTACGAACGCTTCTCTTTCTTCCCGGGTGGCAAACGGAGCCTGGGGAAACTGCCCTTCGATCTGGGTAATGTTTATCTTTTCGCCGGTGGCATACATCAGGAAGTAAATGGGATTCAGCATGGACAGTTTAAGCGGCAGCTGCTCATGTTTTTTGATGGTATTGTGGGCGTATGCATCCGCGCCGTTGCCTATTTTTTGAGCAGCCCAATATGTGCCATCGGCCAGAACATCTCCGATTCCTTCACGCCTGACGATTTTGTCCAGCAACCAGTAAAATCTCCCCTCGGTATCCGACGGCATTCCCGGCAATTCTTTGTCCGTCAAAATACCGTTTTCATAGAGCTCGAGGGCAAAGGCCATAACTTGCGGAGTCGAAAATCCGTCCACGCCGTATTCTGTGGCACGCTGGGCGATTCTAAAACCAAAGTCCAGATTGGACATGGCCGCCATGGTATAGGTTAATTTCGTGAAGCATTTCATCATATAGGTCGGAAGCCCGGGCATGGAAATGGTTGCCCCGCATTTCATCGGGCAGTTATAGCAGCTGATCAACCGCGTACGGGCATTCTCCATAGTTTCGGTCCACTCTTTTTCGATTTCTTCGTTCCAGAAGTCTTTTCGGCGAATGCGGGAATTCCCCCACATGAAACTCTCGGTGTGCCATTTTTCATCATGTATGGCCATCTCCTGCGGCGATCCGAGTCCGGCTAAAATGGGCATGACTCCTGGAATCGGATTTTTTTCCCGGTGTTTTATGTAAGCCAGTACCTGGTTGCAAAGCTCGATAAATTCTGCTGGCCGGGCAACATTGATATCCTTTGTCCCGCGGACGACGATCGCCTTTAACCTTTTGTCCCCCATGACAGCGCCGATTCCGCCCCGGCTGGCACTGGATCTGCCCTGTTCAATGGAAGCAAAGTAAATCCGGTTTTCACCGGCCAGGCCGATAGCGGCCACCTGGGCTTTCGGTTCGTTAAGTTCCTGCCGGATCAGTTCCGCGGTTTCGCCCGCGCCTTTACCCTGCAGATGGGAGGCATCCCGGATTTCTACCCGGTCATTGTTTATCCACAGATAAACCAGATTTGGGGATTTACCGCGAAAGATTACCTTGTCATAGCCGGCATACTTCAATTCGGGCGCCCAAAATCCCCCCATCATGGAAAATGCCATAAGCCGGGTCTGGGGGGAGATGGTGGTAACAATGGTCCGGTTGCAGCCGGTAGCGGGAGTGCCGCACAAAAGCCCGGCGGCAAATATCAACAAATTATCAGGCGAAAACGGTTCGACTTCGGGTGGGACCCGGTCCCACATGATCTTGGCATTTGTTCCCAGGCCCCCTAGATAAAGTTCGGTTTCACCGGGATCGGTTTCAACTCTCTCGATGTTTCCCCGGGTCAGGTCCACTTCCAAATTAAATCCTGTCTCTGCATACCTCATTTTATTCCTTTTTATTAAAGAGAATACTAAACTAAATTTATCTCAGGGTCAATCATTTATTTCATGTTAAGATATTACCATTAATATTTAAATAATGGATTTTTCTTCATGCAGTTCAACCAATGACCTTGTGAATACATCAAAAGGATAGCCATCTGATAAAGGGATTCACGACCAATCTCATGGCAACCTGCTTTCATTTTTTTTCATCCATCTTAAAGTAGACCCTTCCCATAACTTTACTTTTTCTGAGATCTTCCACGCCTTCTGAAAATCCGGTTTCTGTAAATGGAAGCGGCTTGCCAAGCAGGAGCTCGAGTTGATTTATTTTTATTTTATTTTCCTTTATATACTGAAGAACAATTTTTGCATCTTCCGGAGTACCGCCCCACGGTCCGCTTGAGGTGACTTCGGTTTCCATGAACTTTCCGGTGGGGCGTAATATATGATCCCCTCTGCTTCCAATCACCACAACATGACCGCCTTTTCTTACAATATCATAGGCATCGGAAATGGTTCCTTTAGACATAAAATTTTCTATCAGCCAATTTTTGACACTCTTTTTATTAAACTGATTTTCTTCATCACCAATTCCCGCTTTAACCATTTCTTCAAGTGAAGAGAGTGATAAAAAGAAAGATATTGTGAATTTCTC
>CAZOWT010000036.1:0-18780 GCA_964583345.1 uncultured Clostridia bacterium
CCTCTTCGCTGTGAATCGGGACGATATTCTGCTCATCGCCGAGCATCAGACTGTTCGGGCTTCGGGAAAACAGTTCCAACATTTTCGGAAAGCCAGGCATCTCGGGTTTGGCAAACCGATAGTACCTTCTATCTTTGGCATCGTGTTCTCTGATTTCATATCTTCCGCGCCTGACGAATTCCCAGAAATGCTTGAGAAAAACATCATCGAGGTTCAGTCTTTTGCCGAAAACAAACCGGTAAGCCACCGGCTATTCAAGAAGGCAATGGATATCGCCGTTGAAAAAAACCTGGAAATCATCGGTTTGTTGAAAAAGCATCTCTGAAATAAGATCAGGAAGGGTCAACCCAAAATCAGGTGACCTTTATTTTGGACCGTTTTCCCCCGAATTTGTTGCAGGTCGCCTTGACCAGGATTTCGTCGCCGGCCTTGACGCCCTTTAGGACAAAAGTTTCGCTCTGGCCTTCACCGGTTTCCTGGCTGGAGTAAGACTTTTCCTGAATCATTTCACCGTTAAGGTAAATCCTAATTCTTTTAATATAATGGTTTGCGGGATTTTTCACCGGGTGCTGGATCTCCACCTTCAGGCTGGAGGCATTCAGGTCAAATTCCAGGGTTATCGTCTTGGGGGCGTGGGCAAACACCGGGATGGATGCCAGAATCAATAAAACGAAGAATCCGGCCAGGATGCCCTTGATTGACGTTGTTTTCATGGTTTCGCTCCTTCTGGATACCGGCCGGTTTATTCTGAAAAAAACACCAGCAGAAAGTGGGTCACTGCCAGGCCCAGGGTGATAAAGGCCTGGATCCGGTGCCAGGGGATGAATAGCAGCGGTTTCTTTCTCCGGAACAGGCCCAGGATTACCGTGGTTAGCAGCGAGACCAGGGTGGTGATGCCCAGTGGCTGAACGAAATGGCTGAGTTCCATTTTTCACATCCTTATCCGATTCCTTCCCCTTCGGGGTTGACCGGCTCTTTCATGATAAAAAAATATTTTTATAAAAGCAAGACCCTGTCCGTCACACATGATTTCGCAGCTGCAGCTCCACCGGATGGGGATTCAGGTACGTCTGTTCCAGCAGGTAGGGCTGCCGGTATTTCCTGACCCAGTGATTGAATAGGGTAACCGGAACGATTAAAGGAACGAATCCCAGACGGTACCGTTCGATGATCTCCAGAATCTCCTGTTTCTCATCGCCGGATAGGTATTTTTTAAAATACCCCAGCATGTGCTGCAGCACATTGGTATGCTTTCGGGAAGTGGTACGGATGCGCAGGGCCTCCATAAACAGGGCTTCATACCGCTCAAATAGCTGTTGGCGGGGGATGTCTTGAGCGCCGGCCACCAGCCTGCCCATTTCCCGGTAATGTTGGTTGCTGTGGGACATGATGAGCAGCTTGTGCCGGGTATGAAATTCAACCAGGACACCCGACGTCTGCCGGTTCCGCACGGACTCCCGCCAGCGTTTCAGGGCGAAAATCCGTTCGATGAAATTTTCCCTGATTTCAGGGTCATTCAGGCGCCCCTCGTCTTCTACTGGCAGCCGGGGAAAATGGGCCATGAAATGGCGGGCAAATATGCCCACCCCCTTCTTGACCGGCACGCCTTTTTCGCCATACACCTTGACCCGTTCCATGCCGCTGTTGGGTGAGTCTTTCTTGAAAATGAAGCCGCAAAGGCCTTCGGCTTCCAGCGCCATCACCCGGTTAAAGGACCACTCATTCATGCGATCCGTGTGGTCAACGCCGGTTTTTGTGGTCAGCAGGCACGGATGGTCCGGATCCCCGACCAGCCGGAAGGTTTCCCGGGGAACCGGAAAACCGGCTTCCACCTCCGGGCAAACCGGCACAAATGTAAAAAAGCGCCCCAGGGTATCGGTGATGTACGGGCTGCGGGCATGCCCCCCGTTCCAGCGCACCTCCTGGCCCAGCAGGCAGGCGCTGACACCGATTTTAATCGGCTCGATGGTTTCGATTTTTTTCATACCAAGTCCATTTCAACTTAGAAACTCAGGGAAAGCTGGTTGATCAGGCGGTAATCCTGTTTTTTCACATTTTCGGGCACCAAACTGTTGTACTCACCCAGGAACTTCAGCACATAAGAAACGGCTTTACTGATGGAGAACTGGACCCCCGAGTCCAGCAGCAGACGGTAATTCCGGAAATCCTCGAAACTCGGTTGATAAAACAGCATGATCTGGACCTGCAGATTTTTACTGAGCTCCTGCTTTATCTTGGGCCTGATCGACAGGCGAATGATCTTCTGCACAACCTGGTTGGTGTACTCAGTCTGCTCATAAATAATGGCCGCGCTCAGGGAAAGGTCTGTGTGCAGGATATCCTTCCCGTCGGCAAAATTGTCGATGAAGTCATATTTGAACCCCCCGCCGGTTTCCAGACGGAACTCCACATCCTGCAGGAGATTGCGGTATGGTTTTGCCAGCAGAAAAAAGGTGATTCTTTTGGCCAGCAGGTGATCCATCAGAATCTGCAAGAACATCCTGTCCGCTTTTTTTTCACCGTCCACTTCCAGATAACTGACCGAAGCCGAACATTGAAGTTCGGTTTTTTCCAGAAACATCCAGTCGATGTTGAAATCCACATTCAATCCCAGGGCCTCAGTATTGCCCTGGGAGAGATCCAGCCCGAAGGCAATAGAAGTATTTGCTTTTTTTTTGGCGGTTTCAGCCTCGGCTTTATCATCACCCCGAATCATGGCACCGGAGAATAGCAGCATCAAACCAACCATTAGCGTAAAATATTTTTTAATATTCATGGCGATATCATGTAAAAAAAACAATGCGATGTCAATGCCTGCCGCACATTGGTCCTGAACCGTCCCGGACTACCATAGGCCGGGAATCAATCTGAAGCGCACCCGTTGGGCATAATCAGAGTAGCCGGAAAGCTCATTTTTAAGGGTGCGGTCCTCCAGCGCGGTTCTGACCAGCAATAAAATAACAATGGCCAGAGCAAACATCAATCCCCATAGGGTTCCCAGGGCCACCGGGGTGGCCAGGGTGAATGCCATATAAGCCAGATAACCGGGGTGTCTGACATAACGGTATGGCCCCTTGCTGGCAACGGTGTGGTTTCGTTCGGTCTGCAGCCTGACCAGGGTTGAAAAAAATCGGTTGGAAACCATGGCCCAGGTGAACAGCAGGGAGGCCAGAAAGAAAAAAATCAGGCCGGCGACCGGGAGTGCGGCCGAAACCTCGCCGGTCCAGTGAAACCGGAAATCCAGACCGCAGCAAACCAGCATCATCAGGGTGGGGACAATAGTCAGAGCGGAGATAATCTTGTCCCAGGTTTTGGCATCTTTATGGGACCGCCCCCGTTCCTCGATCACCTCGGCGGGCAGGACCAGCAGATTGACAAGCAGGATCAACACCCCCACTGCCAGAAATATCCAGGCCCGAAACCAGTGAAGTGTCCCGGCCGAAATGATTATGATGGCCCCCTCGATCGCCAGGGTTAGAAACACCTGAATCAACCGCCTGACAATATTTTTGTTCCATTTCATGATAGCCTCCCTAAACGCATAAAGTTTTTTTATTCGAAACACCATAAATAAATATCTTTATTCCTTATCCAGATTTGCACCTCAAATTCACAACTGTCACAACCGGAGTCTGGTCTTGAATTACAACATTGTTGCAATACAAGACCTGACCCCAGCACTGGTTTCATAAACTTAAATCCGAATGATCGGGAAATATTATCGTTGTTTTTTCCCTACTCTCAGCAGGTATTTAAAGCCGGATCTTTCCCCGGACCGTGGTTTAACCAGCAGCGTCGGACAGGGAACCTGACCGGCGACCTGTTGGGCGATGGTTCCGAAGAAGAACGACTGCAGCCACGGTTCTTCGCGCAACCCCAGGATTAGCAGATCGCGTTCCTTTGATTGGGAGATAATAGCGGTCGCTACCTGTACACTTTCTTCCATGAGCAATTCGGCTGACGGAATATTGTATATTTTTGCTGCCCGCTGAAGGGATTCATAAGCCCGCTTGCGCTGGATTCTGACAGCGCCAACCGGAATAACCGTCATCAGGGTTACCTTGCAGCCGGAGGAACGGTAAATGCCATGGACAAACCGGACTTTCAGGCTATCATTGACATCCTTGCCGCCAATCGGGACCAAAATCCTTTCAAAAGTCCCCAAATAACCCCTGTCGCTTTTCAAAATGGCAATATCGCAGGGCTGGTGAGCGATCACATGATGAATAACGCTGTTTTCCAGTGGATCTTCATCTTTTTTATAACCCATTAGAATAAGATTGCAGCGGTTCTCCAGAGCAACCTGCACGATTTCCGGGGCAGTCGACCTGCCGATTTTAAGCAGGGAAGAAAAGGTGATTTTCCGATTTAATGCCAGTTGCTGGGCTTTGTTCAGGACGTATTGGGGTTCCTTCAGCAATTCATCCACTTCGGTATAGGTGGTAATATTTGGCAGATCGATGATGGAAAGCGCCATGACTTCACCCTGACTGATATTGGAAATTTTGCCCGCCATATCAACCAGTGATTCGATTCGTTCCGGATTGGCAAGCGGAAGCAAAACCTTGTAATTTTTTATTTTTTTTAAGCCCAGCAACTCCGGTGACTCGATGACCTTCGGTACATCGGCAATGGTCACCCGTCGTGAAAACGCGACCAGATATATCCCGATGCCAACCACAATCCAACCGGCGGCGAGTACCCAGGCCAGTGGTTCATTCCACAACTGGTACAGGGATAATGCCAGGCAGGTGCCGATTCCCAGTATCGGTGTCAGCGGAAACAGCGGCACCCGGAATGGCGGTGGCTCGCCTTTATGCCGGATACGGTACATGATCAGGGCCAGGTTCACCAATGAAAAGGTCAGCAAAAACAGCAGACTGCTGCAGCTGCCCAGGATTTCAATGGGCAGGAATATGGCAACCGTTAGAAAAATAAAACCGGTGATACTGACCGCCATGACCGGCGTCTTCCGTGCCGGATGAATCTGGCTCAGCCGGTTGGGCAACATCCAATCACGACCCATAGAAAATGCCACCCGGGAACTGGCCAGGATGGTGGCATTGAGCGCGCTCAAAGTTGCGAAAAGGCCCCCGACCAGGATAAGGAATATGCCAAACGTGGGCATGAAGCCTTCCGCAGCCCGGATAATACCGGTCTCGCCATATTTCCCCAGCAACTTCCAGGTCGGCAATCCCTCAGCCGGGGGAACGGCTGCCAAACTGACAAAAACCACCGAAAGATAAACAACCATGGTAATGCCGAGAGAGAGCAAAATAGCCCTGGGGATGGTGCGTTTGGGATCCTTCACCTCTTCACTAACCGTGGCAATCAGGTCATATCCCTCAAAAGCAATGAAGGTCAAACCCATAGCGGCCAGGATGCCCGTAAATCCGTTAGGCAATAGCGGAGAAAAATTTTTAAAAGCCGTATTCGGCGCAATGAAAAACTGGCGATACCCAAAAAAAATAAACATCCCCAGTACGACCAGCTTGGCAATCGTCACCACATTCTCCGCTTTTCCGCTGGCATGAGTGCCGATAATATTTATGGTGATAAAAAACAATCCGATCAGCAATGTCACGATTGCCACCGACACCTGATGGCCCAGCAATCCAATCACCTTATGAGTGGCGGCCGGGAGTTGCCGTTCAAAAAATTCCAGAAAATAACTGCCGAAAGCCTTGGCGTATAAGCTGCAGGCAACGATATAGGCAAACCAGAGCATCCAGCCCGAAGCAAAAGCGACGGCGTTGGGCATCATTTTTTTTATATAGGAATAACCACCGCCTGCCTCGGGGATGGCGCTGGCTAGTTCCGCATAACTCAGGGCGGTAAACAGTGTCACGATCCCATTCAGGGCAAAGGCCAATATGGCAGCCGGACCGGCAAGGCCCATGGCAATACCGGTCAAGACAAAAATACCGGCTCCGATCATGGCCCCGACGCCAATCATGGTGGCATCAAATACGCCCAGATGGCGGGCCAGTTGCACGGTAGTCGACGGATTGGAAAAATCGTTGCCGTCCGGATGAGATTTTCGTCTATTTTTCATGATCCATATCAGGGTCAGATATTGATGTCAATCTTTTAACTTTTATCGGGTCGAATGAAAAGAAAATACGCATAGCCGATTGCCAGGAGTCCGTATAAGATTGGGTTTGTCCATCCAAAAGCATTTATCTTACCTCCAATCTGAATCTCCATAGAGGCGATAAAACCAATCGTATCTTGAGCCAACAGAGCCATCGCAATTGCCCTGCGGGTTTCGGCGGACTTGGATTTCCTTCCGAACCACATGAGTATGGCAAAACCAAGGATTGAACCGCCCAGCAAGCGAGTCGTCCAGATTGCTGACTCTTCGAATGCAAGGTCGTATAACCGCCCCACCTGAACCGGAAACAGGGAACAGGTTAGGCCAAAGAAAATTGCAAAGAAAATATTAACCGTGAAGAAGTGTCGTAATTTCATCGGCACACCTCCTGATTAAAGTGTCCCAAGCTATAATTTATATTATCGGAATAATTATCGATTTTCAATCTTCAAATGAACTTTTCCCAAATTGCACTGAATTTAAACGGGTCCTGAAAATTTCAAAACCCAAACAAGCTGGGTAATGGCGGAGGGAGTAGGATTTGAACCCACGGACCCTGTAAGGGGTCAACGGTTTTCGAGACCGCCCCGTTCGACCACTCCGGCATCCCTCCGGTCCTGAAAAAATTTTTTCAACAGGATTGAAGACTGTTCCTGCAGAATACCCGAATCCACGATTATACCATGATTGAAGATTGGTTTAACCATTTTAAATGCGCCGGTGGAAAAAATTCCGGTTTTTTCATCCCCGGCGGCATAGACCAGCCTCCTGATCCGGGCGTTCACCAGCGCCGAAAAACACATGAGGCAGGGTTCCAGGGTCACATACAGCTCCAGTTCGGCAAGGCGGTAATTTTTGATTTTCAGTCCCGCCTTCCGCAGAGCCACAATTTCGGCATGGGCAGAGGGATCCGATTTCCCGATTACGGAATTGTAACCCCGGGAAATGACTTTACCTCCCAGTACCGCAACCGCCCCCACGGGAACCTCGCCTTTTTTTTCACCTTTACGGGCCTGCCTGAGCGCCTGTTCCATAAAAAAAATATCCGCCTGCTTCATCCCTGTCCTTTCAAAACCGATAGGAACGCCCTTTCATCGGTATCCACAATTTTAACGGAAAACCGGTTCGTTTTCAATATCCGGTCTTTCCGGCAAATCAGCCCGTAAGCGGTTTTTTTTCCCCCTGAATTGGGTTATAATATATCCGAAAAGGATGTACGAGGACCATGGCAGTCGAGATTATCAAAATAAACCATTTCAACCTGGATAAAAAATCCATCATTCAGGCGGTGGAGATCCTGAAACAGGGCGGGGTAATCATTTATCCCACCGATACCATCTACGGGCTGGCGGCTGATATTCTCAGCAAAGAAGCTGTCTCCAGAATATTTAAAATAAAAAAGGTATCCAAGCATAAGTTGCTCAGCTTTATTTTTGCCGATTTTGAAGACATTGCCAAATGGGCATTCATCCCCAACAACGCCTACCGAGTCATGCGCCGGGTATTGCCGGGAAAATATACCTTTATTCTTCCGGCCTCAAAGGAAGTGCCCCGCTCGCTCCTCCATCTGCAGAAGCGCAAGACCGTGGGTGTCAGGATTCCGGATTCGCTGGTGGCCCGGAGCCTGGTCAAACATCTGGGAAGGCCGATGCTCAGCACCAGCGTCCCCAAAGGCAGCGATGATTTTTTCACCAATCCCGAGGAAATTGCCGAGCAATTCAAATACGAGGTGGATTTGATTCTGGATGAAGGCATCACCCCCAACATTCCCTCAACCCTGGTGGATTTTTCCGTTACCCCCCCGGAAATTCTCCGTGAAGGCGCGGGCAAAGTGGAAGCCCTGTTCAAATAAGATTAAAACCAGTTTAATACGCTGACAATATTGGAAAAATCATCTGTCCAGGGCCGGCGGTTAAGGTCCGCCGGAAGCACCCGCCAATCTTGCCCGCGGATAATCGGGCCCAGGTCCGCCGGCTGCCTCACCAGCACCGCCCACAATGAACGAAATTTTCCGCGGGTGGCATCATCATCCGGGTTGACCTCTCCATCCAGCCTGAAGACACAGAATAGATTCAACTGTCCGGCAATATCGGCGATGACCTTCCTGAGGTCAAGGTTCTTGTTGGTCAGGTTTATGGCCAGCATTCCCCCCGCTGCCAGTTTCGATTCATAAAGCCGAAAAGCCTCAAGCGTAATCAGGTGAACCGGAATGGCATCCGAGTTAAAGGCATCCACCACCAGAAGGCTGAAGGATTCGGGGAGGGCTTTCTCAAGGTTGAGCCGGGCATCACCCGGGATGATGTCAATCCGGGCCGCTTCCGCATCCCGGCAATAGGTAAAATAACGACTGTCCCTGGCAATACAGATGACGGCCGGATCAATTTCGTAGAAGGTCCAGTACTGGCCGGGAGTCGAATATGCCAGCATTGAACCGATCCCCAAACCGATCACCCCCACCGATCGACAATCAGGCTTCGTCCGGTATGCCCGGAAGATTTCACCGAAAGGACCGGTTCGATGGTAATAGGCCAGCGGTTCACGACTCCGTTCCGGGGTGACGAACTGCAGCCCGTGCTGGGTGGTTCCGTAAAAAAGCCGGTGAAAGGGACCGGAAGCATCGGTGGTGACCTGAAGGCAGCCAAAAAAGTTTCTTTCCGATTTCAGCACCTTTCCGTAAATATCGGGAAACAGACTGCCAGCCAGGAAAATTGCCCCGATGGCCAGGGCGAAGCGAACCGGGCGCTTTACAAAAAGATAGGAAACAAATAACGGAATACCAAAAACCACAATCATCCACAGCTGGTAAGGTTCCATGGATGTCTGCCTGACAACCAGCCCCAGCAGAGCGGCGATACCGCCGGTCATAACGGCAAAACCCGCATCTGCGGCAAAAAGTTTCCGGCTCCATTGTCGCCGGCTTTGTTTCATATATACCAGGCAGGCCAGCACCAGAACCAGCGGAAGTTCGATGACCCGGTTGAATAAAACCGGAGCCAGAATCGCGTTAAAGATTCCGCCCAATGCACCCCCCGCAGAGATCAACAAATAATAGGCGGTTAAATACCGGGGTGAGGGGCGGTCATGGGCCAGCTGGCCGTGACACACCATGGCCGCCACAAAAAAGAACAGCAGATAAAGGAAAAAGACCAGCCACAGCGGCCGGTCGATTTCGGTTAGCATAACAAACACGATGACCACCGCTGTTATGGGGAAAATTTTTCCCATGACCGCCTGGGGAATAACCTGCCTGCGGGCAAAACAAAAAATAAACGTCAGCAGATAGAGTGCCAGGGGAACCACCCATAGCAACGGCACACTGGCGATATCGGTAGTCAGGTGGGTGGTTACGCCCAACATCAGACTCGAAGGCACGAAAGCCAGAATCACCCACATCATTTTCCTTTTAAGGCTAATGGTTTCCGCGCCATCAACAGATTCCGGGGAAGCCGTACCAAAAACATTCCCGGATCCCCGCCCGGATTTCCAGGTGATCACCCCGGTGAGGATGAAGAACAAAATCAACAGAATGTAACCGCCGGTCCATATCCGGCTCTGCTGGGAAAGGGAAGAGAGAGGCTCGATCGCCAGGGGATAGCACAGCAGGGCCAGCAGGCTGCCGGTATTGCTGGAAGCATATAAAAAATAGGGATCCCGGGCTGAGGCATGGGATGTTCGGGAAAACCACCGCTGAATTAAAGGAGAACTGGCCGATAAAATCAGGAAAGGAACACCGATACCCACCGCCAGCAAGACCATTAGGCCAAATACCGGGCTGAAAGATTCGGCCAGCGACCCCGACAGGTTCCGGGAAAAATAAACCGGCAGGAAAATCCCACCGGCCAGCAGCAGCACGGTATGAACGAAAACCTGAACCCTGGGGGAAAACTTTTCATTGATCAAATGGGCATAATAATACCCGCCAAGCAGGAATATCTGAAAAAACAGCATACAGGCTGTCCACACCGAGGGCGTTCCACCAAAATAAGGCAGAATCATCTTGGACACCATGGGCTGGATCAAAAAAAGCAGAGTCGAACTCAGGAAAATGGTGATCCCGAACAGCAGGGTCATGGCCGGCTTCAAAGGATGAGAACCAGGAGCGTGGAGGTCACAATCAGGGCAGCGGCCGGAAAAGCCATGTATTTGTAAACCTTGTACAGGGAAGATTTGAAATATTGATTGGTGAGAACCAGGCAGAGATGGAGGGGAGACAGCAGCACGCCGGCAAAACCGATTACATAAATATATAGGGACAGATAAAAAAAGTTCGGAGAATTCTGAATCAGGGGAAGCAGAATCGGATAGGCGATGGCAATATAGGCGACATTGACGCCGGTTAAAAAACCCATGGTAAAGCTGACAAAAAAGGCAAACAGCACAATCAGCTCCGGTGAAATTTGCCAGGTCTTTAAAATATCAAAGGCATCGGAAATGGTGATTATTTTCTGAAAAATGAGCACGGTCGCAATCAGCAACAAGGTTTTCAGGACGAATTTCGAGAACAGGATGGATATGACATCCCTGATGTTCATCCGGGTTACCGGAATCAACATCACCGAAACAATAATCAGGCTCAGGTACAGGGGCAATGAAAGCACAAAAAAAAGCAGTATCACCAATAAAATCGGCCAGACTCCCTGGAAGAAATCACTGACCGTCCCGATGATATTGTTTCGGTTTTTCGGGCGCACGCGCCTGATGTTATGGGTTTTAAAATAAACAAAGGCCACAATCAGACCGGTGATGATGTTCAGGATGGTAAAGGGAGCCTGGTAAAGAACAATTTTTTTCAGGGGAATCTCGCTCATGGCCTGAAACAGAAGCAGGCCTGCGTAAACCGGCCAGACGAATTCCCAGAAATGACGAAACCAGAAATTCAAAAATGTGTTGAATTCCGGCTTGACATTCATCTGTTTTGTCGACACTTCAACAATGGGAGAGGACAGCAGGGCTCCGCCGGGGGAAGGCAGAAAACCCAGAATTGCCGGGCCGATCATGGCCACGATCCTCTGGTCACGGATCAAACTGTTCAGGGAGTTGATGAGCTTATCAAACATTCGTTTATCTTTCAGTACCTGGCCCATGAATAAAATCATAATGATGATAATCAGGAGCTGTAGAGTCTTCGGCTCAATCAGAATCCCGGCCGAAGTGGCCAGAACATCCTTGAGCCGGATACCGAACAATACAATGGCCAGGATGGTGATGAAAACAACGGAAATAATCAGGTCCAGTTTAAGCCGTAAAAAAATAATGAGGGCGATGACAATGGCTAGAAGCTTGAGTATCAGAATCAATTAGTTTTTTCCCTTGGGAAAGAATCTGGCCAGAACTTCGGGTTCGGGCGGTTTGGTGAAAAATGAAAACACAACCATGCTCAGCAGGGCCACGGCCAAACCCGGATAAAGGATGGGAATCCCGAACGGATCGGCATTCGGGTCTCCCAGAGGCCTCATTATTGATGGCCAGACATATCCGGATAGTTTTAAACCGAAGGTAACAATGGTTGCCGAAACAATGGAAATTAATCCGGCGGTTTTGGTCACTTTTTTCGAAGCCAGGGCGGCCAGCAAAGCCGGCGTTACCGCGACACCGTATATGGTATAGGCAAAATAGGCATTTTCCAGAACGGACTGCATCCGGGTGGCCATGAAATACGCCACCACCCCCAGCAGAACGATAAAAAACTTCTGCATGAAAACCGCCTTTTTCTGGGGATCGATTTTCAAAGAATCCCGGTAAATAACCAGCGTCAGGGCCAGGACTATGGTGGCGTATATACCGATACCCAGCTGGCCGAGAATTTCCCGCCTGAGAAACAGAATGATCAGCAGGGCCAAGAAAGGCATGATGCCGGCTAAAAGGGCCGTGAACTTAGTGGACTTTTTGCCAATCAACTGAACGATAATAACCAGGCAAAGAACCGGGATCAAATAAATCAGTATCATCAGGATGAATCCCGGCAAACTGGAACCGCCGATATCCGGATTTGCCCGGAGGAATCCCCGGATTTGAAATCCGGAAAACGACCCGGAGTGGCTGCTGAACCAGGGCAGGAAGAATGAGGCAAACAACAACAGGGCCGCAACCAGCTGAGGCTTCAACCAGATAACCGACCGGTCCTCGGCAGAGGAAACCGGCTTGCTTTCAGCTTCAGAAGCCGGGCCTTTTCGGTCGCTTCCGGCCGGTTTTTTACCGAAGAGCCGCTGAAAAATATCCCGGATGATGGTGGTGGTGGGCGAAAGCAAATAATTCATCCCGGTGGAAATCACCACCACGGTGGCTGCACCGAGCAATAAAATGCCCACCGGAACCGGAATCATTCTTTTGGCGGCATTAATGATGACTTCAGCATGGTCCATAACGCCGCTTTGCAGTTCGTCCCAGAAATAGACCGAACTGAAAATGGCCATAATCACGGCCACCGATTCGATAAAAATAGTCCCGACCACCCAAATTCCCGCAGCCCGTTTGGCTTCACGGGGGCTCCTGGCGCTGTAAAATTTCTGGTACATGCTCTGGACCCCAAGCAGCAGCAGCATGGTAGAGATGGCGATAGCCATGATTTTCAATGTCGGGTTATAGGTAAAATCCGGATTGAATAACTTCAGATGGTTGGCCGGCAAAACCGCTTTCATCTTCGCAAAACCGCCGGCTGCCATGATGACCAGGGGAGTTGAGATAATGGTTGAAAGCAGGATGATGATTCCGTTGGGCAAATCGGTATTGGCAATGGCCACCATGCCGCCAATCATGGTAAAAATGGTGACAAAAAGAAACGCCAGAAACATCCCCTGGGCATCGGAAATCTTCCCATCGGTGATGGTTTTGAGAATATAACCGCCGGCCTTGAATTGATAACTGACAATGGTGGTAAAGCTGATGATGATGGCAATGGCGCCAAAAAGCCGGGCAACCAGGCCATACCGGGCCTCCAGAATATCTCCGACCGTATACTGTCCGAATGTTCTGATTTTTGCGGCCAGGAAATAGATGATAATGATTCCCACCCCGACTCCGGCCGCCTGCCACAGCGCGCACCATCCTGCTTTGGCGGCAAATTCCGCCCCGGCGATAAACGTCCCCGAACCGATCCAGGTACAGATCAGGGTAAACACCATCTTGGTGGTGGATATTGAACGACCGGCCAGCATCATATCATCCTGGTTCTTTACCTGCCTGGATTTCCAGAAATTCATGATGGTCAGCCCGATCAAATAAATGCAAATGGCAATGAAAAAGATATTCATTTAAACTCCTTTTTTCCCGGCACACTTTTAACCGGGTCTATTGGGGTTGAACTTTGGATTATAAATAAATCAAAATTGAAATTCAACAAAAATATGAAATAAAAATAAAAGGGTTTTCAGGGTGAAGCAACCGTTTCCCGGATTTTTTCCGCCGGCCTGAAACGGCTGCCGGAAGGCTCGGGTGCGAAATACCGTTGACATTTTCGGGTCATTATACTAAAATTTTCTTATTGAATGAATGGATTTAAAAAAATATTGTTTTATCAACGACGGATTTTCGAGCATATGTCTATTCTGATTTTAAAATCTTGCCCGCCTTGCATGAAATTTGTTTTTCCCATTCCAGCAATTTTAAAAAATTCTACGGAGGTTTTAAATGACCGACCAAGATGACAAGATAGAAATATCCTACGTGCCTGATGACGATGAACAGAAACACAACGCCGACTCACCAGAATCCGACCATTTTAAAAACAGGAAAGCCAAAAAAGAAAACGACAACAAAAAACTCCATGAAAAACTGAAAAAACAGGAAGAAATATTGAAAAAAGTGGTCAATGAAAGAGACGAAACCAAAGATAAATACCTTAGGGTGCTGGCTGAAATGGATAACTTCAGGAAAAGAATCAGAAAGGAAAAAGACGAATATTTCAAATTCGCCCTCAGCGAGTTCCTGTTTGCTCTGCTTCCCATTATCGACAACCTGGAACGGGCCCTCTCCAGCAAATCCTCGGCAAACAACGGGAAGTCTTTAATTTCCGGGGTTGAAATGATCTGGAAGCAGATGATTAATCTGCTTAAAAAATACCAGGTGAAGGAAATCGAGGCCCTGGAAAAGCCCTTCAATCCAAATTTTCATCAGGCGCTCTCCAAAGAAGAAAGGGAAGGCATCCAAGAACCGGTGGTGGTTGAAATCTATCAGAAGGGTTATACCTATCAGGACAAATTGCTAAGGCCCAGCCTGACCAAAGTCGCCGTCCCCAAAACCGGTAAACCGTTTGATGAACCGGAAACCGAAGAAGAATAGAAATGGAAATAAATCTGGGTATAGATCTGGGAACCACAAATTCCTGCCTGAGCTACCTTGAAGGCAGCGAACCGGCGATTATTCCGAATCCGGAAGGTTCCCGGGTGATTCCTTCAATAGTGGCGCTGACCCGGGATGGCAAACGAATCTTCGGAGTGGTTGCCAAAAGACAATTTATCACCAATTCCCAGAACACCATCTGGGGAGTCAAAAGGCTGATGGGAAGAAAATTCAATAGCCGTGAAGTCCAGGCCATGCGGCAGATGGTGGGTTACGAGTTGGTCGGTGCGGAAAACGGAGACGTTAAAATCCTTTTCGGAGACAAATCGGTTTCTCCCGAGGAAATTTCAGGTTTGCTGCTTTCCTACCTGAAACAAACCGCGGAAGAATACCTGGGCGGAAAAATATCCGATACCGTGATCACGGTTCCGGCATTCTTTAACGATGCCCAGAGGCAGGCGACCAAAAACGCAGGCGAAATTGCCGGACTCAATGTGGCCAGGATTATCAATGAGCCGACGGCTGCATTGATTGCCTACGGGTCAAAAATCGAAAAGGACGGCCTGTATGCCGTTTACGACCTGGGAGGCGGAACTTTTGACATTTCGATTGTCGAGGTCAAAGGGGATGTGTATAAAGTCCTGTCAACCCTGGGTGACACCTTTCTGGGCGGCAGTGATTTCGATGCCAAAATCATCGATTGGATCCTGGAAAAACTGGAAGGGGATATCCCCGTTGATGTTGCCCATGACCGGAATACCATTCAGAGAATTCTCCAGGTGGCTGAAAAAGCAAAAATCGAACTGTCATTCAATGAAGAAACCCTGGTGTCGATCCCCTACCTGCATCATTTCCCGGACGGAAATAACTACCACTTCCAGAAAAAATTAACCCGCACCCAGCTGGAACATGAGACCAAGGGCTTCATCGACCGGACTATCGAACTGATAAAAAAATCAATGGCGGAAATCAACGTGAAACCCGATCAGATCGAAAGGGTTATACTGGTCGGGGGCCAGAGCCGGATGCCGCTGGTACAAAAAAAACTGACTGAACTCTTCAAAAAAGAACCCTATGCCGACCTGAATCCCGAAGAGGTGGTTGCCCAGGGTGCGGCTCTGCAGTCGGAAATCATGAAAGGCAAAGTAAAAGACCTCTTGCTTCTCGATGTCACACCCCTTTCCCTGGGCGTTGAAACCAAGGGTGACCGGTTCACCAAGCTGATCGATAAAAATTCAACCATTCCCATAAAGCGTTCAAAAGTTTTTACCACCATTAACGATAACCAGAGAACGGTTACCATCCATGTTCTCCAGGGCGAACGGGAAATCGCATCTGAAAACAAATCGCTGGGATATTTCAACCTGGTAGGCATCCCGCTTACGCCCAAGGGTATTCCCCAGATCAATGTTTCTTTCGAAATCGATTCGAACGGAATCGTGAAGGTGTCGGCCAAGGATAAGCAAACCGGAATTTCCCAGAGCATGAAGGTTCAGCCCGCCACCGGCCTTTCGCCCGAGGAAATCCAGAAAATCATACAGGATGCCGAAGAATACAACGAGACGGACCGGAAACGGATCCGGGCCACCGAATTGAAGATGAAGCTTTCCGAAGAATTCGAAGCGGTCAAATACTTCTACAACCGCCACACCGAAAAAATCAAGGCTGCTGAAAAAGATGAGATAAAAAGGCTTCTCTCCAAGACGGAAAAGGCGCTGAAAGAAGAAAATACGGAAGCATTCGATGGTTTACTAAAAAAAATGGAATCCCACCGACTTCGAATAAACCAGATACTGGTCGAGGAATTTGAAAAGTAATCTATGGGCAAAAAAGATTACTATGACATCCTGGGTGTTTCAAAAAACGCCTCAAATACAGATATAAAAAAAGCCTACCGGGAACTGGCATTGAAATATCATCCGGATCGAAACCAGGGAAATCCCCACTCCGAAGAACAATTCAAAGAAGCATCGGAAGCCTATTCCGTGCTGGGTAACGAAGAAAAACGCCGGATATACGATCAGTTCGGTTTCGAGGGTCTTAAAGCCGGCAACCGCGGATTCTCGGATTTTTCATTTTTTTCAGATTCGATTTTCTCGGATTTCGAGGATATCCTGGGCAATTTTTTCGGATTCGAATCCCCGTTTTCAAAAAGGGGCGGCCGCAGCGCCAGGCACCGGGGCCGGGATATCGGAATCGATGTCGCCTTGAGTCTCAAGGAAGCCTACCTGGGCATTAAAAAAAACATCACCATCGAAAAGGAAATAAACTGCGATGTCTGCCAGGGAAGCCGGACCGAGCCCGGAAAATCGATCGAGACCTGCAAACAGTGCGGAGGCAGCGGGCAGATCAGGCGCAGCCAGGGATTTTTTTCCATTTCAACCCCCTGCCCGCTATGCAAAGGGTCGGGAAGTCTGGTTACCCATCCCTGCAAAAGCTGCCACGGAAGCGGACGAATTACCACCAGCAAAGATATTGAAATCACTTTCCCTCCGGGTGTGGATACCGGGAACAAAATGCGGGTTTCTGGAGAAGGCCAGGACGGATTGAATGGCGGAAAACCCGGTGATCTCTACCTGATGATCCATGTTTCGGAACACGAAGAATTTAAAAGACAGGAAAATGACCTGATATATGAGCTGAACATTTCCTTTGCCCAGGCCGCACTGGGAGATGAATTCAAGGTTAAAACCTTTTACGGAACCGAAAAAATAAAAGTCCCCCCCGAAACCCAGACCCATACTGTTATCAAAATAAAGGGAAAAGGATTCAAAAACGTAAACGGCTGGGGAAAAGGCGACTTCCTGATTGTCGTCAATGTCAATACTCCCGAAAAACTCACCCGCAAGGAAAAAGAATTTTTCAGAGAACTCAGGAAACTGGAAGAGGAAAAAAAAAAATCAAAAAATGAAAAAAACGAGTTGTTCGTATGAGCGGCAACCGGTTTTAATCTGACAATATGAGCGGTTTAAGAAGATTCTATGCTGAATTTTCCGCCCGGGACAGGGAGGTTACGGTGGAAGGCGATGAATGCTTCCACCTGAAAACGGTCATCAGAAACCGGACCGGGGATATCATTGAAATCATCAATGGAAAGGGCAATCTGGCAACCGGGGAAATTACGGATATCCGGGATAACCGGGTGAAGATCAGGGTATCCGATATGACGTCCAGCTCAAAGCCGGCAACCCGTATTATTCTGGCTCCTTCGCTGTTGAATAAAAAGCCCATGAATGACCTGATCGAAAAATTAGCCGAAATCGGGGTTGATGAAATCAGACCGGTTTGTTTCAAGCGGACCGAAGCCTCCTGTTCGACATCAACGCTGGCCAAATGGGACCGTATAGCCATTCAGGCATTGAAGGTCAACAAGCGGCTATGGAAACCCGCCATTTATCTCCCGGCAAACATTGAAGAAATTCTGTCACTGGCCAAAAAAACCGCTACCAACATTTTACTGGACCTTACCGGCAATGACAACCCGGATATCCGGACCATGCCGCCGGTCCTGGCCGTTGTCGGCCCTCCGGGAGATTTCACACCGGAGGAGAAAACGCTTTTTGAAAAAAACGGCTTCACCGGTCTGCGGATTAATGACGGTACCCTGCGAACCGAAACCGCCGCTATTTCAATTGGCGCCGTTCTGAAAATGAAGATCGGCACCGGACAGACAGCATGATTGATTTAAAAGGAACAATCGGGAAATATAAAATTCTGAAGAAACTGGGGAGCGGGGGTTTCGGAACCATCTACCTGGCCGAAGACACTTTCCTGAAAACCCAGCGGGCATTAAAAATCCCCCACCGCATGGGTTCCGAAACCGAAAAACTGCTCCAGGAATCAGTCCTCCAGTGCAAATTGCTGGACCACCCCAATATCGTGAAGCTGTTGACCGTGGATATCATCGACGGCATCATCATCATGGTGATGGAATACATCAAGGGGATTGATCTGGAGACCCTGATTGACAATGAAAACAAGTTGAGCATCAAAACCGCTCTGGATTATTTCAAACAGATACAATCCGCCCTGGAATTCGCCCACAAACACAAGGTGATACACCGGGACATCCGCCCCTCCAATATCCTGATCGATGCAGAAAACACCTTGAAAATAACCGATTTCGGTACCTCCACCCTGCTTCATGAAAAACCCTATGCCACCACCCGGATCGGTTCCCCTCCCTATATGGCCCCCGAGCAATTCGAAGGTAAAGCGGTGTTTTCATCGGATATCTATTCGTCTGGCTGCCTGTTTTACGAGATGATAACCGGATTCCCGCCGATTGTGATGGCCAATCCCATGGAAATTTATAAACTGGCCAAAGCCGGGAATATCACTCCCCTGATGAAGAAAAATAAATCCGTATCTCCTGAATTGAACCGGATTATCATGAAAACCCTCTCTCC
>CAZOWT010000037.1:0-4426 GCA_964583345.1 uncultured Clostridia bacterium
TAAGGAATAAAGAAGCCATAATCGGAATATTTAAGCGTCTTCTTCCTTTTTTTACTGCTTTGACCAGGCCGTCCAGGTCCAGGTCGCCATATTGAAAGGATATATTCGAAAATGAACCCGAGTTGGGTTCCATTCCCAATTTTTTCCCGTAATAGGTATCGATGAAATATTCTTTCAGGATACCCTTGTCGATAATCACCCTCCGCCTGGCAGCGATACCTTCGGAATCAAAATGTCTGGACCCGATTCCCCGTGGGATAAAAGGGTCATCGATAATGGTCAGTTTGTCGGAAGCGATTTGCTGGTTCAGCTTGCCTTCGAGATATGAGCTCTTCTGCTGAAGGGACCTGGCCCGCAGGGGGATATAGAAATAGTACATCAGCCTTCCAACCGAACGGTTCTCCACGATCATGTCGTATACACCCGATTCGATTTTACTCTGACCGATTTTCCGGGCAGCCCGTTTTACCGCTTCCCCCCCCAGCAGAGCGGGGTCAGGCAATTCCCGGAAAAGACGGGTGGAGGCATAACAGTAGTCTTCTGTCCGTCCATTGGCATCATCTTTCAGTGTGGCTTCCGCTCCGGCTGAGAAAAAGGTCGATTCCCGTTCACCGGTAAAGCCGTTGGAATGGACCTTGACCATTTCGCTGCAGGCATCGTTGTAACCGGCGGTGGCCGATATGACCCGTTCACTTTCCCCCAGAGCCGCGGCTTCGATTTCCCTGGCGATCTGAATTCTTTTTTTTGAATCCATGAGTGGGTAGGATTGATCGTTAATATCCAGATCCCTCTTCTCCAGCCCCTGATACATTTTCGGGTCCGGAAGGGAACGGTAGGGGTCCTGGCTCAGGTACTTGGTCATGGAAACCGTTTCCCGGATGAATTTCTCCAGTTCGGTTTTATCAAGTTTATTGGTGGTATGGCTTGAATATTTCTGGTTGACATAAAGCGTCAGGTCCAAAGAATTCTGGGTGGATTCTTTCAGTTTATCGATTTTATTATCCCGGACTTCTATTTCGATCTGCCGACTTTTGGAAATATCGACGGCAGCTTCGCTGGCCCCGCATTTTATGGCCTGGCTTACCGCCCATTTGGCTGTATCAATTCTTTGTTTTTTGTTCATGTTTCACCTCTTGCTGTTTTTGATTTTGTTTGATTTATGGGGAATCGAATGACCTGGAATCAGATTCATGTCATCCCCCCCACGGTGATTGACGAAACTTTAACCGTCGGCAGGCCCATTCCCACCGGTACTCCCTGGCCATTCTTGCCACAGGTCCATCCGCCTTCGGTCATTTCCAGATCATCGCCGACCATGACCACTTTTTTCAGGACATCCGGTCCGTTCCCGATGATGTTGACATCCTTGACCGGACGGGTAATTTTTCCATTTTCAATGAGGTATCCGATTTTGACATAGAAGGTGAAGTCTCCGGCTCCGATATACACCTCTCCGTTGGTGAAGGTTTCGGTATACAATCCCTTTTTAACGCTCTGGATGATTTCATCTTTTTTATGCGGTCCGGGAAGCATATAGGTGTTGCGCATCCGGGGCAGGGGGTAATGGCGGAAAGATTCGCGTCTGCCGTTTCCGGTCGGCTTGACCTTATAGAAATTTGAACTGATGCGGTCGTGCAGGTAGCTGGACAAGATGCCGTCTTTGACCAGGAAGGTTTCCTGGGAGTCATTGGCTTCATCATCTATGTTTATGGATCCGCGCAGATTTTTGATGGTACCGTCGTCCACAATGGAAACGAATTTTTCGGCTACCGGTTTGTTTATTTTATCTGAAAAAATAGAGGTTTTAATCCGATTGAAATCGGCCTCCATGCCATGCCCAATGGCTTCATGCAGCAGTATGCCGGAGCTGCCGGGGGCCAGGACGACTTCCATCTCGCCTCCTTCGGGTTTAACCGCATCAAACAGGAGAACGGTTCTTCGAACCGCTTCCCGGGCCAGACGGTCGAGATTGTCGGGAGAAAATAGCTCTATCCCTTTTCGCTGATTGATATCAAATCCATTCTGTTCTTTTTTCCCGTTTTGTTCAGCTGTGCAGGTTACCGAAATGGATCCCATGGGCTGATAGTCGCAAACGATTCTTCCTTCCGAGGTGGCAATCAGAATTGCGGAACTCTCGTCGATAAACCACAGATTGGATTTGATGATACGGTTATCCAGGGAAAAGACCTTGTCATTGATGGTTTGCAGGTAGGGGATTTTCTGGTCGATTTTGACCGCTTCCCAGGAGGTTTTGATGGGATAATAGTTGGGTGTGGGATGTAGTTTGAATTCGACCGGTTTGATTTTCTGGGGGCTGCTGGCGATATTGGCGGCGGTTTTGGCAGCCAACCTGATGGCCTCGGGTGACAGGTCCTCGGTAAAGGAATAGCCAGTTTGGTCACCTTTGAGCACCCGTATTCCGACGCCGAAATCAATCTGGGAATAGGCCCGGTTGACTGATTTGTCTTCCAGTCCGACATAGTTACTAATCTGGTGCTGGAAGTAGACGTCACAGTAATCGCCGCCTCCCTCCATGGCCGTGGCAATGGTCCGGCGGATTAGATTCTCATCGATGCCAAAGTGTTGATAGTAATCGCTCAGTTTCATGGAATCGGCCGGCGGTGAGGCAAAGGCATGCCGGGGGGTGGATTTTAAAAAATAGGGCACCGAGGCGATAGCCAGGCCTTTAGCGCTGAGGGACAGAAAATCCCTCCTTGAAATACCGGCAGTTCTTGAATTGGCTTTCCGTTTTGACGCTTTCATGTTTGAATTCCTCCTTTGAATATCTTAAAAAAAGAATTTGGGATGATAATGTTTATGTAAACCCATACCTTTTCTTCATATATGGAACTGGCATGGTTCATGATCATAATATATACTATTATACAGATCCCGGCAGAAAATAGTTTTAAAAAAATATTTTTTGATTTTCTGGTAAAACCAGGTGTTAACAATCACCTTCTATTGGGCGTCGCCATTACTTGTTGAAACGGCAGTTCGCTTATGTTAGACTTCAGGACTGATTGAGTCATGTAAACATAAAGGAGGTTTTTATGCCTGAAATATTTGGTGTTGATGGGGTTTTTATGGGGTTCATTATTCTGATCGTTTTGATTATTTTCCTGAGGTCGATACGCCGGCTATACGAATATGAGCGCGGAGTGGTTTTCACCCTGGGGAAGTACACCAGTACCCGAGGCCCGGGCCTGACCATTATCATCCCCGTCCTTCAGTCCATGCGCAAGGTGGATATGCGCATCAAAACGGCGGAGATTCCCCGCCAGGAGGTGATGACCCGGGACAATATCCCGATGCTGGTGAATGCCGTGGTCTACTTCAAGGTCATCAGCCCGGAGGATGTGATCAACAAGATTGAGAATCACGTTTACGCCATCCGCCAGTATACCCAGGCGGCGCTACGCGATGTGATCGGCAACGGCGAAATGGATTTTGTGCTTACCGAACGTGAGCAAATTGCCGAGAGCATAAAAAAGATTGTGGATGCCGAAACCAGCGGCTGGGGCGTTGATGTCGAATCCATCAAGATCCAGGAAGTCGAACTCCCGGCCGAAATGAAGCGGGCCATGGCCAAGCAGGCTGAAGCCGAGCGGGAACGCCGGGCCATGATCATTGCCTCCAGCGGCGAACTCTCGGCTTCCGAAAACCTGCGCCAGGCCGCCGAAAACCTGTCTAAGAGCGAAGGGGCGCTTCACCTGCGCACCCTGCAGACCATTCGGGATATCGCTGCCGATCCTTCCGAAAAAATTGTTCTCTTTTTGCCTTCGGAACTGGGTCGAACACTGGGCACCATTATCGGGAAGGATAAAGTTTAGGCGCCGGGCTTCATGTTTGAGAACAACGTTCGTTACCTGCAGATCGCCTTTAACTACGATATAGGGCTGGTGATGCGCATTCTGCCATCGATTGCCGGAAACAAGCGTATCCTGATCGAAGCCGGCACGCCTTTCATCAAGCGTGAAGGTCTGAACGGCATCCGCCGGATCCGCAGCCTCTGGAATGGCCAGGTTATCGCTGACCTGAAGACGGTAGATGGGGCTCTGGGAGAGGTGGACATGGTGCGCAGAGCCGGTGCCACGGCAGCCACGGTTCTGGGAAGCTCACCCATCGAATCCCTTGATTTTTTTATCGCCTGCTGCGCACGGCTCGGTATGGCATCGATGATCGACATGCTCGGTGTAGCCGATCCGCTGAAGGCACTGATGAAATTAAAAAAGCCTCCGGATGTGGTGATCCTGCATCTGGGACGGGATGAAGAAAATACCCGGGGAAAAATGATCCAGTACCGCCATGTCAACCGCATCCGCAGCAAATTCGGGGTGCTGATATCGGCTGCCGGCGGTGTGGATTTGAAGGAATCTCGCAGCGCTATTTTTAACGGGGCGGACATCGTGGTGGTCAACCTGGT
>CAZOWT010000037.1:4436-18395 GCA_964583345.1 uncultured Clostridia bacterium
ACCGACAGCGATGTATCTAAAATAGCCAGGCAATTTCTGGAGACCATTGAATAGGGTATTCAATAAAATCAATCAGATCATTTTTCATGTAAAGCGATTCAGGAATCCGAATCATCGGGTGGTTGATTGATGAGTTTTTCCAGGTGACGCCGCTCTTTCTTGGTCGGCCGGCCGCTGCCTTTCTCCCGTGCCCCGAAAATAAAGCTTAACGGGTCTCGTCTGGATTGGGCCAGTTTTTCCAGTTCGGCCGCAGGGGTGACCTCTTCCACCAGCTCCCGGGCCAGCATTGCCGAGACCCGCTTGACAGCCAGTTTCTTGACCAGATATTGCCGCAGAATGGGTGGGTTCTTGATGGCGATGATGTCACCGATGCGGACCGGGTGGGACGGTTTCACCGTGTTCCCCGCCACCTGGACCCGGCCGCTGCGGCAGCTTCTGATGGCCAGGCTCCTGGTCTTGAAGAGGCGCGCGGCCCACAGCCATTGATCGATCCGGGGAGTATCGGTCATACCCGTATTATATGACATGACGGGGAAATAGTGAAATTCGAAGTTCTATTCTTTCAGGTATTCTCCGTTGGACCTGTAATATGAAATCGGTCGACACTGTTGATCAGCAGGACTGCAAGAATAGATCTCAAGGGCGAACCTATATGCAAAATATTAACACATGGAGAAAAATGATACCATCAAGACTGACAAATGGTAATTTCAGACTAATTTGTTGATTTTCTGGGTTGATGAAGAAAATACGGGAATATATGACCGTTTAATGGTGGGAATAAAAAATAGACTAAAAAAAAATTGCCCGAAAAACATGACCTGCCTCCTTTAAATATGGAACCTTGAAGCTAATTTAGACGTTATTCTTTTATGATGCAGATTCATAGGAGATATAAATGAAAAAAACGTTAATGCTGATTATGTTTTTAATTCTCTCGTTAGCCGGTTTCATCAACGCCGCAGTGACGGCGGAATTTCCGGAACTGACCCGACCGTCCATGTTTATTGTCAATTACGGCCGGGTATATGTACTGGAGGCAGCCACGGTTCGTATTTACTCCCTTGAAGATTTTTCCCTGATTAAAACCTTTGGCAGGCCGGGAGAGGGCCCCAAGGAGTTCAAGTATAGCGGAAACGACGGAAGACCCCTGTCCATGAGTTTCTTCAAGGGCCAGTTGATCGTGAACAGTGAAATGAAGATGTCTTTCTTTGACCGGGATGGTAAATATATCACTGAAAAAAGGGTAACCATAGACCGGCTGCTTTTCCCCATCAACGGTAAATATCTGGGTATCGGTCCCACCGAAAACGAAAAAAAATTGCAGTGCATCGGGTTTACCGTCTATGACAGTCAATTCAAATCACCGAAGGTTATATTCACCAGTGATGTCGAAATCAACAATCCCAGCCGGTTTGTTCTGCCCATCACCAGTTTCACCTATAATCCCGTTTACAAAGGAAAGATTTACGTCAATTCCAGTTCAGATGATTTCCGGATTGAGGTCTTTGACATTGGCGGAAAAAGAGAATTTACCATAACCAAGCAATATCCGAAAATAAGGATACCGGGGAACTTCCGGGATGACGCACTGGCATACTTCAAGACCGATCCACGGTTCAAGAACGCCTATGATTATTTAGTGAAGGTTCTGAACATCAGGGAGTATTACCCGCCGATCCGGGATCTTCAAATTGTCGACGATCACATTTATGTCCTCACCTTCAAACGAAAAAACGGCCTCTGGGAATTGATTAAACTCGATTTAAAAGGCAATGAAAAGGGACGAACATTCATCCCGCTGGGTACATATGAATATTTCACCTGGTATCCGGTTTTCTATTCGGTTTGCCGGGGAAAGATCTATACGCTGGTTGAAGATGAGGAAGACGAAGTCTGGAAGATCCATATCAGCACCTTTTAATCAATCCGGATTTTGAATTTATTCTTTTTTCTTCTGCCGTTCTTTCCCCTGGCGAAGCCGGGGCCTTTTTTATGGGCCTCTTTTGGGGAGGCGATCTTGATGGATGTTCTACCATCAATACCCTTAAAAGAGTTGAGGATCAAATCGGTATATTTTTTTTCAACTTCAATAAACGAGAAGGAATTGAAGATTTCAATTTTTCCAATGCCAACCTGCCGTTCTCCGGTCGTATCGATCATCATGCCGATAAGCGCCTGGGGTGATGCGCCATCTTTTTTGCCCATTCTGATAAAGAAGCGGGTGGTGTCGGCTCGTTTGAATTCGCCTGATTTTTTTGCCCAATCCTCTTTTTTCAGGGATTCGTTAAGATCTTCCGCATCCCTGTAGTAGGCCAAAAACCGATTAAATTCCAGAGCCACAAACTGCTTTATCAGCTGTTCCTTGCTCAGCCATTCAAGTTTTTTGTATATCACCGTCAGATACGGGTCGATTTGGGAGTCGTCCACTTCCACCTGCTCCATTTTGTTGATTAAGCTGAAGAGTTGCTTTTCACATATGGATCGGCCATTCGGAATGGGAGCCTGTTCGAATTTTTTATTGATAATTTTTTCAATTTGTTTGATTTTATATTTTTCTTTTTGATGAATGATAACCACCGAAATTCCCCTCTTGCCCGCCCTGCCGGTTCTGCCGCTCCGGTGCGTATAAACAAGCAGTTCGTCGGGCAGGTTGTAGTTGATGACATGGCTTAAATCATCCACATCCAGTCCCCGGGCGGCAACGTCGGTCGCCACCAGAATTTGAAGGGTCTTTTGACGGAAACGCTGCATCACATAATCCCGCTGAGCCTGGGAAAGGTCGCCATGCAAGGCATCGGCATTATAGCCGTCTTTTATCAGTTGATCGGCCACATCCTTGGTTTCGATTCGGGTGCGGCAGAAAACGATACCATATATATCAGGATTGTAGTCCACAATCCGTTTTAATGCCAGGTAGCGGTTTTTGGCCTGAACCAGGTGGAAAATATGATGGACATTTTCTGCACCGGCATTCCGATGGCCGATGCTTATTTCAACCGCATCTTTCATATGCCTGCCGGCGAGATCGGATACATCCCGGGGCATGGTGGCCGAAAAAAGGTAGGTATGTTTGCTGTCCGGTGTTCTTTCCAGAATAGCCGTAAGTTCCTCTTTGAAACCCATATTCAGCATCTCGTCGGCTTCATCCAATACCAGGGAATCAATTGCCGAGATATCGACTTTTTTCCGGTTCATCAGGTCAAGCAAGCGGCCGGGCGTGGCCACAATGATTTGCGGCCCTTTCTTTAACCGCCTGATCTGTTCTTCAATGCTGGCTCCGCCGTAAATGGCCAGGATATGAATTTTTTTAAGGTAGCGGGCGTAATCGGTCAAATCCCCGGCTACCTGCATGCACAGTTCTCGGGTAGGGCAGAGGATCAGTTTTTTTATTCCGGTTCCTCTTTCATCTGTATCTTGAATCAAAGGCAGGCCGAAGGCCGCGGTTTTCCCGGTACCGGTTTGAGCCATTCCCACCAGGTCTTTCTTCCCTGCCAGTATAACGGGAATCACCCCGGTTTGAATGGGCATAGGTTCGCTGAAACCGAGATCGTCTATACTGTCCAGTAAAGGCTGGATTAACCCCATTTCTTTAAATTTATTCATTTGATTTCTCTTTTCAAAATTTTATTTAGATAAAAATATGGCGAAATCGAAAATCCGGAAAATTATTATTTCTCCTGCCCCCTGAAAAGTCAGATGCTTCGGAAATCGATCTGGATATTATTTTCTAAATTCATATTATATCGTATAATTCAATTTCATTCAAGAAAAATCATGGGGACATGGCTTGACAATATGAAATATTTAACCAGAAAATAAACAAGCAGTTGCCCGTATTCGCCTTGGATTAAATAATATAGTTGATGATGATTCTAAATAAAATTGTCAATAAATCAAATTTTATTCACCTTTTTCCATTTCTTTTTTTACAACTATTCAGATTTTACTGCAGCCGAAACATAACACTTAAGGTGTAAATAAAACTCCTGGGCTGGCCGTCTTGCTTGAAGGGTTCATACAGCCATTGTTTAACTGCGTCTGTGGTAGATTGATACAATTGTGATGGACCACTGATAATTTTTATGTTTTCCACTTTACCGGCGGTATCGACCGTTACATGCAGTACGACCATTCCACTGATGCGATTTTTTCGTGCTGCTTCCGGGTATTCGGGGGGAACCTGTTTTAAAATAACCGGCTTTTGTCCGAAGGGCAGTCTGATAGGGGGAGGAGGTGTACTGGCATTGTCAATGATACCCGTAACCACACCCTCTTTTTTCTTTTTCTTTTTTATTGATTTCTCTTCCGACGGTGAGGATTTGGATTGCTGCGGAAAATTGATGCCTTCCACGGGTTTCTCGATTTTTAGTTCCTTGATCGGATTGGATTGTGACGGGACCGGGGTATCGGTGCCCGCTCTTTTAAGAAAAATGTCTTTTTTCACGCATTGATCTCTGTAATAAATCGAAAAGCGATCCAGGTCTCTGGGGATTCTGAATAGAAATTCATAAAAGTTGATATTGATCCTGTCCCGGCCAGGTTTCAGATACAAGGCATGCATGAAATCCCCACCCAGCATCAACCAGCGGTCTTCAGATTCGCCTTCGTGGAAATTGAAACCGAGAGCCGGATAGACTTGTTCTTGGGAATTATTTTCAACGACGCCAGATTTATTCAAATGAATATAGTTGGCAATGATTTGACGGGAACCATAGCCAACATTATTTTTATCAACGATGCTATCATCCGGTTTGAAGGTAAACTTTAGGGTTAAAATCAAGAATTGGAAGGTGTCTGGATCTTTAACCTCTATACGATTCCCTGAGGAATTGCTCATGATTTTAACATTGGATACTTCTTGAGCAACTCTGAATGAAATGGGTTCAAAGAAAAAATTATTTTTTTTCAAAAACGAAATTTCCATGGCGATATAAGCCTGCCTGATATAATTGCTTTGGGGATTTTTTTTTATAAAAGTGTCATACGCCTCAACCGTGTCGCTTTTTTTTGCCTTCTTCCAATCGCTTTGCTCACCGCCGCAGGAAATAAATAGTAGAATAATCATCGGCAATACCAGGCAAACAATCAATTTTGATGTCTTCATCAGCATCTCCTTCCATTTTATTTTTTTTAGAATTTAGGGCACCGGAATGGTTAATTGTGGGATGCCCGAAAATGAACTCTAAGATAAAAGATATCAATAGTCAATAGATTAAAACAATAAGAATACAAATGGGGGCTGTGGCATCATATTTTAATTATCGTTAGTCCGGGTGTGAATGACCTTTTTCACCTTTCTTTATAGATGATTGGTATCTTTTTGGATACCACCCAGATTGTTGTGATTACGGACAAAGGGGAAGCGATGGAAGAGATCATGTCGAAGGCAGAAAAACAACCCCGGCGTTCCGGTGATTCAACCTCTCAAGGATTCCTATGAACCGCGGCAGGTGCATGCAGATGACAGCCGCCAGAGAGCCTTTACCCGACATCTCAACCTTTACTATGATGAGGTAATCGCCCGTATTCGTGATGCTGAATGCATCTTGATATTTGATCCCGGCGAGCCAAAACATGAATTGAAAGAACGCCTCGAAAGAAACAAACTGGGCGGACGAATCGGCGCTGTTGAAACATCCGACAGGATGACCAATCACCAGATTGCGGCAAAGGTCAGTCAGCACTTTGCAGGGTGAATGACCAGGATCTTCTCACTCTTTAATATGAGTGTTGAATTATTTCTCTGACTTCATGATGGATTGCTGGAATAGAATAAACAATGTACGAAAAAAATCGTAATAATAGTTGACAAAATGGAAAATGCATACTACCATTATTACGAATATATTCGTAGTACGATGCGCGTCGTAAAAAAGAGGAGGTTTTGATGAACCAGAAGGCAGTGAAACCGACTGATGCGGAACTTGAAATTCTAGAGATCCTGTGGCGAAAAGGCCCCTGTACCGTACGATTTGTCAATAGTGAACTGAACAGTAAACGGAGGGTGGGATACACCACCACCCTGAAAATGATGCAAATCATGCTGGATAAAGGAATACTCAGCCGAAATCAGGAAAAAAGGAGCCATTTGTATTCGGCGCTTCTTGATGAAAAAGACACCCAAAACCTTCTTTTGAACAGACTGGTTAAGTCTGCTTTTGGCGGATCTGCTCTAAAACTGGTGGTTTCCGCCCTGGGCAATGGAAAAACATCCAAGACAGAATTGGCCAAAATTAAAAAGTTTATCGATGAGATTGAAGCCGGGAAAGGAGATGAATGATGGGTATAATCGACAAATTGTTTCCGGATTTGATTGTCAGCTCAATCGGATGGACGCTCATTCATTCTATCTGGCAGTGATTGATCTTCACCATTATATCTGTCCTTCTGTTTCGCCTGCTGAAAAAGGGCAGTGCCAACGCCCGTTACCTGATTGGCATCAGCATGCTGGTTTTGATGATCCTGGTTTCGCTGGTAACCTTTGTGATGGTTTACCAATCCGGATTAGACCGGGATTCGATGGATGCGTCATTGAAAGGTAATCCGGCAGTTGGTATTCAAAACCGGACCGGAGGATTTTTCACCTCGCTCAAAAGTTATCTTGACCGGAATTTGCCGGCTGTGGTTACGATATGGCTGATGGGGATGATGTTTTTCTTTTTAAAATTTTTCAGTGGAATTTTGGTTAACCAGCGTTTGCGACACCATCAAATCCGGGATGTATCCGATTACTGGGAAGAGAGGGTGAAGGTTCTCAGCCGGAAACTAAAGATCGGATCCAAGGTTATTTTCAGGGAGTCCTTTTTGACCGGGATTCCACTGGCCATTGGTTATTTAAAACCAATGATTTTATTTCCGGTCGGGTTGTTGAGCCAGATACCTTTGGATCAGGTGGAAGCCCTGATCGTTCACGAATTGTCCCACATCATGAGGAGGGACTATATCGTGAATATCTTCCAGAATATTCTGGATATCATCTATTTCTATCACCCAGGTGTCCGCTGGATTTCCCGTCAGGTTCGCAGTGAGCGAGAACATTGCTGTGACGACATCACGGTTGATCTGGTCGGTGATTCCCTGAACTATGCCCGGGCTTTGACCCGAGTGGGAGAATATTCCCTGAAAATCAAAGAGGATCTGGCCATGGCAGCTTCCAGAGATTCATCAAAACTTTTAAAACGAATCAGGAGGTTATTGTCCATGAAAAAAGACAGATCAAAATCAATGGAGGGATTTTTTGGTTTTTTATTAACCCTTGTTTTTGTTGTTTCGCTGGTGCTGGTTATGAATGCGTCATTCCGGCTGTTTGCCGGAACCGGAAAAACCGGATATGTCACCGGGACATCCCGCGTGGAAACCAGCAAAGAGGATGTCAAACGCTTGATGGAGCGCCATGAAATACTGGCGGCCAGGGATCCCTCCTCATTGACCGAAGCCGAACAGAAAGAAATGCAGAAGATTGCCGGTAAACTGAAAGCTCTTAAAAAAAAGCAGGAAGAAAAAAATCTCCAATTTCTCCTTGAGCAAATTGAAAGCCTAAAGGCTAAAAACCGGCGGACCGAGATTGAGAACCAGAAGTTGAAAGAGTTAAACGAATTTCTGAGACAGTACCGGTTGCGGGTGCAATATGATGATATAACCGAAAAGTTCAAGGAGTTGAAAACCAGGGAAAGTGATTTGTCCAAAGAGGAAATGAAGCAATTGCGGTTGATTGAAGCGAAATTTAAGCAACAACAGGAAATGGAACTCAGGCGGGATCGTGAACTGGAGAGTGCGGAACGGGCGGCCGAGGAACATGAACTTCGATTAAAAGAAGAGCAGCGTGCCGTGACCGAGAATGAGAAACAGGATCAAGAAGAAGAGAAAAGATTGGAAGAACGGGAATTGCGGGATTTAAAGAGAGAACAGGAGTTGAAAAAGGAATACCTGCAACTAGAACAGGAAATCAACCGCCTGGAAAAAAAGGTGAAACTTTCAGAGGAAGAAAAAAATCTGTTGCAAAAATTAAGGGAAAAACAGGAAAAAATCGAACAAACCATAAGAAAGGTTCATCGATAATTCATTTTCAACCAACCTTAAAATAAAAAAGGGGCTGGTTTTCAGCCCCTTTTTTTTTCACCATACCCGGTTGCGGTTTTTGGGGGAATCCGTTAAAATCCTGGCATGGAATTCAAAAATGTTACGGTTTTGGCGAAAGCCAATGTTTACGAAGATGGAAAGGTAACCAGCAGAACGCTGCTCTTTCCGGACGGTTCGAAAAAAACCCTGGGCGTGATGATGCCGGGGCGCTACCGGTTCAACACGTCGGCCTCGGAGCTGATGGAGATCCTGGGCGGCCGGGCCAGGGTCCTGGTCAAGGGAGCGAACGACTGGGCTGAAGTCGGCGCCGGCGGCTCCTTTAATGTCCCGGCCGAATCTCATTTTGAAATCGATGTCGCGGAACTGCTGGACTACTGCTGTTCTTACAGTGTCTGACCTTTTTTCAGTGGCGGGACGCTCTTGATGATCGGGAAATAAAAACGATATTAAAATATCGGGCTTCATTTTAGAATCTCCATAAATACGACGCTTTGAAGAAAAAGCTCCTTTTTGTCTGGAGATAGTCCTCGGACGGGAAATACTCGTGGTCCTCATTGCTCCACATAATCCTTTCGTAGACCGAACCGTATCCGAAATAGATAACCGTCCCCGGAATATAGGTGAAGGAAGCCAGAAAGTCGGCGTTGATCGTCTTCCAGTAGTGGTTGTACTCGAAGATGGCCCGGAAGAAGAGATAGCGGTTCACCTGGAAGGTGGTGCGGCTGCGCCAGATCGTATAGTCGTAGATTTTTTCACTGTCGCTGGAACGGTAGAAATCGGTGTACGTGAGCCCCAGGGAAGTGCTCAACTTATCGAATGGCTGAAAGAGCAGGTAGAAATCGGCCGTATTTCCCTTGCCCTGATAGGGATCCTCCTCGTCGTAGTAGATGCGGTCCGAGCGGCGGTAGCCGCCCTCCAGGTACAGCTGCTTGAATATCTGGGTGTAGCCGCGGACCCGCCAGCCGCTCAGGCTGAAGCGCTGGTCGGCAAAGACCTCATTGCCCAGGATGCAATCGAAGCGTATCTGCGACTGACGCGGCATGTTCAGGCGTAATACCAGGTGGTTGTAGGTTTCAAACAGGTCGCTGGGCTTGTCCAGCAGGTGGTAGCCCCACCAGAAAGCATCGATCTTCTGGAAGAACTTGGACTTGGGATATATGTAGTACATGACCAATACCGGCACCATGGTGATGCCGGTACGGGTCACATAACCTGTGTCGATACGGAAATTCTGGCTCAGGTCAAACATGCCCAGGTCAACGTACCAGCGCCGGTTGCTGAAATTATAGCGCAGGCCAAGATAATGGCCATTATCATCCCGGTCGGCATCCGCCTCGTGGCTTATGGATCCCAGGGCGCAGTACTCCAGAAAGCTGGTATTGGTCAGCCGCCAGCGGCCGTCGATGCCGCCGACGCTGTTTCTGTCGCCGGCAAAGCTGCGGTTGGTAAAGAAGCCTCCGATATAGTTGTCCTGGTTCATCTGCCGCTTGTAGCGCAGGATGGAGAAGGTGGCGTTACTGCCGGCCCTCTCGGTGTCGCCTTCCTCTTCGGCCAGGTCGCCCGGATACTCATCCAGGGCGAAAATTCCGGATACCACATTCGAGCTGCCGACCTTTCCGGTCAACTTCAGGCCCAGCAGCGGGTCGACAATGGTGCGGGTGTAGACGACCGCTCCCAGGGTATTCTGTTCCAAAGCCGTGGCGAAATTGAAGTTTTCCATTCCCTCCAGGAAGAAGGGGCGTTTTTCGGTGTAATATATGGAATAGCGTAGGTTAACATCTATCTGGCCGGCATCGGCCTCGACCTGGCTGAAATCCGGATTGTAGGCGGCGTCCAGAATCAGGTTGGAGGTGAGGCCGACCTTGCCGGTCAGGCTGATTTCGGTCTTGCTGCCGGTCGAGCTAAAAACGCCTTCATCATGAATACTGTCCTGGCTGTAGGTGACAGCGGGAATAAATTCTAACGGCCGTTCGAATTTGATGTCGTTCAGTTCGATCTCCAGAGATTGGGTCATGATGGCTCCGCCCTCGGGATCAAATTCCGGAAAGCTGGTCTGCTCGGACTTGCGGCCGATGTAGCGGGTCGCCAGCAGTCTCATGATTATTTTTTTCTTGAAGGGATATCGCAGGCTCTTGAAAGGGACAGCCACTTCCACGCTGTAACCTTGGCTGTTGATGTTTCCCTTGCTTTCCCAGACGGTGTCGAAGCTGGAGTCGCCGTTGCCGTCGGCATTAATCATGCCATCCATTTGAACTCCAAGGGGATTGACGGCGAACAGGAAACCGCCCTGCCGGTCGCCGAATGTGTCCAGTATCACACCGATCCAGTCGTCCATGTCGATGCCGTCCCTTTTGGACATGGCCGCCTTTACTTTGGAGGGCTCGCTGTCCCGGCAGTCAAAGGCGAAGTAGATGAATTTTCGGTCGTAGGCCATCAGAACCACGGTCTCCTCGGAAGTCGGTTTGCCGTAGTCCGGTTTAAAGGTGATGAACTGGTCAAAACGGGTGGCCAGTTCCCAGACCGGATCATTCAATTGGCCGTCGATGATCGGTGGCGACTCGGTTTTATGGATAACGACAGGTAATGGCCGGTCAGTGGGTTTGACATCCGGCTTTGCTGCCGGCATGGTCAGTGTAAAGATTGCGAGAAGACAATCCATGGTTGCCAATATTCGTTTTATCCTCATGTTCATGATTTTCCTCCGTCAAGGATCGGTCTTGCTCCAAGATAACTAAACGAATAAAGCGAGGCAAAAGTTTAATAGAAAAATTATTTAGGGAATAGGGACGGAGTTTTAAAAAAATCACTCAGTGCGTATACAAATAACGTTTGATTTTGCTGGTGGCGGTTTTCTGGAAAGGCTCCTCATGCTCGATAAAATTCTTGATCTGGGCAAATGCCGGCAATTGCGGATTGACGGTTTCTTTCAAATGCATCAATAACTCATCAATGTAGGCAAGCTTCTGTTGCTGGTTCCGGCCTTTCGTTTCTTCGTCGATCAGGTCATAATCCAGGTAAACGCGGGCCTCCAGCTGTCCCTGATTTTCGATTACCAGCGATTCGATCACGTGAATACATGAGTTGATTTTGTCTTCGATGGTCTCGGGATAGATATTTTCGCCGTTGGACATCAGGATCATATTTTTGGAGCGGCCCCGGATGTACAGATTGCCCGCCTGGTCAAAATTTCCCAGGTCACCGGTGCGTAACCAGCCCGCCTTGTCCAGCATCTCGTCAGTCGCCTCAGGATTATTGTAGTATCCCTTCATAATATTGGGCCCGCGGGCCACGATCTCACCGATACCGCTGCGCTGGTCGGGATTATCGATGCGGATCTCAACACCATGGATTGGTTTTCCGGTGGAGCCGACGGCTATGGTCTTATCTCCCCAGGGGCCGCCTGCCAAAAGCGGCGCCGCCTCAGTCAGGCCATAGCCAATCAGGTAGGGGAAGCCAGATTTTTTCAGAAACATCTCGGCGTCGTGGTTGATGGCCGCCCCGCCGATGGCCATGACCTTCAACTCACCGCCGAAGAACTCGACCAGCTTGTCCCTGACCTTTCTGTAGATCTTTTGCTTAAGACCTGGGACTTTGGCCGACAGCCTGAGGATGAATTTTTTTTCAAAGGCGGCCATGACCTTTTTTTTATAGATCTTCTCCATGATCAGCGGTACAGCCGGGATAACCTGCGGTTTTTCCACCTTGCAAATCTTTTCCAGGATGCTGGGAGTAGGTGTTTTTCCCACATAGACGACGCGCGAGCCGTTTAGCAGCGGGAAGAGGAAGCCCAGGGTGAACTCGTAGGAGTGGGAGAGTGGGAGGATGGAGAGGAAGGTCCACTCTGGATGAATCTCGAGGATGTGGTTGGATGATGCCAGTACGTTGGATATAAAATTACCATGGGTGAGCATTACCGCCTTGGAGTGTCCCGAAGTCCCAGAGGTGTAGATGATGGAGGCAACGTCATCGGCGCTTACCGCTGTCGACTTCAAACCAATCCTGTCAGGGATGCGGCGCAGGAAATTTCGTGCTTTCTCAATGAGGCTGGAGAGCGGCTCGACGTTCAGCACGTCGCTCTCGGCCTGAAAATCGTCCAGGGTGATTACCGCCTGCAGCTTATGATCGCCGATACCCAGCACCTTGTCCAACTGGCGCTGCGTGGTGAACAGGATTTTGACTTCCGAGTCGAACAGAATGTGGTGGATGTCGGCTTCGGGGAAATCGGGGAGGATGGGCACAACGATGGCGCCGATTCGCATGGCAGCCAGGCAAGCAATGCCCCAGTTGGGAGAGTTTTCTCCCAGGATGGCAATTCGATCACCCTTGCCGATCCCCTGTTTTCTCAGCATGTCGGCCATGCCATTGACTTTGGAGAACAAACCGTTATAGGTCAGGGGTTTCTCCAGGGCCATGCCCAGAGCCGGGCGGGAGCCGAAGTGTTCGACGCTTGTCTCCAGGAGGCAATTGATGGTGTTTTCCTTTAATATTATGTTCCGGGCCATATCCGTACTATACAACAAAATTAAATCTTTTCAAAATCTTTGCGAAAATCGCCCCTAAAAATAGGGCGTATATTTTCCCACAGATATTTGGGCACCAACGACCCATTGCCCTCAATTTTGAATCCGGCTGTGGCTTTTAGGCAAAAATGGGGGGGATCCATGTAACCTTTTTGGATCATCTTACGTTTATATAAATGAACTGAAATGTTCCGACCCGATCATTTGCGGTTTTGTTTGATCATCCAGATCTGCTTCTATGTAAACAGCCCGGGTTGGTGGCTTTGGAGGTATCAGCATGATCAAGAATTACTTTAAAGTAGCTGTCAGAAATATTTTCAAACACAAGGCGTTTTCAATCATCAACATCACCGGACTGGCCATTGGCATCGCCTGCAGTTTCCTGATCATCCTCTTTGTGACCCATGAATTAAGCTATGACAAATTTCATGTGAATGCCAAACGGATACACCGGATCGCTGTCCGGGCATCCATCGGGAATACCAAAATACACCAGACCTATTCTTCAGCGGAAACGTTCAGAAAGCTTCTCCTGGATTTTCCCGAGATCGAATCCGGCGTCAAGTTCCTTAATATCGGAGAAGTTCCGGTTATATCGGGAGAGAAGACGTTCACCGAGTCCCGGATTTATGCGGTTGATGACACCTTTTATCAAATATTTTCTGTTCCGCTCATCCATGGGGACCCAAAGACCGTCCTGAAAGGTCCCAATACCATGGTGCTTTCAAGGGACAACGCCCAGAAATACTTCGGGACCATGGATGTAATCGGTAAGGTTTTAAGGGTTAATTTTACTTGGGATGGAAGCGTCAGAGACTTCGAGATCACCGGGGTTTCGGAGAATATGCCGGCTAACTCCCACTTTCACTATGATATCCTGATATCATTGGCTTCTTTCCCGGATTTGGTCAACAACACCGGATGGACATCCAATAATTTCATCACCTACCTGCTCCTGAAAAAAGGAACGTCGGCAGAAGCTTTTAATGAAAAGCTGAAGGCTTTTACCCGGAAATACATGGGCGGCGAAAGGTTTGATGCCTGGGTGGCCAAGGGAAATTCCTGGGAATACTTTCTCCAGCCCATTACCCGTATCCACCTATCATCCGACCTGAACGGGGAATTCGAATCCAATGGAAATCAAACCTACGTGTATATTTTTTCCATTGTCAGCATCATCATCCTGCTGATTGCCTGTATCAACTTCATGAACCTGTCCACGGCCAAATCATCCCTCAGGGTAAAAGAAGTGGGCATGAGAAAAGTGGTCGGTTCGGGAAAAGCCCAGCTGGTCGTTCAGTTTATCAGTGAGTCGGTCATGTTGAGTTTCATCGCCCTGGCTCTGGGAATGGGGCTG
>CAZOWT010000038.1:0-18330 GCA_964583345.1 uncultured Clostridia bacterium
TTGCTTTCGGATTAATTTTATTTGTTCTCTCATTTGCTTTTTATTTTAATTTTTCTTATATGGGTGCCCGTGATAAAGATATAGAAAAATTTATTCTGGATAATTTTATAATGATGATTATTCTGTACAATATGAAAATTTTATTTTTTTATATATTTCTTTCCTTTATCATCGGATGTTTTTCCTTTATTTTGAAACTCACCAAAAGCCTTCATATTGTTTTGTTTCAGTTTTTTTTCTGGTTTTTCTTCTGGATAAGGGCCGTTAAATTCATGCCCCAGCTGTTTGATGAGCAGCTCTATCACCAGGGTGGCATCATGAAGGGATTTCAGATCATGATTACCGATTTTGTTCCTTTCGCCGCGATTTATGCCTTCTTTGTTCTGATTCTCATCTTCATTGCCTACCGCAAGAAAAGGCTCATTCAAGGTCTGTTAATCCTGTTGCTCTGTTTCATTTTTGTGATGCGGTTTGAGGCGGGTGCTGCGAAACCGGAGATTAATCACAGGCCGAATGTGCTGGTTCTGGGAATGGATTCCCTGCGTCCGTCACGCATTTCTTATAATGGATACTACCGCCGTACCCCCAATCTGGATTTTCTCTTTTCCAGAGGGATGAATTTTTTGAATACCAAGTCATCTCTGGCCAGGACAACCACCTCTTTTACCACCATTTTTACGTCCACCTTGCCTCCGGAACACGGGATTCGCCAAATGTACCCCGATCGCAAATTGATTGACCGGAACTGGCATACGATAATCAAAGTTTTAAATGAAAAGGGTTATGAAACATCGGTTATCAGTGATTTTGCCGGGGATGTATTCAACCTGATTGATTATGGTTTTAAAAATGTGGAATCATCCCATACGACCATACAAAATATATTGAAGCAGCGGAGCATTGAAATTCACTATTTTTTGGAAAGCTTTTTAATCAATCCCATTGCCCGGATCATATTCCCTGAGATGTCATTGATGCCCCTGAACATGGATTCGTATTACGTGAAGGAATACACAAAGAAATTCATTAAACATTCGGTTAAAAAACAAAAGCCTTTTTTCATCTTATCCTTCTGGTCAAACAATCACTTTCCCTATGTTACCAAATATCCTTATTATAAATTATATACGGAGAAGGGATATTTCCGGGAACATAAATACCGGAAAATGGATGTCATGAAAGCTTACTCCGGATATAGCGTTAATCAGGAGGATAAAGAGCAGATCAATGGCTTATATGACGGGGCAGTTAAATTGTTCGATGATGAAATAGGCGATATCCTGAATTTCATGAAAAAAACAAAGCTGGATCGGAATACCATCATCGTGGTGATGTCGGATCACGGAGAAAATTTATATGAGGATGGATATGGTTCCGGTCATGGTGATCATCTTCGCGGTCCCTATGGGAATACCATGACTTTCGGGATTTATTCTCCCTTCGAAAATTTCCAGGGTCGGAAGATTCGGGAAACCACACGGGATATTGATATCGCACCGACCATTCTTGATCTGCTCAACATTAAAATTCCAGCGTCATTCAGAGGCGAATCCCTGGTCAAGGCCATGAGGGGAGAGCCGTTCAAGGGTCTTCCGGTTTACATGGAAACCGGGTTGTGGTACACACCGAAAACACCTTACATAAAAAACAAGATTCGGATTCAATACCCCAACATCAAGCAACTGATCAATGTTGACCGACAAACCGGCGAAATCGTATTGAAAAACCAGTATGACGATATTATCATTGAAGCTAAATACAGAGGTTTCCAGCTTAATGAAAAAAAATATATTTATATGCCCGGGCCGTTTGGAACCAAAGAAGAATTTTATATTAATGAAACCCTGATCCCCAGGGAGGAAATCAAGGACAGCGATTTTTTAAATTTCAAACAGAAAATAATCGGGCTATTTCCCGATATTTTTTTCATTGATAAATCAGGATTTATCCGGGAAAGGAATCATTCCCCGAAGCCAGACTAGAATTTATTTCTTTTTATAGGAAGAGGTCACCCGGGTGGTAATTCCGCCCCGGGCATGGAATTCGGATGTGACTTCCATTTCCAAAGGCTTGAGTACGCCGACCAGATGATCCAGGACAAGTTGGGTCAGGTTTTCATAGTAAATTCCGGTATTCCTGAATTGCAAAAAGTAGTATTTTAATGACTTCAACTCCACAATGGAATCACCGGGCCGGTATCGGATATTAATCATGCCAAAGTCCGGAAGTCCGGTCAGGGGGCATAAAGAGGTAAATTCCGGATTCTTGATTTCCACCCAGGTGTTTTTACTTTTGTTTTTGTAGGGGATAGACTCGAGAATCTTGGGTGTAATAAAGCCAATATCCTGCCTTATCGATTTCAAATAATCCTGAATGTTTTTTTGCTCTTTCATTGTTGCCTCCCGGCCGGCTCTGAAATTTTTCAAATTCATTATACAGCAGGATTTTTTAACCGTAAAGGCCCTGGGGAAGCCCCCCCAATTTAATTTAATCCTTGACAGGTTGGCAAAATTCTGATAATCTTTGGGTGTTTTACCAGTCTATATAAGAACATGATATGGATTTGGCGGGTATGATTCAGTGATGATTGAAAGCGAATTTCATAATTTTTCGAAAAAAAATCGATTTCCCAGTCGCGTCCATTTCAGTTCTGGAAGCGTAACTTCCATTTTTAAATTTTTTGAAAGGAGGCTTTAGATTGATAAAAATACTGGTGGCCGATAAATTAAGCCCGAAAGCAGTTGAACTGCTGAAGGAAATTCCGGAATTCGAAATTTTTGAAATGATAGGTCAAGATCCGGAGTCATTAAAAACAGAAATTGAGAAGGTTGAGGCTGTGGTTATCAGGAGTGCTACAAAACTAAAAAGAGATATACTGGAAAAGGGGAAGAATTTAAAGATCGTGGTCAGGGCCGGTATCGGACTGGACAATGTCGATAAAGATTTTGCCCGGGAAAAAGGTATCGAGGTCAGGAATACCCCTTTTGCCACCTCGATCACCGTGGCTGAATATACACTGGCTTTGATGCTGGGCATTTGCCGTTATATCGGGCCGGCATACAAGAGCATGAAAGATCACAAATGGGAAAAGAAGTTTTTCTCAAAGGGAATGGAATTGTACGGAAAGACAGCCGGCATTATCGGATTTGGTCGTATCGGCAAGGAAATTGCGAAGCGGGAATTGGCCATGGGCATGAAGGTTGTTTTTTCTGACATTATCGATATCCAGACCGATATCGATACCCGCCAGGTGGCTTTGTCCGAATTGTTGATGACTTCTGATTTCATATCCATACACCTGCCCCTGACCGAGTCTACAAAAAACTTGATCTCGGTGAACGAGTTCGATCTGATGAAGAAAAATGCCGTGCTTATCAATGTTGCCCGTGGGGGCGTAGTTGATGAAAAGGCGCTGCTTAACGCTTTGAATACTGATAAAATCCGGGCGGCAGCCATCGATGTTTATGAGAAGGAACCCCCGGAAAATTTTGAATTAATCGATCATGAAAAAGTTTATCCCGCCCCCCATCTGGGGGCTTCGACCATCGAGGGTCAGGAAAGAGCCGGTCTGGATGTGATCACGATATTGAAAGAATTTTTTAATGTATAAACTCGGAAATCAAACCTAAAAAACATGATTACCATTATCGGGAATTCTCTAAATTCATGCAACAAAAAAGTTCTGGATAAGATGAACAAGATGGATTTTGAATTTATCCGTAAAGAAATCAAATCTCAGATCGTACTGGGTGCTGAATATATTCAGCTCAATGCGGTTTCGCTTCTTCATAATGAGATTCCTTTTCTAAAGGAGGTAATCCCGGTTGTCGAGGAAAACGGCGGCAAAGTCCTGATCAGAAGCACCCATGTGGAAACCCTCAGAGAAGTTGCCAGAATCACCAAAAAAGAAGTTGTAATCGGTGATATCGAATACAACAAAAAGAAGCTTGATGCTTTGCTGGATGTTTTCCGGCAGGATCATGTCAAGATCATCGCTTTGGTAAAGGACAACAAAATAGACGGAAAAAATTCACCCGAAAAATCACTGCTGATTGCTCAAAAATTTGTGGATTATCTGCTGGATCACGGTATAAATAGAGGTGATATTCTACTGGACCCGTCGGTCAGCCCACTGGAAGAGGATTTTTCCAATGGGAAAACTTTCCTCAATACCCTGGAGCTTTTTAAACTTGATTTTCCCCAGGTAAAAACCATTGCCAATCTGTGTATGCTTTCCGAAGGTTTACCCAAAAGACATCTGATCAATTCATATTTCCTCTCACTGGCTATCGAAAAAGGACTGGATTATATCGTTTTGAATATCATGGAGAAATCAGTCATCGAAAGCATCACATCGACCATGTCAATCATTGGTAAAGATAAAAATCTGCAAACTTACCTGAAATTCTGCCGGGATTATAAAAACCAGAAGAACCGGGAATCTGAAGCGGAACAGGGATAGGGATATTGGGATGGATATGGGGATAAAATAGCCATGGCAACCGAAGGAATTTTATTTGTGGTGGTGCCGTTTTGTTTGGCAGTGGGATTGTTGCTGATCAATATCCCGTTTTTTTCCTATTTTTTTGCAGTGGTTTTCTTCCTGTTAACCGTTTATATGGCTTTTTTCTTCAGAGATCCGGTCCGAAAAATCAGGGCCGGCAAAAATGAGATCGTTTCCCCGGTCGACGGTACGGTCCTTGACATCGTTGATGATGGCGACAGCAATCGCCTGGTGGTATTTCTTTCCATCTTCAATGTGCATGTCACCCGGTTTCCCTATTCAGGCCTTCTGCAAAAGATGGAATATTTCAAGGGAGAGTTTTTACCCGCGTACCGGGAGAAGGCTTCTGAATTGAATGAGCGGATTACGCTTTTTATTAAGTCCGAATCTTTCTCTTATCAACTGAAGCTGATCGCCGGTATTGCGGCCAGAAGAATAAAAATGTGGGTCAAACAGGGAGATGCCATTAAAACCGGAAACAAAATCGGGATCATCATGTTTGGATCCAGAGCCGAACTTTTGCTGCCAAAATCGATCTCATTGCAAATAAAAAAAGGGGAAAAAATAACCGGAGGTTTAACATTAATCGGAAAGATAAACAACCCAGGGTAAAGAAAAAACGCAACCGCCGGGTCAGTATTTTAAAACTCACGAAAATTTCTTTCCTGCCCTCGGTTTTCACCACATTTAATCTATTCCTGGGCTATCTGGCCATCATTCAGATCATTAAAAAGAATTACATTACAGCCTGTTATTTTATATTAATCGGTGTATTGATGGATGGTTTTGATGGAACCGTTGCCCGGCTCACCAAGACCGAATCCAATTTCGGAATGCAGATGGATTCCCTGGTTGACGCCGTTACATTCGGCCTGGTCCCGGCTATCCTTATTTACGAATGGGGTTTCCGACCGATGCAATATCAATTCGGACAGATTGTCGGCTTTATTTACGTCAGTGCCGGAGTAATCCGTCTGGCCAGATTCAATGTGCTTCAGGAAGCCAAGGCGTTTCCGTCCAATGTTTTTATCGGGCTGCCAATCCCGGTCGGGGCACTCTCCGTAACTTCGGTAATACTGATGATGAAGATCCCTCTGCAGAGTAAAACTCAGGCTATTTTATTTGCGCTTTATGTTTTTACTGTCGCATTTTTAATGATATCCAATATTAAATACCGGACATTAAAACGAATTCATCCCAAGTACAGCCTGATAACTCTATTTATCCTGGCTGTCATCATTGCGTTTTCTATTAAATATCCTTCATATTCAATCCCCATATTGGCATTGATTTATGTGGTTTCTCCGCTTTTTTTTGTAATTTCAAACTGGATAAAGAAAAGCCGAAAAAAGCCTCCCTCAGAAAAATCAACTCCATGACCGGGCGAAAATAAGAGAAAGGCAGACATGCGCAATCGGGGCAAAAAAATCATTTTCAATCGGTCTATCCGGGGAAAAAATGAATAAGAAAAACGGCTTGCTGGGCAATATTAAACCCTACCTGTTCCAGTTTTTCCTGGCTCTTTTTTTTATGACCATGGTGGCATTGTTCACGGCATTGTTTGCCATGATTATTCGTCCGGTCATGGATGAATTGTTTATCCAGGGCGGGGGATATTTATCTGAAAAAAGCCATCAGGTGCGCGATCTGATTATCGGCCTGCTGCATATTTCAGAAAAAAACATGGTGATTGTTCTTCCACAACTGTTGTTTATCTGCTTTCTCGGGCAGTCAATATTCACATTTCTTTCACTTTACTGGATGAAAACGCTGGGATTGAGAGTGGTGAAAAACATCCGTGACCGGCTGTACAGAAATTTAATAAACCAGTCGATCGATTTTTTATCCAAATCAAAGACCGGTGATCTGGTCTCCAGAATTTCCAACGATATTGAAAAAGTTAAATTTGCCATATCCGAGACATTGGCCGTATATGTCAGGGAAACGCTTACCCTGCTTGCATTGCTGGGTGTAATTTTTTATCAGGATTGGTATATGTCATTGCTTTCTTTCGTCATTATCCCGGCGGCCACGGTTATTCTGGTTGTTTTCGGCAAAAGGGTAAAAAAGCGGGGAATCCAGTCCCAGGAAGCCATCGGGGAGTTGTCGAATTTTTTAACCGAAACCGTTTCCGGAAATAAAATTGTTAAAGCTTACAATATGGAAAAATTTGAGATCGATAAATTTTCCGACCTGAATGAAAAACATTTTCGAATAAATTCGAAAATCGCCTTGATCTATTCTCTCTCGTCACCCATCATGAATGTAATCGGTGGTCTGGTGGCGGCTTTTATTTTTTTTATCGGAATGAAACGAGTGGCGACAGGCTTTATGTCTCCCGGCCAGTTTTCATCTTTTCTGGCTGCGCTTTTCCTCATGTACAATCCGATGAAAAGACTATCGCAGGCCCACAATGATTACCAGCAGGGCAATGCGGGCTATGAGCGGGTCATGCAGATCATCGAAAGGGAAAATCCGATTGTTGACCTTCCCGGAGCAAAGGATATCAAAAAAGTCGAGGGATACGTCGAGTTCAAACATGTTGTATTCTCTTATGACCAGGCCATTCCGGTAATCAAGGACGTCAGCTTCAAGGTCAATCCAAATGAGATGCTGGCGCTTGTGGGTGCCAGCGGATCAGGCAAGACCACACTAATGAACCTGTTTTTACGTTTTTATGATGCCACCTCGGGGCAAATATTGATTGACGGCATGGATATCAGAGACTTCAGCATCAAATCATTGAGGAATGCCATCGGTATGGTCACTCAGGATGTATTTCTGTTCAATGATTCCATTATCAACAATATTGCTTATGGCAAAACCGAATATTCATTTGATGAAATCAAGCATGCTGCGGCTATTGCCAGGGCTTCTGATTTTATTGAAAAATTGCCTGCCAGGTATGATACTTTGGTGGGAGAACGCGGTGTTTTTCTTTCCAACGGACAGCGGCAACGGATTGCCATTGCCCGGGCCATATTAAAAAAGCCGTCCATTTTGTTCTTTGATGAGGCGACTTCGTCACTGGATTCCGAATCTGAAAAATTGATTCAGGAAGCAATGGTGGAGGTCATGAGAAACAGGACCACTTTTGTCATTGCCCATCGGCTGTCCACCATAGTCGAAGCCGATAATATCCTGGTTATAGACAAAGGCGAAGTCAAGGAAAGCGGAAATCACCAAGAGCTTATTGCCAAGCGTGGGCTTTATCATTCCTTGTACAATTTGCAATTTCCCGAGATGGGAATTATAATGGAAAAATGAAGAGTATGACGGGTTTTGCCCAGGGGAGAACCAGCGGGGATTCTTTTTCCATGTTTTTATCAATGAAATCACTGAACCACCGTTACCAAGAAATCTATTTTAAAGGTTCCGGCGTCACTCCCCAATTTGAAAAGTTAATAAAGGAGACTTTTAAAGAAAAAGTTTCCCGCGGGAAAATTGAGGTGGTCTTTGATTTTTTCGAAACCAATCCTCAAAAATGGGATATTCAGTTTAATGAGGGACTTTTGGAAGATATCTTAAATAAGGTTTCTAAAATAAAACGCAAATATAAAGACGACGTGTCCCTCTCTCTGGATTCCCTACTGAGATATCCCATGATTTTGCATCTTGATACCCATTTTGATTCTCTGGATGCTAAAAGGGACCGGGAAATGAAAAAACTGGTCCGCATGGTTTTTGCCGATTTCCTGAAAAACAGAACCCTGGAAGGGAATCAGATTTTGAATGATCTGCTGGTGAGTATCCAGAAAATAACGGAAATCAATAGCAGTGTGGCAGGAGAGGCTGCCAATATTGAGAAAGAAAATTTCCGGCATTATCGGGGAAAAATATCACGTTTGCTCAAACCGGATGAAATTGATGACAAACGAGTGGCGCAGGAAGCGGCTATTTCAGCGGAAAAAACCTGTATTGTTGAAGAGATTAACCGTCTGTCAGCCCACAACAAAAGGATGATGCAACTGGTCAAGAACAAAAAAATATCCACCAAAGGCCGTGAACTTGATTTTCTCTGCCAGGAAATGCTTCGGGAAACTTTTACCATTGCCTCTAAGATCAATTCCCTGAAAGTTCATGACAAAATCCTTCTGATCAGGCGGGAAATTGAGAAGATGCGGCAACAAATTCAGAATGTCGAGTAGATATCCAGTACAGGCTATTAACCGGGTGGAAAGGAGACATGCCAGATAAACCGGTTCAAACGGGAATGAATAATTCGTTGCCGGGATTAAAAAATTTAAATAATCTGATGATTATTTCCGGGCCGTCCGGAGCCGGAAAATCCACCCTGATTCGTTTACTACAGAATAAAAATCGGGAAATCAAATTCTGTGTCTCACATACCACCAGGTCCAGAAGAAGACATGAGGTTGAAGGCAAAGATTATCATTTCGTAACCGAGAAAAAATTTCAGCAGATGATTGAAGAAAAGCGGTTTCTGGAATGGGCACTGGTATATTCGCACTACTACGGAACGAGCTGGAATGAAATCCGTTCGAATGCCGCTGCTCAAAATGTTGTTCTGGATATCGATGTCCAGGGCGCCCGGAATTTAAAAAATATTTATCCCCTGGCCTGGTTTGTTTTTGTGATTCCACCCTCATTTTCAGAGTTAGAGAAACGGCTTTCCAATCGGCACCGCGGGGAAAGTCATGCTGAAATTCGGGACAGGTTGTCCAGGGCGAAAAGTGAAATGTCTGAATACGGGTTATATGATTTTATTGTGGTGAATGATCAAAAAGAAAGGGCACTGTCAATTCTGAACTGTATTTATACGGCTTTCTGCCACCGGCAGGTCAATAAGAAAAATCTGCTGAAAAAAATGCTGGAGGAATAAAAATGAAGCTTCTTTTGGGAGTTAGTGGATCCATAAGTGCATACAAGGCAGTGGACGTCATGCGGATGTTTCAAAAACACCATCATCATGTCGGGGTCATCATGACCGAACATGCCAGACACTTCATCTCCCCCCTTACATTTGAAACTTTTACCCCCGGAAGCGTTCATTTTCGGCAGTTCGGGGAGAGCCAGGATCCTTTACTCCATATAAATCTGGCCAATGAATATGACCTGCTGCTCATTGCACCGGCCACCGCCAATATAATCGGAAAGATGGCAAACGGTATTGCCGATGATCTTCTTTCAACGGTTTTTATCGCATTCCAAAAAAAAGTGGTAGTGGCCCCGGCAATGAACACCTGGATGTACGCCAATGCAGCTGTGACTGATAATATTTCCCGGCTGAAATCCCGGGGCGTTCAGGTGATTGAACCTGAAGAGGGATCGCTGGCATGCCATTTCGAAGGAAAAGGACGGCTGGCCGATGTGGAAGTGATCTTCAATTTTTGTCTGGGCATAATAAATGTTTAAAAAGGTATTAATTAGTTCCGGTCCGACCATTGAACCCATTGACCCGGTAAGATTCATATCAAACCGATCATCGGGGAAAACCGGATATTGCCTTGCCCGGGAAGCGGTCAGGCGTAAAATCGAAGAGATCGTATTTGTGACCGGTCCGGTGTGCAGGATTCCGGAAGGGGTCCGTTGTGTCAGGATTGAAACAGCTGAGGAAATGAGAACGAATCTGTGTCAAATGGCTGAAGAAACGGATGTGATCATCATGGCTGCGGCAGTCTGCGACTTTAAGGTGACAGATTATTCCGATCAGAAAATAAAAAAAAGCGGCGGCAGGATGATCCTGAAACTGGAAAAAAATCCGGATATCCTGCGGGAACTGGGGTCCAGGAAAAGGGAAAATCAGATTCTGGTTGGATTTGCCGCCGAAACCGAAAATATTTTTAAAAATGCCAGGAAAAAACTGGAGCAAAAAAATCTGGATCTATTGGTTTTGAATCAGATTTCATCTGAAAATCCGGCTTTTAATGTGGATTTTAATCAGGTTTATCTGATGACTGCCGGGGAAATACAACCATTGCCCCGGATGAAAAAATCAGCAATTGCCGCTCGGATCTGGGATAAAATTTTTGAGTTATATACCGGCAAACAGAGTTAACCCATGGCCAGTTTTAATGGAAATGATTTTATTGAGATCCTGAAGTTTTATCAGGAGATCGGGGTGGATTTCTTAAGGGTTAAACAAGATGATCCGGCATTTGCCATCAGCGAGGTCAACCATGACATCAGAAACTGTACCCGCTGCGACCTCCATAAGACAAAGAGGAACTATGTCCCCGGCGAAGGATCACTGACTCCTGATATTTTTTTTATCGGGGAAGGGCCGGGGGAAACCGAGGACAGGTTCGGCCGGCCTTTTATCGGGAAAGCAGGCCAGTTGCTTGACAGGGTAATAACCAGAATGGGCTATTCCAGACAATCGGTATTTATTGGAAATATTGTCAAATGCCGCCCACCGAACAACCGCAATCCATTAAAAGAAGAGGTTGATTCCTGTTTGCCATTTCTGAAAAAGCAGATTGAAATCATGAAACCCAGAGTCCTGGTTTGTCTGGGCAAGGTGGCCCTGGAGAATCTTATAGGCGGCAGTTTCCCGATTACCCGGGTCAGGGGGCAAATATTCAACTATAACGGAATACCGGTTGTTCCCACTTTCCACCCCGCCTTCATTCTCCATCAGAAAACAAAAGATGAAATTTCGGCAGCAAAATGGAAAATTTGGGAAGACATGCAAAAGGTCATTCAAATCATTCATGATGTTTCTCCCTGAAAAGAAGGTCATAATCTTAATGATCCGATATCGGGATTGAACATTGCTGATACAGGTATCACCCTCTCTGAATATCTTCGAAAATTTTACCTATGAATTCCGGGGAAATGAAGCCGATATAGGCCCGGGAATGCGGGTGGTCATCCCGGTCGGGAACCGGATCAGCACCGGTTGGGTTACCGGGCTTCATTCCGCCTATTCAGGGAAGGTCAAGCGCATCATCGGGATTATCAATGATTTGATTCTTCCCGGCACAACGCAGATGGAATTTTCCCGGGCGGTTTCGGAATCGTATTTCGTTTCTCTGGGAATGGTGCTGGATTATTCCCTCCCTCCCAGATGGAAATCTATTCACCATCTGCTTTTCAGCCATGGTGATAAAGACCAAAAATTAATCAAGTGGTCTTTGAATGATCTGGAAAAATTATCCCGGGATTCGGCGATCCGTTTTTTTTACCGGCATGAAAACCAGAAGGAATTGCCGGAAAGAAAAAAAATGACCGATTCCCTCTCTTTTCAATATCGGTTGTTGCTGGATGATGACCGGCTTAACCGGTACCGTGATCTTATCCATGAAGCCTCCGGGAAAAACCAGTGTGTGCTTTTTATTACCCCGGACCAGTTGACCGCCCTTTTTTTTTCACGTTTGCTCGATGGAATGGAATGGTATCATTCCCGGCAAAAACCGGCAGAGCGGGAACGAATCTGGTTTAGGGCGGTGAAAGGAAAATGTCTCATCCTGGCTGGTGGGTTATCCGCCATTATGGTTCCGGTGAAAAATCCGGGCTGTATCATATGCGAAAGGGCGGGTTCTACCCTCTACCAGAAAAGCGCTTACAGCGATTTTAATTTAAACCATATCGCCAGACTGAAAGCGGAAAAGGAGAAGGTTCCGTTTATTGAGGGTTTTTCTACCTTTAATTCCCGTGCCTATCTGCACCGGAATCAGATTCAAGTGGAAGACCATCGTCAAGATCGGCAGGTGACAATGAATATCCGCCGTCTGCCCAGCCGGGAGAGAGGAATTCCCGAACAGTTACTGGAACTCCTGAAGATGTATTTTCTGGAAAAGAAGAAAATTCTGCTGGTGGTCCACCGGAAAAAAACCTCCTCCTATCTGTTCTGCCCGTCTTGCAAAAAAATACAATCCTGTCCGGTTTGCCATGGATTCCTGAAAATCAGCCACGAAAATGGCATTGCCTGTTCCCGGTGTGATTTCAGGGCTCAGTCATTAAGGGACTGTTCGACCTGCCGGAAGGAATTGGTGGAATTAAAGGATATCAGCGTTTCCGGTATGCGGGATGTGATTCAAAAAAAATTGACCGAAAGCGGGGTTTTTACACTGACGGCCGATAACACGGAAAACATCGATTCGGTTGTGGAAACGATTGGAAAGCGGCAGATTGTGATATCGACCACGGTTGTCATTAATCCTTTTTTTAAAAATATGTTCGATGTGGTGATTTATTTTCGTCCTGAATCCGTCTTCAGTATGAACGATTTCAATACCGGGGAAATGATATTTTCCATGGTATCGGAATTAAAGGAGCTGGTGAGGGAAAAGGGTATCATTGATATTTTTTCCGTGTTTCATTTTCATTATTCCTTGCAGTTGGTGGCAGACGAGGAGAAATTTTTCCAGAGGGAACTGAAATACCGCAGCTGGTTTTCTCTTCCCCCGTATTGCAATGTTTATGCCCTGGAAATGAAGTCGAATAATCTCCGGAAACTGGGCGCCGAAATGAGGAATATCTACGGCACATACGGGAATATCCTGAACATTAAACATATCTATCTTATCTCGAGGAAAAAGATCCGGGGAAATTATAAAGGAAGAATGGAGTGTCACACCTTTCCTGAAACGGTTATGGCGTCGAATATTTTGTCAGCTAAAAGGCTCCTTATCCAGTTGCTGGCGGTTTAGCGGACAATCGCATGAAAAACAGAGGGGGAATATGGTAAAATGGCTTGGAGTTGATGAGACTGCCTTGAATAAGAAACAGGTTATTTTTCTGGATACCGAAACCACGGGATTGAATCCCCCCCGGGATAAAATCGTCGAGTTGGCCATCATCGATTCGACCGGAAATATGTTGCTCAACACCCTGGTCAACCCCATGATGAATATCCCGGAAACGGTTATAAACATTCACGGGATTCATGACGGTATGGTTCAGGAGTCTCCGGTTATTGAAGATTTGCTGCCTTCAATACGGAAGATTCTGGATGGAACCGGACAGGTTGTGATTTACAATGCCGATTTTGACACCCGGTTTTTCCCCGAAGAGATCTGGGAAAATGTCAAGATATCCTGTTGCATGAAGGAATTTATTTTTGTTTATGAAGAACTTGAGGGCCATTTTTCCAGTCAGCGTTTTCCCCTTTCCAAGGCTTTTAATGTATCGACGGGCAGGAAAATCGAAGAACTGGGCCAACCGCATCGAGCCCTGACCGATTGCCTGGCCTGTGCCGGTGTATGGAACTGGTGTCTGAGAAAGCGAAAAATCATCGATGACCCCAACTGGAAAAACTTGGGATATGAGGTCTTTTGCGACCATTGCCGGAAGCAGACATTTCATAAATTCAGGCCCAGGTACCGGGAGGGATTCAACCGGTACTATCAATGCCTTGAATGCCTGCAAAACAATATTTCCGAAACCCAGATGGAATCGATTCTGCAGGAAATAAATGAGGGTTAATGTTTAAAAATCGCTATTCCAAATATTCATTTCTTTTTCTTTTATTGATCGCTACATCTCTTTTTTCTGAAATTATAAATAAAGATGTTCCTCTGAACGGAGTTTGGGATTTAAAAATTAAAAAAATCTGGGAGGTTTCCCGGTATGGTTCCAAATCAATGGCAATACCCAATGTGGCGGCGGTGCTGGAAAACGGGATCATTTGCATCTTTGATTACAAACATAGAAAAAACTATATTTTTGATAACGACGGTCGGTATATCGCCAGTTTCGGCAGGAAAGGCGAAGGGCCGGGAGAGGTAAAAAATCAGAGTGTTGTTTTTGGTATTGATGATAAATTTATTGTGGTGGATTATTCACGATTACATTATTTCACCGCCAGAGGTGTATATTTGAATACGGTTTTATTGTCCGCGGATTTCGGGCTACCCAGATTGTTCATCAACGATGAGGAGTATATTTCGGTCGTATCGGACACCAAAAAATCCGAGATTAAGCGGGTGAATGCTATGAAGCGATCCGTTCTATCGGTTTGTGAGATCCCCGATTATATCCGGGGGCAATTTCCTGCTCAAGACCGGATGATTATGATCGTCATTCCCCCTCTTACTCCGCGGTATGAATTCGATTTTGATTACCGGGACAAAATGCTCTATTATGGTGTGAATAACCGATACCAAATCCTGGTTTCCGATCTGAATGGAACCATTAAAAACCGGATTTCTCTGAAACGTATACCTACAATACTTAACAGTCAGATGAAAAGAAAAATCAACCGGGAAATGAATCTGTCCAAAAGAATGTGGAACAGGCTTCCCAAAGCCTTGACCTATTTTAACCAAATTCATGTTGAGAATGGATGGCTGCTGGTTTTTAAGATGAATTTCGAAGAATATGTTCAAGAACAGAAAATTGATATTTTTTTACCTGACGGCACCTATCAATACCGGACTTGTTTTAAGCCTGATAAGGGAGAAGAAATATACACGACCTATGATTATAACATGGTCATGAAAAATGGATATCTGTATGCAGCCATTCAGGATAGGAAGGGGGATATGAAAGTTGTGAAGTATAAAATATCGCTGCCTATGTTTCAGTGACACTTTTATTCTGAATGGCGATCCGGTTGGTCAGGTCCTTAATCGATTGAATATTCTGATGAGAAAGGCCTGATTTTTGATAGACAAAATAGGTTTTATTGGTTTCCAGCACATTCACCGGTGTGGAAAGCACGCCTTTATTTTGCAGGTTTATAAACTCCCTGGTTCCCGGAACCGGAGAAAAAAAAGACAAACGGGGAACCACACCCAGATCCCTGACGAAAAACAGGGTTTCTTCCAGATCTTTTCTGCTCTGGTTGACCATCCCGAATAAAATGTAAACCTCTATTTCACCTCTACGGTAGCCGGCATTCTCCAGATTGATGACCGCCCGGGCCATCTCTTCCATATTAACTTTGTGGGCGCTGTTGCATAAAATTTCAGGCTTTATGGATTCAAAACCAAGCCTGATGGTTTTAAAGCCGAATTGAAAAAGCCTTTCTGCGGTTTCCGGACGGATTTCCTTTGCATGCAGACCGTTGGGGGTATGGAATCGGGCGGTGGTGATGGTTTCAATGCGGTTGAAAATCCGGTGAAATCGCCGGTTCTGGTTGACCAGCAGCGCATCGTCGAAAATAACGAAATGTTCGGTATCGTATTGACCGGACATGAACTCGATTTCATTCCGGACCAGACGGGGAGACCGTTCATGGAAATCCCGATTCAGGAGTTTTGTGGCGCAGTAGGTACAGGTATATGGGCAACCCCGGGAGGTCATCAGGGGCAGAATTTTCGGATTTGACAGGAATTCGTTTGCCGGTAAGGGAATCCGGTCAATGTCACGGAAATCGGGGTGACGCCTGACCCTGGCCTGCCGGCTCTTTAAAAAATCCAGAACTTGATTCTCGCCGGCTCCAGATATGATATGGTCAACCGGTATATGGTGTTTCAGAATGGCGGGCAGCAGCGTGGGCAGGATGCCTCCCAGCACTATCTCTGCACGTGGAAATCTTTCCCGGATACATTCGATGGTAAAAACGATTCCTTCTATCCAGTAAGTCATAAGGGATGTCATGAAAATCATGTCCATTTCAGGCAATTGCTTCAATTTGTTTTTGAAATGTTCAATCGGCATCCCGTAACGGGAATAGTTTCGGGGGACTTGCTTGAAGATTTCCGGTTTCGATATGATCTCCCGGTGGAATTTGCCTCGGCCGTCTCCGATTCCGGTATTCGGATGGTTCGGGGCCATATCCTGGAACCTGTCCAGGGTATCGATCCAGTATGTTCCGCAATTTGTATATTTTTTAATCACCGAGGCCATATACAGCAGTCCGAGGGGACGAAGCCACAGGTCATAGGCGGAAAAATCAAAAATATAGGGATTGACGAATAATATATTCACAGCCGCCCGGCAGCCAGTCGAAAAATATGGTTGAAGTCTTTGAAGAATCGGATTTCCCGGAACCCGTGGTTTTCAAACATTCGATTAACAACAGGTTTCTGGTTGAAACCGATTTCAATAAAAATCCTTCCGCCGGTTTTCAAAAATTTACCGGCTCCGGCGATGATGCGTTCGATCACCTCATAACCATTGGGCCCGCCGACCAGTGCCATTCGGGGTTCGAAATCCCGGATATGGACAGGGAGGTTGTCCCATTCATCCCGGGAGAGATAGGGGGGATTGGAGATAATCAAATCAAACTGTCTTTTTTCGGGAGGAAACAGATCGGCCAGAATCGGAATGACTTTCTCAGCCTGGTGATGCATCATGATGTTTTTTTTAAATACCTGAAATGCTCCCGTCTGGATTTCGGTGGCAAAAACCGGAAGATCGGTATATTTTGCTATCGAGATGGCAATATTCCCGCAACCGGCCCCGATTTCCAAAATATGTGTTGGATTTAGGCAACACGCTATTGCTTTGGCGACCAGCAATTCGGTTTCGGGACGGGGGATCAAAACTTTTCGGTTAACATAGAATGTATCATTAAAAAAATATTTTTCCCTGATGATGTAGGCGAGCGGCTCCCGGTTTTGGAGTCGTCTGAAGTTCCGGTTGAAGCGATCCAATCGATTCTGATCATCAATGGTTTCATTTTTCTTTACCCAGAATTCCGAACGGGAAAGGTCGAATGTTTTTTCGATCAGGATTTGAATATCAAAGGCAGCAGCGGTGTTGTCAGATGGCTGGTTTCCGGGTCGGATAAAATTTTTTACGGATTGATGGTAGAGATCCGAATAGCGCACTAGGCAATTATTTTGGAGATTTTGTCTTCAAAATTCTTTTTGGACTGAATATCGAGCAATTCGTTGTAAAGGTTCTCCAGGCTGCCATCCAGAATGGTTTCCAGGTTAAAATTTCTTCCGGTGATGCGGTGATCGGTAACCCGGTTCTGGGGGAAATTATAGGTTCTGATTTTTTCCGAACGTTCTCCCGTGCCCACCTGTGATTTTCGCTGGCTGGCCTGGGAATCATGCTGCTTGGCTTTTTCGTAATCGTAAAGGCGCGCTTTCAGAATTTTTATGGCCTTATCCTTGTTTTTATGCTGGGACTTTTCATCCTGGCAGGTGACCACAATGCCGGTCGGGTTATGGGTGATTCGGATGGCCGACTGGGTCCGGTTGACATGCTGGCCGCCGGGACCGGACGCGGAAAAGGTGTCGATCCGGAGGTCTCTGGGATTGATATCGATTTCCAGGTCTTCCACTTCGGGCATGACCGCCACGGTGACGGTGGAGGTATGGATCCGGCCGCTGGCTTCAGTGACTGGAACCCTCTGAACCCGGTGAACGCCGCTTTCGAACTGAAAATATTTGTTGACGACATTTCCTTTTACATAGAGTATGATTTCCTTGATTCCGCCGATAGATGAGTAGGTGGTGGAAATCACTTCGGATTTCAAATTTTTTCTTTCGGCTATTCTGATATACATCCTGAGAAGGTCAGAAGCAAAGAGAGAAGCTTCATTGCCCCCGGCCCCGGCTCTGATTTCCAGAAAGACATTTCTGTTTTCATCAACCTGATCGGTAGCAAGTCGCCGGATAATGTCCTGTTCAAATTCCATTATCTTCCGGTCCAAATCGTCAATTTCTTCCCGGGCCAAAATTTTCATGTCATTTTCATCGGAATTTTCCAATAACGTTTCGGCTTCGCCCTTTTGGGTGATGAGTTTCTTGAATGCCGCATATTTTTCTTCCAGGGGTCTGAGGGTGGAAATTTCAATGGACAGCTTCCTGAATTGCTGCGGATTGTTGATAATTTCTGGCATGGAAAGCTGGTCCGACAGTGATAAATACTTGGTGTGCAGGTTATCCAGGACATCGATCAGTTTTTTCCTGGGAACTTTTTCAGGTGGGGGCATGATATGGAGTCCGGATAACCGGGGTTAG
>CAZOWT010000039.1:0-1653 GCA_964583345.1 uncultured Clostridia bacterium
GTATTCACGCCTGATCGATTCCAGGTCCCTCTGATTTCGATACCTGGAGATATGGATCCAGACCGTGGAAGCGATCAAAATGACCGTAATCAAAATCAGGAAAATTTTCCGGGCCGGGTGGCGGGTTTTTTCCGGATACGTTTCACCGGCTTTTTCAGCCGGATTCGTTTCCCTGTCAGCCGGGAGTTTGCCGTCAGCCATGATTCACTTATACCAGACCGGGACGTCAAAATCAACCGCTTCCCGGCTGGATGCGGGACTCCTTTCTGCCGGGTTTTATTTCGGTTAACAGCTGTTAATCAATTTTTTTTATGTAAATACTGCCGCCGGAAGTTCTCAGATAAAATTCGGGGCCACCACCATTGACAGTTCCCCGCAACATCCTCCGGCTAATCGTGCCCGATACCATAATCGGAAAATCTGTATAGACACGGCCACCGCTGGTTTTGGCATCCAGATCCAATTTGAATTCCTTTAGCAGATATACGGTAATCGAACCACCTGATGTTGTCAAACGACAATCGGCAGCAGGTTGTTTGGAAATCCTGGCTTTGATTGATCCTCCCGACGTACTGGCCAGTATGGTTCCCTGCACCTCTTCCACGCTGATCGATCCTCCCGAGGTATGGGCGTCAACCTTGCCTTCAGCCTGCCCGATGGTAATACTGCCTCCTGATGTCCGGATTTCAGCTTCTCCCCGGCAGCCGTTCAATCGAATGCTTCCTCCCGATGTCCGCCCGTAAACCGGGCCCTTGATCATCCCGAATCTCAGGCTTCCTCCCGATGTCCGGCTTTTCACTTCCCCTTCCAGGTCGCTTACCGTTATTTTCCCGCCCGATGTCCGCAAATCCACATTGAAAACAGCGGGAACGGTAATGACAAAACGAACGCTAAGCCGGTTGGATTGAAACCAGGAAAACCACCTTCTTGAATGTTTGTAATCAGCCGTCACCATCACATCATTCCCTTCTTTCCTCATATCCACCACAAAATCCCCGAGTATTCTTTCCGCTTTTTTCCGGCTGCTTGAACGCACCTTCCTGAAAACCTTTATCGAAACCATTGGCTCCGAACCGGTATCGACCTCGATGGAACCGATATCGGTATTGACCAGCAAGTTACCGCCCTCCTTGACCGGGAAAGTCTTTTCCAAAGTTCCGTGGACACTTTCTTCATCCAGATAGCAGGAATTAAAAAGAAAAATAAACATCATCATAACCGTCAATGACAAATATTTGAAGTTAAAATTCTTCATGGCTCCTCCTGTTTTCTTATCATATTGGTATAACGTCGAAAGAAGAAAAAAGTTCCGGTCTGATTTTTTTTCGGCCTTGATGCCGGGTTCCCATTCTCTCGGAAAATCGCCGGTGTCTCGGGGGAAATTTTCCGATCAACCATTTTCGGTTCCAGGTTCGATAAGAGAGGTTAAGGTTCTGCGCCCGCCAATGCCCGGCTTACATTCGCTCGGGTACCGGAATTCCGATGATATCAAAAAGAACCTCGAGTTTCCTTTTAATAATAAAAATCAGGCTCAGTCGCAGCTGCTTCACCTCATCACGTTTCTCGGATATGACGGGGAACAGGTGGTAGTAGTGGTTGCATTTCTGGCAAAGCAGATAGGTGTAGCTGGTAATGATGGACAGTTCATGACTG
>CAZOWT010000039.1:1663-18168 GCA_964583345.1 uncultured Clostridia bacterium
CCATCATGGAGGCATGCAGCAAAATGTCATGAACCAGCTTCAGTTCATTTTCATCCAGCACGGAAATCTTCTGATCCATTTTTACAAAATCAACGACCGGATCGGCTAATTTCCTGAAGATGCTGTTCAACCTGACCAGGGTATACTGCAGGTATGGACCGGTATCGCCTTCAAAAGACAGGGCATCATGAAAATCAAATGCAATAACCGAATTGGAGTTAAATTTGATCATGAAATAGCGCAATGCGCCGACGGCAATGTCACGGGCAATCTTAAGCGCCCGGTCAGTCTGCATAGCCGGATTACGCTGCCGGACTTCCTGAAGGGATTTCTCGGTCAATTTTTCAATAAGGTCATCGGCTTTCACCGCAATCCCTTTCCGACCGGAAACATCCACATGAGCTTTCCGTTGATCTTCCGGGGAAATGGCAAAACCCATTTCCTGGACACACCGGGGAGTCAGGCTTACCATTTCATAAGAAAAATGAATGAAGTTTTCACCCGGATCATCCGAACCGATTTCATCCAGAACCTGGGAAATAATATTTTGCAGATAAGCCTGGCGCTGGCCGATCACATTGTAAACCTTTTTGGCTCTGCCAAAGTGAAAATCTCCGGAATCCGTTTCGGCACTGGTTATGTAGAGCTTCCTGGCATCCGGATAACGGTAAAATAGGCGGTAGAAAAAATCCCGCTGCAATAGATCCAGCTTCCACAGGGCGTAGGCAATATCTTTCCCGATATAGGTGACCGTCGAATCGGACCTGACGATTATTTTTTCGATATTTTCCCGTTCATACCGGATAACCCAGCATCCTTTTTTCTCCGGATCCCGGGATGCGTACATCACCTTCCTGTTTTTGAGGATTTCGGCGGCCAAGTTAAAAAAATCAAGTTCGATGATATCGCTTTCCCTCACCAGCAGATCATAGCGAATCCCCATCCGGTCCATCAATTCGATGTGATTGCGCAACACATCCTTGGAAATAAAATCACTAACCTCAAATTCGGGATTGGTCTTGTTCTCGATTTTTTTTAAAACCACCCGGATTTGCCGAACAATATCCTGATTTTTTTCTGCCATTCGGTGAACCTGGGCGTATAATTCCCATAAATAAGCAGCCAGATTTTTTATTTTCCTTATCTGGTCAATGGACTTTTTCTGATGGATGAGCAAGCCCCAGACCACATCGGCTACCTGAACACCGGTATCATCGATATAATTCTGAATCTCGACATCAAATCCGTTGTACTTCAGACTCCTGGCCAGGATATCCCCCAGACAGGAATTTCTCAGATGTCCGATATGGGCTGATTTATTCGGATTGATACTGGTGTGTTCCACAATCACTTTTTTCTTCTGATTCGGAGGTTTACGGTCGGCATGCTTGATCAGATAAGAAAGAAAAAAATCTTTTTTGATATGAAAATTTAAAAAACCGCCTCCGGCCAGTTTTACATCCGAGATAAAATCAAAAAGCCCGCCAATATGCCGAATAATCTCTTCTCCGATATCCTGGGGCTTCCGTTTGGTCTTTTTTGCCAGGATAAAAGGAAGCGTGGTGGACAGATCCCCGAACTTTTGATCCGGAGGGATGGAAAACTGAATATCTTCGGAAGAAACGGGAAAACCCTTCTTGAGTACCTGAACCAGTTTTTCGCTTAGTTCTATCTGCAGATATTTCATTGAAGATCCTTGAGATGAGCGGTAACGTTCCAGTTTTCGACCAGGATCCGCCGGGACCGGGAATTGGTCTGAATCATCAATTTTGAATAAGAAGCATTCCGCATGCGGAACAACCGGGCAACGGCCGGTTCCATTTTCAAAAGGTTTGCCAGAATCCCGCGATTCACCGTGGCGTGACCGACAATCAAAACATGATCATACCCGGAATCCAGAACCTCCCTGACACCCGGTCCGACCCGCTCGAAAACCTGAAGAAAACTTTCTCCGCCGGGAATTGCAACCGACGGATCCGAGAGCCATTGCTCGAAGAAGGCTGGATTCTGATCCACCACGGTCGGGTACGGAATCCCCTCCCATTCTCCCAGGTCAATTTCAACAAAAGATTCCACAGATTTGCACCCCACCTTGCGGGATTTATTCACGATTTCAGCGGTTTGTCTGGCCCTTTTTAAGGAAGAATGGAAAATGATATCCAACTCTTCCCTTTCCAGAGCTTCAGCCAAAAGCCGGCATTCTTCAATCCCCCGGGGGCTCAACGGATTGTCAATCCGGCCCTGCAGGATATCCGCCTCATTATAGGCAGTCGTACCATGTCTGACCAAAATGATTTTTTTCTCGGGTGTCACTTTGTGCAATTATATTATAACCGTCCCCGACGGTCAAGCGCAGAGAAATCGCCGGAAACCGTTTTGGGATTCCTTTTTTTCCCGACCGGATTCAGATGGCACTGTGCTATTTCTTTTTTTTCTTAAAAAAGGAGGGAAAGACTTTCTGCAACCCTTCCTTCACCAAATCCATCGTTTTTTTCTCCGGACCGACGATTTCAACCAGTTTTTTCCTGGCCAGTTCATGGCCGGGTTCCAGAGATAATGCCTTTCGGAAATAGGATTCAGCCTTGGTGAACAACTTCTCGGAATAAAAGATCATTCCCAGTGCGGCCCAATGTTCCGCATTCCAGGGTTCCAGTTCCGCCGCCTTCAACAGATTTTTTTCCGCTTCCCGTTTCAAAACCGGAAACTGCGACTGGCATACACCCAGTAGGTAATAAAAGTCAGGTTTTGCCGGATCAAGGCGAATGGACTGTTCCAGGGCGGAAATGGCCATATTGAAATCCTGCCTGGTGTAAAGCGTCTTGGCCTTCCGGTAAAGCGTCCTGGCGATTTCCAGCGGATCTTCTTCTTTTTCATCCGCTGCCGTTGCCTCGCGAAAACCCCGTTTTTCATACTCCGCCCTCTGTTTATAATCGATCAGCACCTCATACGCCCTTTTTATTTTTAAGGCAATCCTCCTGGCCTTCTGCTCCAAATCAGGGTTAGCCAACTTCATTATCTTTTCATCGGAAAATTCAGTCCGGCATACCCCGTAGGCGTTTTCAATATCTTTTGATGTGGCTGTCCTGGTTACGCCCAGCAGTTGAAAATAATCAAAACCGGGATCGGATAATTTTTCCTGCAACTGAGCGATGCGATTCCCAAAATCCTGGTTTTCGGTATTGGAATTCATGATATTCTCCTTAATGATTAGAGTTTAGCAGATTTTTCTCCGGATTACAATTTCGTCACTGACACCGCGACCGGGGAAATTTTTTCAGGCCCTCAGCAATAGCGCCTGATTTTTTCCAATGATTTTCGAACTTTTTCGCTTTCACCGCCCGCTTTCGGGTATCCCAGGCTGATCATGACATCCACCCGCTGGGACCTTGCCAGCCCCAGTATGTCTTTCACCGCTTTTTCATTGAACCACCCCAGCCAGCAGGTCCCCAATCCGAGTTCGACCGCCCTTAATACCAGATGTTCGCAGGCTATTCCGATATCGATCAATCCGTAATTGACCCGTCTCAGCCGCCCTCCCAGCCGGGCAATAGCTTTGGAACGTTCGGTTATGGCCACAATCAAAACCGGTGCCTCCCTGGCAAAGGCATTCATTTTATAAATCCCGGAACAGGCCTGACTGACGATCGACTCTTTGGTTTTTTCATCATCGACCACCACAAAGGACCAGGGCTGGGAATGGCAGGCCGAAGGCGCCCAGCAAACAGCCTCCAGGCAGGAATCAATCAAGTGGCGGGGGACCGGCTTCAAATCATAATGGCGGATGCTCCGTCTCATTTTGACCAGTTCCATGAATGACAGAATTTTCTCTTTTTTGGCCATGCAGAATCCGGTTATGAAACCATCATACCACACCGGTTTCCCCATTGAAAATCTCTGGAGAAAAATCCAGATTAAATAAAACTTTTTCAGTTGTATTTTACGGGGACCTGTATTAAAATAAAAAATTCCAAAAAAGGAGTCAACATGAAAAAAACAATTGTGATGGTGTTGTTGGTATCAATCCTGATGATCGGCTTGATGGCTGATGAAAAAGAACTCATGCAGGAGATCGGCAAATACTACGACCAGAAAAATTTCACCAAGGCCCTGGAATTGATTGACAAGGGTCTTGAACAATACAAGGAGAACCAGCGATTGCTCAGATGGAAATTCTATGCCCTGCTCGAATTGAAAAAGTACGACGAGGCTCTGACCCATATCGAAGCCAATATCAAAGACCAAAACGAATTGCTGGGCGCCAAATTTTACGTCCTGAAAATGCAGGGGAAATATGCGGAAGCGCTGGATGTCGCCCTGGAAAAAGAAAAAATTTCCACAAAAAAATCGCCCTGGAGTTGTTTTGATCTAATCGAACTCTATATCAAACTGAATAACAAAGAGAAAGCGCTGGACTGGCTGGATGAAGCGATTAACCGGGGTTTCATATCCTACATGTTTCTTTACGAGGATGAATTCGCCCTGATCCGGGATAATGCCCGTTTCCAGAAAGCGGTGGCACAGATCCAGGAAAAAATCGGCATTAACAAAGCAGCCAAAGATTTCAGTGTCAAACTCCTTTCAGATGAGACCTTCTCCCTTGGCCAGAAGAAGGGAAAGGTGATTCTGATCGATTTTTGGGCGACCTGGTGCGGACCCTGCCGGGCCGGGATTCCGGAACTGAAAAAGTATTATCAGGAATTGAACCCGAAAGGTTTTGATATCATCGGAATCAGCCTGGATGACAGCCGGGAAAAATTAGCCGCCTTCATCCAGCAGGAAAAGCTGCCCTGGAACATCGCCTTTTCCGGTCAGGGCTGGAAGGACGAAACCGCCCAGCTTTACGGCGTGAATTCAATCCCCTCCTACTGGCTGATTGACAAACAGGGAACACTCCGCCATTTCGGCCTGACCAAGGACCAGTTAAAAAAGGCTATCGAAGAACTACTGACCGAATAATTCCGGCTGATTGGGGAAATTCGGTTTTTATAGGCCAGATTTCACCAAAAAATTTTCATTCGGTAATCAACCGAATCGTCAGGGCGCCGGTTATTTCAATTTTTGTGAAAAAACAGCGGCGATCTCTTTTTCGCTGAGAATGCGCCGCATGCCGCAGTAATGAATGCTGCTGGCCCCCAGGGCTTTGAGACGGGCGGCAATAAAATCAAAATTGGCTTCCGGATCGCGACTTTTACCCTGAGCGTACATTCGATTGAGCACATCCACCTGAAGGGTAATCTCATTATTTTCTGATGAAATTCCCGGCTCTTGATTTGTCTCTTCACGTTTCCTGACGTCCAGGCCGACCATTTTCCGGAGTTCGGCATCCAACCGATCCTGTTCCGATATCTGAGGCTTCCGGCGATAATGCTGCATCACCAGATAGGGTAACCCGTATTCACCCGAACTGCGTATTTCCTCGTTGTAAACCACCCAGCCCAGGTTGGTGATATTCAACTGCGGAGATACCAGGGCATGTATCTTCTCCACAAAAGGTTTGATGATATTTTCCGCCGATTCTTCAACGCCATTGAACTGATTCAGGACAAAATAAACCCTGAAATTTTCGATCAGCCGTTTCAACAGGGACAAAATCGGACTTCCCGGGAACCGGGAGTCGAGAACCAGAAAAAAATCATCAAAATGGTGAATCGTCCGCGAATATGAATCTTCAAGCCGGTCCACAATCTGCCGGATGACGGAGAAATCTTTATCCCCGATCCCACTCTGTTCGGATATCCGCTGCCCCCGCTGGTTCAGCAAAATCCGGCAGACCCGGAACAGGATTGCCCTGACCATTTCGGCTGCCGGCGCCGTTGCCGCCTTCATCTGCGGGGTAAAAACCAGAATACCGGTATTGTTGATGGGAAGAAAGTCCAGAACCTGGGAATCGAGACCGGCTTTTATATCCATAATCACATAGTCTGCCTCCAGGCTGTTTATCCCCCGAATGAGCTTTGCCTTCGACTGGGTATTCAGATTGACCATTTCGGAAATGAAATTTTTTGGTGAGGCAATCAACCGGAAACCGTCAAAAAGATGTTCGGGGTCAAGACTCCGGTTGAGAGCGACCATGCATTTTTCAATGGGAACCTCTTTTTTCAGAAAATGATACAAATCTTTGTTGATATTCATTTCCAGGAAATTCCTGAGACTTGATGTCCCTGCATCCAGGTCGATGAGTACGGTTCGGTACTGACGGGAAAGGGTGAGCGCCAGATTAAGGGCCACAGTGGTCTTCCCCACTCCGCCTTTTCCGGAAGCCACTGGTATGATCCTCATTCCCTAACCACCCTTCTCAGATCGAGAAAACCATAAAATCCTCCCTTGTTTTAGTCAAGGTCAAATTGCTCGAATCTGGATATTTCCGATTTAAGTTCTAGAATTTCAATGGGACAATCGTCCCAGTCATGAATCCAGCATATCAGGATATCGCATTCATTCTCATTCCATTCCTGTTTCTGTAAGTCAGAGCTTTTGTATTCAATCTGGATTCGAACATGCTCCCACCGCTCATTTTCCAGATCCACACATCGTTTGCCTTCGCAATCCGGAAAATCCGGGCTGATCGATTCCACGGCAAATCCCAGCTCGGCAGCGACCATGCTGAATAAAAAAACCACACCCATTTTCTCGACCGGTGCATGTTTTATGCTGCGAAAATTTATCGGTTCCCCGACCTTTCTTGATCTTTTTTTGCCCTGTTTGGGTTTGATGGTCCGGGGAATATATTTTACTTTCGATTCTCCCATGTTCTCCTCCTCACCTCCACCATGCTGGTCAGCAAGCGGGTATGTTTCCAATGCCCTTTCGGCATCCTCAATTGAAATGGATGAATCTTCTTTTTTAAAATGTTCGAATTTTTCCGGGAATTTTTTCCTGGCCAGGAGAAATGCCTCATGCAGGCTTTTCCAGTGCTTTCGATATTCATGTTCACCGTACCTTCCCTTGGTATCAACCAAAAGGGATGTCGGCTCTTCCCCGGATGCATTGAATATCCTCAACAATTCAAGCAGCAATTTGTCTTGCTCTTTTTCCTTTAATTCTCTTTCTTTGGGTTCTTTTTTCGTCTCCCCCTGGCCGGCAGCCAAATTTGCCTGCTCCAGCGCCTGTTCCCAGGAACCCAGATAATATTTTACGGTATTAATGGGAATGGTTGAGTTGAGCTCAAAATCCTTTTGTTTCAGTGATTTCGATCCCAGTTTTCCGGCAACTCTTTTTATTTCCTCAATAATTCTATCTTTGCTTAACATTCACAGGGTTTCCTCCAGCACCGGCCCATATTTTTTATTATACATCAATGTTATATATTTATAAAGAAACGATGTCAACCGCACGACCAAAACAGCTCCTGGCACCCGGATTACGACTGCAGGCCGGAGAGTATAATCTTTTTTCAACAAAAAACTGCAAGAAAACAGGGAGAAAAATTGTTTTTATATCTATAATTAAATATGATAAATTAATTTGATAAAAAGGTGACAAATTATTGCCTTGCCAGGAGATAGCATGAAAAAATGGAGTGTATGGGTTTCGGTCATCGTTTTTCTGATTTTATTCCTTGACACCTGCGGCCGAGAAGAAAAGCAGATTGCGCCGGCCGGTAACGCCAAACAAACGGAAAAAGCCGGGGAAAACCAGGTAAACCAGACAGATCCGGGAAAGATGAATAACTCGGAAAAAATGAAAAAAAACATCAGGGAAGGCAAAATCCCCGGGGAACGGGCAGCAGAATTCTTAAAAATGAGAGATAGCGATGCCCCCCTGGTTCAGGTTGAGAAGGTCATGAAAAGAAACATCAAAGAAAACCTCACCCTAAACGGCACGGTCGAACCGGAAAAAAGAGTCGAGGTTTTTTCCAGGCTGGCCGCTTATACGAAAAAAATCATCAGGGAAGAAGGCGATTATGTGAAAACCGGCGAACCACTGGCCTTGCTCGACGATACCGAAATCAATATCAGTTATCAGCAGGCAAGAATTCAGCTTCAGCAGTCGGAACTGGCAATGCGCGAAGAGGAAAATAACTTCAATCGCAGCCTGGAACTAAAAAAAACAGAACTTATTTCCGAGCAGGATTACCAAACCGCGGACACCAATTATAAAAATGCCAAACTGGCTTATGAAAATAACCGGGAAAATTTTAAAAATTTGGAACTCCAGTTAAATTATACCCGGATCAAGTCTCCAATCGAAGGATTTGTGACCGAAAGGCTGATAGAAGTGGGAGATCGAGTAACGGCCGGCCAGCAGGTTTACACGGTGGAAGATTTTTCTCCCCTGCTCATCCGGGTTTATGTCCCGACCATCGACGTGGTTCATCTGAAGAAAGGGATGAATGCCGAAATCTCCACCGATGTCCTGAAAGGCAAAACCTTTGTCGGAAATATAAAACTGATAAATCCCAGAATCGATATCCAGTCCGGGACAGTTAAGGTAACCCTTGAGGTATTTGATCCGACCAAAACCCTCAAACCCGGGATGTTTGTCGAAGCCAAAATCGCAATCGGTGGCAACCAGGACACTCTGGTTATTCCCAAAAAATGCATTTACTACCAGCAAAATCAAATATTCGTTTTTGTTTTCCAACAGAACCGGGTTTTCAAGCGTGAAATCACCACCGGTATTTCGGAAGGGGACTATATCGAAGTTAAAAAGGGGCTGGAAGCGGATGAAATGATTGTAACCGTTGGCCTGGAAACCTTGGAAAACGGAATGTCGGTGAAGCTCATGGCGGAAAGAACCAGATGAAAATCGTTCGTTTTTCACTCAATCATCCGGTATCCATTTTTATGTTCAGCCTGGCGGCGATTATATTCGGTTTCATATCCTACTCGAAACTGACCCTGAACCTGCTCCCCCCGATTTCTTATCCGGCATTGACCATAAAAACCGAATACCCCGGCACAGCCCCGTCGGAAATCGAACATATCATTTCAAAACCAATAGAAGAGGCGGTCGGAGTTGTGGACAATGTGGTAGGCATATCATCCATTTCCCGGGCCGAGTTGTCAGAAGTCACCGTTGAATTCGCCTGGAATACCCACATGGATTTTGCCATATTAAAAATCAGAGAAAAACTTGACCTGTTAACCCTCCCGGTCAATGTCAAGAAGCCCATTATTTTACGGTATGACCCCAACACCGAACCGGTTATGAAACTGGGGATTACCGGGAATCAGGAATTATCCAAAATCCGCTTCATCACCGAAACCGAAATCAAGCAGGCCATCGAAAGCATCGAGGGGGTAGCCGCCTGCTCGGTTTCCGGCGGCCTGGAAGATGAAATCCATATTGATATCGATGAGATAAAGCTCACCCTGTTGAATATCCCCATTTCAACCGTGGTAAACCGCCTGGCTCAGGAAAACGTGAACCTTTCCGCCGGTATTCTGAAACAGGAAAACAGCCAGTATCTGGTCAGAACGGTAAATGAATTCAAAACCGTCGAGGAAATCAAAGACATCATCATCGAAAAAAGAAATCAAATTCCCATTACCCTGGGAACCATTGCCCGTGTATTCCGGGGATACAAAGAAAGAAAAGTCATCTCCCGCATAAACGGAAAGGAATGCATCGAAGCCGCGATCTACCGGGCGGCCGACGCCAATACCGTCAGGGTGGCGGATGCGGTGGTGAGCAAGCTGGAAACCATCGATAAAAATGTGCTGGAACCCAGGGGGTTGGGCTACCTGATCATCACCAATCAAGCCAAATTTATCAAAAGCACCATAGACGAAGTCATCAACACCGCCATACTCGGCGGAATACTGGCCATTCTTGTTTTGCTTTATTTTTTAAAGAACATCCGCAGTACCGTCATTATAGGAATCGCCATTCCCCTATCGGTGATTATCACCTTTTTTTTGATGTTTTCATTCAATATTTCTTTGAATATTATTTCGCTGGGAGGCCTCGCCCTGGGAATCGGAATGCTGGTGGATAATTCGATCGTGGTGCTGGAAGCCATTCAGCGGTACCGTGAAAGCGGGATGAATCTTTATGATTCCGCCCTGAAGGGCACCTCCGAGGTTGCCGGGGCGGTCACGGCTTCCACCTTTACAACAGTCGCGGTTTTTTTCCCCATTATCTTTGTGGAAGGCATTGCTGGACAGCTGTTCAAGGATATGGCGTTGACAGTTACCTTTTCCCTGCTGGCTTCACTGGCGGTATCCCTCACCCTGGTCCCCATGTTGAATTCGGTCCTGAGGCGAAAAAATCCGCGGGAACGGCTAAACCATCTTCTTAAAAAAATATTTAAACCTGTCGATAAAATCTATGATGCCCTGTTTGCCGGCTACGAACACTTCCAGGATTTTGTCTTCAACCGGAAAAAAATCATCATTTTTTCGGTATTCTTTTTATTTGTTCTGTCGCTGACGATGTATTTCTTTATGGGCAAGGAATTGATTCCGGTTATTTCTCAGGGAGAATTTCTGATCAACGTCGAATTTCAACCCGGCACTTCACTTTCGGAAAACCTGTCGGTTGTTTCCAAGATCAGTGAAAAAATAAAAAAATACCCTGAAATTGAAAGCATTTATGAACTGGCGGGGAAAGGGTCTCGGGGCGGAATTTCATTTCAGGAGGAAAGGGAAAATTTGTCCGAGTTTACCATCCGCCTGAAAAGCGGAATCCTGGGGAGAAAAGAAGATCAAGTCATGTCGAAGGTCAGAGCGGTCATGGAGGAATTCAAGGGGCTCAAAGCCAAAGTCTACAAGCCCAGGTTATTTTCCTTTAAAGCCCCGCTGGAAGTGGTGGTCTCGGGAAATGACCTGGATGAATTAAAAAAGGTATCCGACGAACTCCTGGGAAAGATGAAAGAAATTCCCGGATTGATTGACCTGAAATCCAGCATGGAGGAAGGTTATCCCGAAATCCAGATTATTTTTAACCGGGCCATGCTGGCCTCGCAGAATCTAACCATCAATGACGTGGGCAGTCAGATCAGGAACAAGGTTGAGGGGGAAGTTGCCTCCCAATTTATTGAAAGTGACCGGGAAGTGGATATCCGGGTAAGGATTTCGGAAGATTTCCGCAACCAGGTGGATAAAATCAAGCGGATAAGCATCCGAAACGGTCTGGGGATAAACGTTCCGTTGAAAGCCATTGCCAGGATTAATATTACCGAGGGCCCGGCAGAAATCAGAAGAATTTTCCAGCAGAAATCCGCTGTGATTACCGGAGACCTTTATGAATCGGATCTGGATACCGTTAGCCAGAAAATATCCAGAATAGCCCGGGAAATCAGTAAACCGGCGGATTTTTCTGTGTTTCTTGCCGGCCAGAGCCAGGAAAAGGATGTGGCCTTTCAATCCATGGTTTTTGCCATCCTGCTGGCAATTTTCCTGGTTTATCTGGTAATGGCTTCCCAGTTTGAATCCTTTAAAAAACCATTTATCATCATGTTTACCATTCCCATGGGAATTATCGGAGTGGTTATTGCCGGACTGATAACCGGAATTTCAATCAATGTCATTGTTTTGATCGGACTGGTCATTCTTTCGGGCATCATTGTCAATAATGCCATTGTGCTGGTGGACTACACCGGGCAATTGCAGAAGAAAGGCATGTCAAAAATGAAAGCCATCAAAACCGCTGCCCAGGTCAGGTGGAGACCCATCCTGATGACCACAACCACCACGGTTCTGGGGCTGCTTCCAATGGCCCTGGACATGAAGGAAGGTTTTGAAATCCGGATCCCCCTGGCCGTTACCCTGATCGGCGGTTTGATTTTCGGGACCTTTCTCACCCTGGTTTTCATTCCCCTGGCATACAGTATCACCGTAAAAGAAAATCCGGAACTGAAATCCGGCCTGGAATAAGATGAATCTGCCTGAATTTTCACTGAAAAAACCGGTTACCGTCATCGTGATCATGCTTATTTTCATTACCATAGGCATCATTTCAATTATTAAACTCCCCCTGGAGATGTTTCCTGACACCTCATTCCCGGGATTACGGGTTTCGGTGCCCTATCCCTCATCTTCTCCCGAGGAGGTCGAACGGACCATCACCCGTCCGCTGGAAGATATTTTGTCTACCATCAACAATTTAAAAAATATCAGTTCAAACTCATCGTCAACCGATTCCAGCATTTTTTGTGAATTTGAAACCAACACCAACATGGACCTGGCCTCCATGGAGATCCGGGATAAAATCGATCAGATTCGGGACAAATTGCCCGACGACATCGAGAAGGTTCGGATCCGCAGATGGTCCACTTCGGATTTCCCGATCATATCCTACAGCCTTTCACTCCCGGTCGGGCGGGAAAAACTTTACGATCTGGTTGAAAACACCATTAAACCCATGGTGGAAAGAATCGAAGGCGTTGCCAATGTGGACATATCGGGATTACGCAACAAACAATTAATCATCACCCTGAAGCCGGCATTGTTCTATTCCTCCTCAATCGTGATTCTGGACCTTATCGATACCATTAACAACAACAATATTAACATTTCCGCCGGCTACGTCGAAGAAAACAAACGGTACGCCCTCAGGATTCCCGGAGAGTTGAAGTTTGTAACCCAGATCCGGGAGCTTCCATTGAATGACAAGGGATTAAAAATTAAGGATGTAGCCACAGTCAGTTATGAATACCCGCCAGAAGAATCCTTCTACCGTCTGAACGGCAGAGATTCTCTCAGCCTTCAGGTCTACCGGGCTTCGAACGCAAATGTGGTTGATGTGTGCCGGAAAGTCAAATCCACCATGGAAGCACTGAAGACAAAGGAAAATTCATTCAGGGAAATGGATGTCCTGTACTACCGGGATCAATCCAAGGATATCATCGACAGCCTGGAAGATCTGTCTATTGCCGGCCTGATCGGAGGTTTGCTGGCCGTTTTAACCCTGCTATTCTTTTTAAGAAAATTTAAAAGTACCATCATTATTGCCATTGCCATTCCCATGTCGGTGGTTTTTACCTTCAGCCTGATGTATATTTACCGGTCCCTGTTCAATGCCTCCATTACCATCAATATTATTTCACTCAGCGGACTAATGATGGCCGTGGGCATGCTGGTGGATAACGGGGTGGTGGTCCTGGAAAACATTTTCCGGCTCCGGCAGGAAAAAAAGTTGAACGGAATCCAGGCAGCAGTCCAGGGGAGCAGTGAAGTGGCACTGGCGGTAACCGCCTCAACCCTGACCACTCTGGTCGTATTCATCTCGGTCGGTTTCCTTTCCGGAACCAGTTTCGGAAGATGGATGGGGGATTTTGCCCTGACCATATCACTGGCCCTGGTCGCTTCCCTGATCGTCTCGCTAACCTTCATCCCCCTGGCCAGCAGCAAACTGCTGAAAGGCAAAACAAAAGAAAAGGCCGGATGGCTGATGAAATTGACATCAGCCTATGAAAGGCTGATTCATCTGACCATAAAAAGTTGGAAAACCAAGCTGGTCACCGTACTGGTAGCGATCGGGATTCTGGTATCCGCATTTATCATGTTGTCCCATATCGAAAGAGAGTTCATGCCCAGCAGTGAAGAACGGGAAATTTCCATGCAAGTTTTTATGCCCCGGAGTTTTTCCCTCGGTCAGATGAAGGATTTATTCAACCGGTATGAACGCATTCTGGACCGTAACCGGGAGAAACTGTCCATTCGACACATCACCACTTTTTACGGGACCGAATATCTCCGGCGCGGGCGGTACCGGGGAAACATCAACCTGTACCTCCATGAAACCGGGCCGACCGTTTCCCAGATCAAAAAGGAAATTTTAAATCAATTCCCTCCGTCTCCGGGAATTACCTATGAATTCGGAGAAGCCAGAGGGCGTGGGGGACATTCGCACGGTATTCAGGTGGAACTCATCGGCATGGATTTTTCCAAACTTAGCGGGCTGGTGCCGCAGGTCATGAACCGCTTGAAAAGCATCAAGGAAATCGATGACATGTCATCTGACCTGGAAGGCGGCGATACCCAGCTTCTGGTTACGGTGAACCGGGAAAAAGCGGAAAATTCTGGAGTGGACAGCCGCAGGGTGGCCCGAACCATCATGTCTTCTATATCGGACCGCCCGATCGGAAAGTTCAAATTCGAAAACAAGGAAATCGATATCATTCTTAAAGTTCAGAAAGATTCGGGATTCAATGAAGACGATCTTAAAAATATCAGCCTGCGAACCGCCGATAAACGCATACCGCTATCAGCCATTTCCACTTTTGCATTCAAGATGGGATCCATGTCGATCCGAAAGGAGAATAAAAAATCCAAATTGAGAATTTATATCAATTCAAGTGCCAAGGGTATGATGAAAATCACCAACGAAATCAGAGCGGTCATGAAAACCATATCATTTCCAGAAGGATATACCTGGGGATTCGGCAGACGCTGGGAGCGCTTCATCGAATCACAGAAAAGTTCCGGGCTGGCCATTTATCTGGCACTTATTTTTATTTATATCATTATGGCCTCCCTGTTCGAATCGTTTGTTCATCCTTTTACCATACTTCTGACCGTACCCCTGGCCTTATTCGGGGTTTCCTTCTTCTTTACGGTTACCGGCATTACCCTCAACAACACCTCTTATCTGGGAATGCTCACCCTGTTCGGTATCGTGGTCAATAATGGAATCATCCTGATTGACCATATCCGCACCCTGAGAAAGAAGGGCCTGGAAAAGAATCAGGCCATTATTCAGGGAGGCAAAGACAGGATGAGGCCCATTATCATGACCGCCATTACCACGATTTTCGGGGTGCTTCCCCTGGCTCTGCCTGTCCTTTTCCCCGCCCTCTTCCAGGCATCGCAGGGAAGGGCCCAGATGTGGGCACCAATCAGCGTGGCCATTTTGGGCGGGTTAACCACCTCCACCTTTTTTACCCTGATCATATTGCCCACTTTTTATTCCATTTCCGATTCTCTGACCAATCGAATCAAACATTTTTTTAAATTCGAGACCACAAAAAAATATTGATTTTTAGCTTTGACATTTACTCGGGATTTCTTTAAAATTCCACTTACAGGAGAGAAAAATGGATCAAGGAGATCAAAAGCAGGTTTTTCTGGAAGGTATCGGAGGTCTTTATAAGGACAGGGAATATTTTATCACCGGCAACGAATTTATCATCGGCCGGGCACCTGAATGCGACTTAAAAATGAAGGAATCAACCATATCCGCCCGGCATGCCAAGATCGTTCGCCGAGGGGACGAATTTGAAATCCTGGATCTTGGCTCAACAAACGGAACATTCGTGAATGGAATAAAGGTGGAAAAAAGGAAATTGAGAACCGCGGACAAAATCAGTTTTGATGTTCATGAGTTCACCTTCGTAAATCCACTGGACGTCATCAGGACCGAATTTTCCGAAAACGACAAAACCGAAGCCTTAAAAGAAACGGTTATGAGATCAAAACAGGAGGTTGCAACCGTTATCATCCCGGAAAAAACCCAGCCGCTTCCCGAAAAAGAAATCAAGAAACCTTACCGGTCAGGGAAAAATGGCAACCTGTTTATCGGATTGATCGCCAGTCTCCTGATCTCCTATGTCATCTCTTACGGAGGTTTGCTGCTGGGTGTCTTCATCCGGGGACGGATTTCGGGAGCGGCCGTATTCGATGCTTTCCGTGAACAGATTTCCATCTTCCCGCTAATGCACTTGCACACCACCTGGTTGAATGTCGATCAGTGGAGCACTGCGGTGGCAATCAGTATATTCTGCCTGCCGCTGGCACTGTTTGTCGGAGGAATCATTATCCAGGATATCAGCCGGCAGAAACGCATTAAATCGGCTCTGGTTTTCAGTGCCGCCTATGTGCTGCTGGCCGGTATCGCCCAGCTCGTTACCCTGAATTTGAGCTATGCTAAATGGGAAAACATTTCCCTGGGTTGCGGATTCGGAATCAACCAGCCCACACTCAATCTGCTGGCGGTCATGGCCTATTTCTTTGGCATCAGCCTGTTTTTTTCATTTTTCGGAACCCTGGCGGGAAAGAAATAAACCGGACAATCCGGCCGGTGGCTTTGATTTGCCGAAAAAGCTGATCTCCGGTTTTTTTATATTTTCCTGAACATTCCCTTGGTAAATCCGTAAAATATTATTCAATCAAAAATTGCTCGGACATGAAAAAAAATTATCCAATAAGGAGGAATTCATGAAAACAGCACGTTTATCGGCATTGATTTTTTCGATCTTGCTTTTGTTTTCGGTAACTGTTTTCGGCATACAGGATGCACGATTGCTGAGAACGCCGGATATCAACGGTGACCTGGTTGTATTCGTATATGCAGGAGATATCTGGTCGGTTTCCGCAAACGGGGGGGCTGCCCGGAGACTGACCTCTCATGAAGGGCTGGAAATATTTCCCAAAATATCTCCGGACGGGAAATGGATCGCTTTTTCGGCGGAATATTCTGGTTCCCGTCAGATTTATGTCATGCCATCTGAGGGTGGGACCCCCAGGCAACTCACGTATTACAATGACGTGGGAATAATGCCCCCCCGAGGTGGTTTTGACTATATTGTCATGGACTGGACGCCGGATTCCCGAAAAGTCCTC
>CAZOWT010000040.1:0-18145 GCA_964583345.1 uncultured Clostridia bacterium
GAACCGGTTGCCATAAATACCGGTTTCATGTACAATACAGGTCATAAAAGATAATATGAGGAAAAGACCATGAACCTTAAAACAAAAACAGGAATCTGGATAACGGTTATTCTTCTTCTGGCCCTGAACCTGGGACTGACAGCAAAAAGTTTCAACCGGGAAAAGGTACTCTCTCAGGTCATCGAACAGAGCCTGGAAAATTTTCACTACAGTGAAAAGAAAATCAATGACGAGTTCTCAAGCCAGGTTTTCGGCGAATACCTCAAGATGCTGGATTACGGCAAGCGTTTTTTTCTTCAGTCTGATATCGATGATTTTAAAATATACCTCACCCGTATCGATGATGAATTGCTGGAGGGAAAAACCGACCTGATGAATCTGGCTAGTGCCCGACTTGAGCAACGCATCGGTGATGTAATGGGTTTTTATCATGAGTTACTTTCCCGTCCCTTTGATTTCAGCCGTCAGGAATCGATAGAACTGGACGGGGAGAAGCGATCCTATTGTAATAATATGGAAGAATTAAAAGAATATTGGCGGAAGATTTTTAAATACAACAGCCTGATCAATTATGTCAACCTGTCCCGGGCGGAGAAAAACAATGATTTCAAACCGGAACGTGAAGAAAAAGCCCGGAAAGCGGTTTTGAAAAGTTTCAAGGCCCTGCTGGGCAATCTACTTCAGGCTTGCAAAAACGATGCCATTCAGCTTTATTTTAACGCACTGGTTCAGGTTTTTGATCCCCATACCGACTACCTGCCTCCCAAGGAAAAGGAGGATTTTGATATCGAAATGACCGGCAAGTTCGAGGGCATCGGGGCCCTGCTGAGAGAAGAGGATGGTTTTGTCAAGATAGCCAGCATCATTCCCGGCGGACCGTCGTGGCGGCAGAAAACACTGCAGCCGGGGGACCTGATTCTAAAGGTGGCCCAGGGCGATGAGGAACCGGTCGATATCGTGGGGATGAGGGTAGTGGATGCGGTCAAGCTGATCCGTGGCAAGAAGGGGACATTGGTTAATCTGACGGTGAAAAAACCGGATGAACAGATCCTGGTGGTTCCCCTGGTCAGGGACGTGGTGATTGTGGAAGAGTCGTTTGCCAAAAGCGCTATCCTCCGGGATGAAAAATTGGAAAAAGCTTTCGGATATATTTATCTGCCCCGCTTCTACCGTGATTTTGCCGAACCCGGGGCCAGGAACGCCACCGATGATGTCAAGGCCATTCTGGATGAATTCAACCGGAAAAAGGTGGATGGTTTGATTCTTGACCTGCGGAACAACAGCGGCGGTTCACTGATTGACGCCATTCAGGTATCGGGTCTGTTTATTCCCAAAGGGCCGATTGTTCAGGTAAAAAACCGTCAGCATGGCATCCGGGTATTGAGGGACCAGGACCGGAAAGTTGAGTTTAGCGGACCCATGGTGGTGCTGATCAATGCCCTGAGCGCTTCGGCGTCCGAAATACTGGCTGGAGCCCTTCAGGATTACAACCGGGCGATAATTGTCGGTGGTAACCAGTCGTTTGGCAAGGGAACGGTCCAGATCATGCTTGACCTGGATCGTTATCTCGGCGCTTCGGCCGGTGAATCGAAATTGGTTAATTCCGAGTCTCTGGGTGCCCTGAAGTTGACGGTCCAAAAATTTTACCGAGTCACCGGGTCCTCGAATCAATACCGGGGAATCGTGCCGGATATTATCCTGCCGGACCGTTTTGATTACCTGGAAATCGGGGAGAAATACCTTGATTTTTCAATGCCCTGGGACACGATACCGCCGATCTCATTTTCAAAATGGGCTGTTCCGCTGCCGGCCCGGGATGTGCTGGCTGGCAACAGCCGGAAACGGATAGGGGAAAATCCTTTTTTCAGAAGCCTGAGGACTTATCTTGACAAATTGCAGGCGGCCCGGGAAAATACCAACAAGAGCCTGGATTTTGCCAGCTTTTTCGCCGAGCAGCAACGGTTGCTGGAAGAGCAGAAGAAAATCGACCTGCTCCAGAAAGAAATTCCCTCCATCCAAATTTTGGCCACCGACAGCCTGGACCGCGCCGGCAAAGATCCTTTTGTGGAGAAGAAATCCGGACAGCAGGAACAGGTCACCAGAGAAATTCACCAGGACTGGTTCAAGCAGTTGAAGAAGGATATGGTCCTGGATGAATCGATCTCGATTTTGAATGATATCATCACCATCCATCAGTAAACCGTCTGCCTCCTGATATAAACTACTGGTTTTTTTTCAGGGAGGAAATCAGGACAAAAAGGAAGAAGGGCGCCCCCATCATGGAGGTGATGATTCCCACCGGAATCTCGGCCGGGGGTATCAGGTTCCTGGCGATGAAATCCGCGGCTGAAAGCAGGATCCCGCCGAAAATAACGGAAAAGATGAGCACAGACCTGAAATCCGTCTTGAATACCATCCGGGCGATATGGGGGACGATCAGGCCGACGAATCCGATCGGGCCCACGAATGAAACCAGGGTTCCGACCAGGACTGACACCAGGATGAACATGGCCAGCCGGAATATTTTCAGGTTAAGCCCTTTTGAAAAGGCAAAATCTTCGCCTGCCGAAGCAATGACCAGTTCTTTTCTTAAAAGAAATGCCAGCGAGACGAACAGCAGGTAGAGTGGCAGCAAAAACGTGAGCTCGCGATAGCCGGCCAGGTCGATGCCGCCCATTAGCCAGCGCAGGATGGAAATGGCCTGGGTGAAATCAAAGAGATACTGGGTAAGTACGATCATGGAGGCGAAGAAAAAGTTGAGGGCCACCCCGGACATCAGCAGGGTGTATATGGAATAACTCTTAGCCAGCCTGGCAATTGCCAGGATAATTCCGATCGAGAGCAGCGCCCCCAGAAATCCACAGAAATAGAGGCCGTTCAGCCCCAGAAATGTCATTGATAGATGCAGCTTGATCCCCAGTACGATCCCGGCCGAAGCGCCCGAAGAAATTCCCAGGGTATAGGGCGTGGCCAGGCTGTTTCTGAAAAGGATCTGGAAAATGAGTCCGGCCAGGGCAAGAGAACTACCGGCCACGAATCCCATGATTGTCCGCGGGACCCTCAGCTGCCAGAAAATGAATCCCCGGCTGCCTTCCCGGAAAATAGAGCCCGGATCGATGTTGATCATTCCGATAAAAGGCAGCAGGGCCAGCATTCCAATTGCCAGAAACAGGAAAACCATATATTTTTTATTCATCGATATATATAATCTCCCGGTTTTCAAGCGCCAGGCGGCTGAAATTAATTCCGTATGTCTCCTTCAAGATCTGTTTCCGGAACCGCTTTTTTCCGGCATAAATGAGTTTCCCTTGCTTGAGGGCAGCCATATGGGTTACCAGGGGGAAAAGGGTCTCAATAGTATGGGAGACGATTACCAGGGTTTTTCCCTGACGATGAAGCATCTCCAGATTGTGGTTCAGATTCGATATGGCCCGGGGGTCTAGAAATGTATAGGGCTCGTCCAGCAGGATGAGGTCGACATCCTGGATGAATGCGGAGGCCAGCATCACCTTCTTGCGTTCTCCCCCGCTCAGGGTATTGACATCACGGTTGAGAAATTTTGTCAAATCCAGCTGGTCTGCCGCCCGGGTGACCATGTCCCGGTCATGCCCGGAGTAGCCCCTGAAAAGCGACGTGTAGGGATACCGTCCGGAGAGCAGTATCTCGGCGACTGAGAGCGGGAGTGAAATTTCCTCAAACTGGGGCAGATAGGATATTTTTCTGGCCAGCTGCTTTTTAGGGATCCTGGGAATGTCGACCCCATCCAGCCTGGTTTGGCCGGAATAATTGCGTAGCAAGCCGCCGAAGATTTTGAGCAGAGTGGTTTTGCCGGCGCCGTTGGGCCCGAAGATGAGCCAGAATTCCCCCCTTTTTATTTGGAGATTAATATCCTTCAGTATCCGCTTCTTCTGGATTCGATAGGTTAAATTTTCAATGGCTATCATTCGGATTCAATAACCGGTACAGTTTTATGGCCACCTGGCCGATTCTGGGGCCCGGTCTCAGCCATACCGGATCGCTGATCATGGTTATCCGGTGGTTTTTCACCGCATTGATGGTCTTAAAGCGGTTCCAAAGATCCATTATTTTCCGGGGTTCGATCTCCTGGAAGAACGTCGAAAATTCGATGATATGATCCGGGTTCATGCTGAGAATGGATTCGATTGAAACCGACGGGTACTCGATGTTCCCGGGGTAGGCGTTGGTTCCCCCGGCAATTTCCAGTATTTCATTTAAAAAATCCTTGCGGCCAATGATGGTCATGTTTCTCAATGTATCGGGATTACGGCCGGCAATAAGCAGGATTTTACGCTTCTTAATGCCCCGGGTTCGGGATCGGATTCGGTTTAAGGTTTTCCGGATATCTGAAACCAGGATTGCGCCCTGTTCCGGACAGCTCAGATTCCGGGAAATTGTCAGGATAGAGCGGCATATCTGCTCCAGGGTGTCGTGCCGCACCACCAGCAACCTGGTTTTGTTCTCCAGCATCTTTATGCGGTCCAGGCTTTCTTCATAGAGGATGATCAGGTTGGGTTTCAGATCGATGATCCGTTCCACGTTCAGGTCCATCAACCCGCCGACTTTGGCGATGGTTTTGGCCGCTTCCGGGAAGTCACAGAACCGGGTGTCGCCGACCAGGCCATCCCCTTTTCCCAGGGCAAAAACGATCTCGGTAAGGGCCGGCGCCAGGGTGATGATGCGTTCTGCTTGTAAGCCCGCGCAACACATCACGGTCAGGCCGGCCAGGCACAGGACTTGTTTCAGGGATTTGAGTCCGGGCATGTTTTTTTGGTTTTTCGCGGTCATGCCGTGATCATCTACCAGACCTTGTATTTTATACCCAGCATGAAACGGCTTCCGGGGGCCGGGTATCCCAGTATTTCCTGGTACTGGCGGTTGAAGGCATTGGTGGCCTTTGCCAGAAGAATGAGTTTATCGTTCAGCGGAATGGTTAGGTTGGCATTAAAGGTATCAAATGCCGGGCTCTCGGCAGTATCCCACAACAACTCGTCGTAATCCAGACGGCGGCCCACGTAGATCAGTTCTCCTGAAACCGAAAAACGGCTGTGTTTGTAGGCGATCATCATTGAAAAGGAATGCTTGGGCCGGCGGAGCAGCTCCTGATCATTTTGAAAATCATGGGTATGGAGGAAGGTGTAGGCCACCCATACCGATACCTGGTCAAACAGGGTGATCCCGGCGCTGGTTTCGATTCCGGAAATATCGGCCTGGTTAATATTGGCAAACGTCCAGGTGACCGGATTGTATCCGATTAAATTTTCGTAGGCTGAATCAAAATAGACCAGGCTGAAGTTGACCGGCCGCGTATATATGTCTATTCCGGCTTCAAAAGACCTTCCTTTTTCAGGTTTCAGCCCGGGATTACCCCACATGGGATTAAGCAGTTCCGGAAGGGTGGGGGCCCGGAAACTTTCTGAATACGATCCCCTGAATTTGAAGGTCTTTGAAATCAGCCAGGAAAACCCCAGTTGGGGCGAAAACTCCGGGTCCTGGGTTTTATACTTGTCGATGCGGAATGAGGCGGATAACAGAAGCGATTTAATATCCAGGCCGGCGCTGGCAAAAGCGGACAGGGAATGGGTATTTTCTCCGTCCAGCTGAATGTCAGACGGTTCCAGATCGGAAATTTTTTGAGCGGCATAATCAATACCCAGGCTGAGTTTCAGTTTTTCCGCCGGTTTGGTATCCAGCGATAACTGGCCTTCGGTTACCGTGGATCGGTTGGAATAGAAAGGCGTCCAGGAGTCATCGGGATCCTGAAAATTATATTGATTGTGGTTGGTGGAAAACTTGAAATCCAGCTTAGTCGGCCCGCGGAATTGAATGCTGAAAGGCAGAACCAGAAGGTAATTGTCCTGGGAATAGCGCCGGTTGGGGGTGGAGACACCCAGGTTGAAGGGAATGCCGGCATCGGAAAAATTCCCGAAGAACATCAGGCCGGTTTTTATAGCTTTGGACTGGAAATCCGCCCTGGCATAGAATCCGCGGTTGTCGAATTCATCATTGACGACTCCATCACTGTATTTCTGCCAGTTGCCGTTCAGGGTAAAGGAAAAAAGCCCCAGGTTGTGGGAAACGTAAAGGTTTCCTTCAAGGGTGCCGTGGCTGCCGATAAAGGCCGAGATTTCCATTCCCCTTCGGTCCCTGGTTTTCAGGTTCACCACCCCGCCCATGGCATTGCTGCCATACAGGTTGCTCAGGGGGCCCCTGACAATTTCCACCTTTTCAAAGAGATGAGGGGAAAATATCGTGCTGTTCAGGCCGATTGATGATGACGGATCAATAATTTTGATGCCATCGATGAGAAACAGGGTCTGGTTGACCGACGCCCCCCTGGCATAGGTGTAAGCGATCTGGCCGTAATTGCCGCCGTTGAGAACCAGGAATCCAGGACACTGGTTCAGGATGGATTTCAGGCCGTCAGAGTTGAAATTTTCCATTTCTTTTTCCGAAACCACGGTAATGCTCTGGATGCTCTGGCTCAGGGGAATTTTACCGACCACCTCGACCAGTTCCAGGATTTCGGTATCAGGATCTTTAGAAGCGGCGGCAACGGATTTGCCTGTTTTATCCGGCCGGTTTTCTCCAGCCGTGATAACAAATGGCAGGAAAAGGCAGCCGCCGAGGATGAGAATTTGTTTGAACATAAAAGCCTCCCGTTCATTTTTTTGGAGGGTCATTGTAATTTGTATGACCTGCCCTCCGCAGGTCATAACCAAACGGCTCAAGGTTTAATAGGTCTTCCGACTCCCGGGATCTTTAAAATACCTTCCCTCTCCGGTTTTCGGAGAAGTGGTTCATTTTTTTAAAGACTCTTTCCCGGTCACGGCAGCGGGGGCTGTGGGCTTCGGAGGAGATTCAACACGGAATCCGCTCCTGCCTCTTCCCTTGAATTAAGCCTTAAAAAAATATTTTATATTCTGGTGCATAGAAAGTCAAATGATTCTCACAAAATATTTGAGAAAATTCATTTTTATGGTAACACCGGCGGGAATACCGAAGAAAGCGGAAATATATGGGAAATTACGGAATTAATATCGGAATGGCTTGATTTTATTGCGCCGCTGTTATATATACATACATGGAAAAAATGGAAGGTTTTTGGCAAAATGAATAAAGGCACAATCAGTCAAATAACGGTCATAAAATTGTTTATCTCTATTTTTGAGAATGGTTCCTCGGGTGTTCTTTATTTGAAAAAAGAAACCATCGAAGGCGCACTAAAGGTTCTGTATTTCAACCGGGGGAAGTTTTATTCGGCGATTTCCAATGCCGATGTTGATAAACTGGATAATATCCTGCTGGCAAATAAACTGATAAACGAGCTGAAACTCAAGGAAGTCAATGCCGAGGAAAATATTTCCGAATCAAAAGGAAAGATACTGGTGGAGAAGGGAATCATTACCCTGGAACAGCTGATCGAATGCACCAAGGAACAGTTCAGGAATATAGTATCCAGCGTGCTGAAGTGGGAAGAGGGGCGCTTTCAGTTTATTGAGGAAGCCCTGCCCGAGGGATTGCTCAACCTGGACATCAATATACTCAACTTTGTTTTTAATATCATCACCCAGCAGATGGACCTTCAGCTTATTGAAAAAACCATCAAAGGGCTGGGAATAAAACTGGTTCAGAACTCGAATGCTGAAAAGTTGGAAAAATACAACCTCAATGAAAAGCAAAAGGCTCTGCTGAAACGGTTTAACGGAGAATTAGCGGTTGAGGACATTCTGACTGGCTATCCGGAGGAGCACCGGGATTCAATCCTGAAGATTATTTATTTTTTTTATGTGAGCGAGCTGGTTATTCCGGCTGAAGTCAAGGGCGGCACTCAGTCTTTCCTGAAGGAAGAAACGGACCGGCCGATTTATAATGAACAGAAAATTGTGGCCAGACCTGATGCTTTCGTGTTCGGGAAAAAGCAGAAACCAGATGAGGAAGCCCCGCCAAAACCCACCCGTATCCTCTTTTCTTCGAATGATAAAATTATGGATGATAAGAAAAAATCAAAGCATTTCAATGCCATTATCGTTTTTATCATCCTTATCTTTGTCATCGGCGGAATTATCTTTCTCCTGCTCATGCAGGAAAATGACCAGGGAAAAAAATTAAAAGCCGTTCCTCCGAAAGACATCGTGGCTGTGGAAGAGTCCAAGCCAAAGGTTTCCGCAGATGACCAGAAGATTGTGGTGCAGATGAAAAAACAGGAGGAAGCCGGAATTCCGGCGGAGAAAAAACCGGAACCAAAAGAGGATAAAAAAGCTGAATCCAAACCGGTCCAGGTAAAGCCCGATCAAACGGTTTTGGTAAAAAAAGAACCGGGAAAAGCGGCGGATAAGAAAGCCGTGCAATATTTCAGGAATGGAGATTTCCTGAAGGCCTGTGATGTCTGGAGAAAAGAGATCATTGAAAATAAGGTGACAACCAGTATCCTGCTGGAATTGGACTGTTTGAAGGAATCGGTTCTGAATGCTTACAACCGGATTGACCGCCAGGAGCTATTTTTCATCCTGAAGCGGGACATGGGCAATAAATTCTGCTTCCTGGTGTTCTGGGGCAAGTTCAAAAACCGTGATGACGCCACCGCCGCCCTCAGGGAAATCCCGCCTTATTTCTTCAGCCAGTCACACCCCCCGCAGGTAATCGAACTGGATCGGTATTTATAAATTATTTTTATTTTACAAATCCCGGTATTTTTTGGACCGCTCATCAAAAATGGCTTTGGCATCGGCTAAAATCTTTTGATACCGGGGATGGTCAAACAGGTTTTGAAAAAAGGGATTGTGAATCAGGGACAAATAACTGTAGTAATCCTTCTCTTTATTAATATTTTCCAGCATCAGGTCCACGGCCTCCTCTTTCAGGTTGAGGATGGCGTATCCTTCTTCTGATTGTACATTCAATATCAGAGCTCTATCCCGATCGCCCCGCAATGCGTAAAGAATCATTTTCCATCGTTTGATATTTTCATATAATGGCTGGGTATTCTCCAGTTTCTTTATCCATTGTTCTGCCTGGTCATACTGCTTCGTATACAAGGTATATCGGCAGAAATGGTCCAGGAGCATCAGCTGCCCGGGAAACAGTTCGGATGTCTTTTTGAGGTATGAGGCTGCAGCTTTATAATTTCCCGAATAGATCGAACATCTGATGGCGGTCAGATAGGCATGCAGGAACAACGGGTTGTTTTCCATGGCACGGGAACAGTATTTGACCGCCTGCGGGTATAACCCCATTCTGAAAAAGAAAAAACCGAATCCATAGTTTATGTCCGGAGCATTCGGCATCCTGGTTACCGCCTGAACGCAGTTTTCATAGGCCAGGTCAAAGTCGCCTTTAAACAGGAACACCATGGCCATGTATCCGTAATATTCAGGGGAATCTGGAGCACTCTGTTTTAATTTTGCCAGTGTGTCAAGAGCTCTGGCCAGATCTGTTTCATCCTGCATGAACACATAATGGTTCAAATATATCCAGGCCAGCGATTCATATGCGCCGGTATAAGCCGGATCAATTTCCAGCGCCTTGTTGAGCATACTGAGAGCGGTTGTGTAATCTTCCTCTTTTATTGTATACAGGAATTTTGTATTAAAAATATGCCTGGCTTTCAGGTAGTAGTCATAGGCCTCAAGATTACGGGTCTGAATGTCCTGAAGGGTGCGGATCATTTCCGGGGTCAGGGTGACCTCCAGGGCGTCGGCAATGGTTCTGGAAACGTCCTCCTGAACCTGGAATACGCTCTCCAGGTTCCGGTCGTATTTATCAGCCCAGAGATGGGCGTCATCGGCCACCCGGATCAATTGAGCGGTAATGCGCAGGCGGTTCTTCTCCCTTCTCACACTGCCCTCGAGAATATTATCCACACCCAGTTCTTGACCGATCTGGCGGATGGTTTTGTCGGTGTTTTTAAAGGCCATGACGGATGTCCGGGAAATTACCTTCAGATCACGAATGTAACTCAGTTTGGTGATGATGTCTTCGGTCATGCCGTCGCAGAAATATTCCTGTTCCGGATCGGCGCTGATGTTGGCAAAGGGAAGTACGGCAATCGAATTCTTCCAGCAGGATTGGGAGTTCTTTGTTTCTATGGGTATCTCAGTGCCAGCAGTTTTTTTCGGGGATGGTTTTTGCTTTAAGATGATATAACCTGCCACCAGCAGGACCATCGCAAGAGGAATGCCCAACCATTTCAAATAACTGATTGAAAATCCCTTCCTTTTCACCCGGAGTTTCGGGGGAGGTTCCGGGGTGGGTTTTTCGGCTTTTGGGGTAATCTGCCGGAGGTCAACAATCAGGTCGGCCAGGGTCTGATAACGGCTGGCAGGGTCTTTTTGGAGGGCTTTTTTAACGATGTGTTCCATTTGCATTGGAATCCCGGTTCGGACCGCGGTCAAAGGTTGCGGCGCTTCATTCATGATGGCATACATTATGGCCTGCTCGTATTCCCCCTTAAAGGGCATTCGGCAGGTGAGCATTTCGTACAGGATCACTCCCAACGACCAGATATCCGAACGAAGGTCCAACTCAGTGCCGGCTGCCTGCTCGGGCGACATATAGGCCACCGTACCCAGGGTGGTGCCCTCTCGGGTTAGTTTGGTGGCGCCTCTCAGCTTGGCCAGGCCGAAATCAAGTATTTTCACCACCCCATCCTCGGTGACCATGATGTTGGCGGATTTGATATCCCGGTGTACGATACCTTTCTGGTGGGCTTTGTTCAGGCCTTCGGCGATCTGGATAGCGATGTCAATGGCCTGGGTGAGGTGTAAGGGGTTACTGGTAAGTTTATCTTTCAGGGTTTGGCCTTCATAATAGGCCATGGCCATGAACATTTGGCCGTCTTCGGTTTCATCGATTTCGTAAATGCTGCAGATGTTGGGGTGATCCAGGGCCGAGGCGGCCCGGGCCTCGTGCAGGAACCGTTTCTTGGCTTCTTTATCCCGGGTGAGTTCCGGGGGCAAAAATTTCAGGGCAACCGTGCGCTTCAGTTTGGTGTCCTCGGCTTTGTAAACGATTCCCATTCCACCAGAGCCGATTTGCTCCAGAATTTTGTAGTGGGAGATGGTCTGTCCGATCATGTTTTATCTATTCTTGATCTGAGATAAAGGCAAAGAAAAAATGTAAGTCGTGAATCGTAAGTCGTAAGTCGTGAGTGGTAAGTCGTAAATCGTGAGCGGTGAATCGTAAGTCGTAAATAGAAAAAGAAAATATCCGACTTTGAACATTGAACCTTGAACTGAAATGAGCTGGGTGCCGGTATGGGTTTATAGAAAAATCAACCGGAAAAAACCCTTTCCTCATGTCTCCTGCCATTTGTCTCTAAAAAATTTTATATAAAGCTTAAATTTTGGACAATTTGTTCCAGTATTCCCGGGGCATTTCCTGGGCCAGGGTCAGGGCGCCGGCGGCGCCGGCAAACAGCGGGTCATCCACCAGTTTGACCTGAACCGGGCCATAGTCCTGCAGGGCATCGGCGATAAAATCCGGTATTCCCTTGATGCGGCTTCCACAGCCGGCGATGACGATGTTGTTCCGGATCTTGTTCTGGTATTCCGGGTCAAATTTGGCAATCATTTCCACGATGGTTTCCAGCATCGGAGGAAGGATGCTCTCGCAGCTCTTTTTGATTTCGTCGGTGATGTTATGGCTGACGGGTTTGCCGGCAATGGGGATTTTGACCTTGATGGGGCTCTGGCTGTTGCCCACAAAACTGTTGCTTTCCTTGAACCCCCGGACCATGTTCAGGTTGAAAGTGGATTCCGGGAATTTCTCCTTCAGCAGGTTGAATAACTGTTGGTCGATATAGTCTCCGGCCGTCAGTATGGTCCGCTGATCGTCTTCGGAAGGAATGGTCCCGTGCATGATGCAGAAATCCACGGTTCCGGCGCCGATATCGATGACCATGGCATTGTTCAATAAATTCATGCCATAGGCCACGGCAAAGGGTTCGGACACCACGATGATGGATTGGACAAATTCTGAAACCGCTTTGCGAATCGCTATCCGGTTGACCTTGAATGATTCTGCCGGCACACCGACCACCGCCAGCACATTCTGGTCCTTCTGGGGCTTGGCCAGCCTGATCAAGTGGCGGATCAGTTCCTTGACCGATTCCTCTTCCCGTTCAGTGCCTTCTTTGATGACACCGCGTTCGAGGGGTTTATATACATCCAGTGAAAGGCGGTTTTCCAGTGCTTCCATCCCAAACAGGATGGGTTTGCCGACCACTTTTGCGGCGATGAAATCCTTGGGCCACCCCACGTAGCTCTCCACCCAGTTTTTTATGCCGTTGCTGGCGATGATGGCGCTGCTGGATGTCCCCAGGTCAATCCCCACAAATAAATTTTCATTTTTGGTCTGTGATGCTACCTGTTGCATCTTTCACCTCCGGTTTGTTATGGTTATTATTTAAATATTTTACGATGCCTTCCTCTAAAAATTTGGCTATTTCTTCACGGTAAGGTTCCTGGTTCAGTTTCTTTTCCTCGGCCGGGTCGCTCAAACAGGTAACCTCAGTAAGAACGCTGGGAATATCCACTCCCAGGAGCACAATAAACGGGGCTTTCCTCACGCCCCAGTTTTCGATATTTCTACTCTGCCGGCTGATATTGCTGTAAAGGCTGCGCTGGATATATAACGCCAGCTGGCCTGATTCCTGGGTTTTTAGGGTATTTCCTATTTTCTGGATAATTCCCCTGAAGTCGCTCAGGGTGTACTGGGTTCCGCTGTTTTCCTTCTCAACCAGCATCAGGGTCTTTTCGTCGCTATTGGGGCCGAAATAATAGGTTTCGATGATGTTTGATGGCTTGCTGGGGATATAGTTGACATGGATGGAAATAAAAAGGTCGGCTTTTTTGGAATTGGCAAAAGCAACCCGTTGCTCAAGGGAAAGGTGGTCATCTTTCTCCCGGGTCATCAGAATCCGGTATTCGGGAAATTTGCGCAGCCTTTCCCGCAACTTATGGGCAATATCCAGGGTGATGTTTTTTTCCCGGGTACCCAGCCTTCCTACCGCTCCCGGATCCCGGCCGCCATGTCCGGGATCGATAACAATGGTTTTGACCTTCAGGCCGAAAATCCGGCTGAGTGGCGTCTGGGCATTGTTCAGGAATGCGTTGTACTGGGCGGGAGTGGACGGGGGCATCTGAATCGAACCGGTATCGTTTTCCGTAACCGGACCGGGCCGGGAGGAGTCGGCCAGACGTGGCGGGTACCGGTATAGGGAATTGACGGGCAAACTGGAGTGATTTGCCACATAAATGACGGTCATGGCCAAAACCATCATGGTAGCGATCATGAAGATAGCCGTGGTTTTTTTCTGGTTTTTATGATAACTCTCGAATTCGCCCACCATCTTCAGGTTTTCCTTGAAAACCTCTCTGAGAATGGCTTTTCTGAGGCTTTTCTTTTTTCTGATTGATGTCGGGAATTTCATCTTTTCTTTTACGGGACCGTTATTCCGGGATTTCCCGGCTCCTGTCTGAACAAAGTATAAAACAAATTTAAATTTTTTCCAAATGTCAATGCCGGATTTGCAGAGTTGGTGTATTATTCATGTCGTAGTGAGATAAATCGACTTCTGGAAACAGGAGTTCTTTTTTCTGTTTATTGGTGGTTCAGGATGGCGCCGGTGTTTTCATCGATTTGATTGAAGTTGACCATGGCCACTGCGGCGCAGTCGATAAATCTCCGGTTGAGAACCCATTTCAACGCTTCCGGGTAAGAGGGGGCTGCTGCTGGATCCGGGGAAAACGGTCCGCCGGAGCAGGTTTTCATGGCGATGATGCCGATTTTTTGTTTGTGGGCTTTTGGGATCAGGCGCTCAATCAGGGGCTGGTCCCAGCTGTTGCTTCTTCCCGAGTTCATGTGCACGTATTCCCCCCGGTGGTTGAAGGGAAACATGATGATATCGTAGAATGCTGTTTCCACCCCCCACTCGAGCGGTTCCGGTTCGTTGTGGCAGGAAAATCCGTGCGCCCGTATGATCCCTTTTCTTTTTGCTGATTCAAGAAATCTCATGACCGCTTCATGACTGATTTCCGCTTTGGTTGACACACCGTGAATGAGCATAATATCGATGTAATCGGTCTTCAGGGCTTTGAGGCTGTCCTTCAGGGATGATTCCATGGCCTTTAGGATGCGGTCGGAATCGTCCTTGCCGGCATCTCCTGTCATGGTTTTTACCTTCATTTTTGATTGAATGACGATCCTATCCCGCCGGCCCTTCAGGGTTTCTCCCACCATGGTTTCATTCCGGCCGTTGAAATATCCCCGACCGGTATCGATGAAGTTGATGCCCCGGTCCAGGGCGGCAAGCAACAGGGCCGGTTCCATGATCCGGGCTGCCCCGAATCCGATCGGGGTAACCTGTATTCCCGTCCTTCCCAGGACACGCATCCCGGTCTTGGCATTTTTTACCAGATCACGGTTGCTTTTGCCAATCAGGTTATAGGCGAATGCGCCGGTTATCCCAGCCCAGGATTTTTTTAAAAACGCTTTTCTGGTCAGGTTCTTTTTTTTATTCAATATGACTCTCTCCTGCTGAATATATAACACAAAATCACGGGCAATTCAAAATAGGCTGTCCCATTGTTGAATTCACTACATCCGAAGACATGCACCGGTTGGTTTGTCATTCCTGTTCTCGGGGGCAATGACCGGACCATTTTATCCATTGACAATTCCGGTTGAACCTTTCATAATAATAGGTATCGAGCGATGGAAATTTCGAATATCACGGGAAAGACAACCTATCAGGATTTCGATAGAATGAGGAGGGAACCATGAAACGACATTCGCGCTTTTTTGCGGTTTTGGTTTGGGTGTTTTTTTTGCTCTATCCGCTGTTCGGACAGACCACAACTCAGCCTGCCCTGGCCGGACACTGGGAAGGATCAATCGATATTCCCGGAACCAGGCTTGAGGTCGACCTGGATTTTGTCCTGCAGGCCGACGGTTCCTGGAAAGGGGACATCTCGATTCCCCTGCAGAAGGCCACAGACCTGCCCCTGACCGGGATTGTGGTCAACGGGGCCGATGTGTCATTCGCTATCTCCGGGGTACCGGGAGAACCCACGTTCAAAGGGACACTGGCCGGGGATGGCAGCCGGTTTTCCGGTGATTTTACCCAGGGGGGGCAGACATTTCCCTTTTCCCTGCAGCGGGGGGCGGACCCGGTTTCAAAAGCCAAACAGCTCCTGGAGGGATTCGGCGAGGTGGTCGATAAGGCCATCCGGACTTTTGAGGTACCGGGACTGGCCATGGCCATCATAAAAAATGATGAGGTCATATTTTTACGGGGATTTGGATACCGGGACCTGGAGAATAAAATCCCCATGACTCCGGATACGCTTCTGGCTATCGGTTCCTCGACCAAGGCGTTTACGGTTTTTACCCTGGGGACTTTGGTTGACCAAGGCCTGATGGAATGGGACAAGCCCGTCCGTAATTATATTTCCTGGTTTCGCCTATATGATCCATTCGCCAGTGAACGCCTGACTCCCCGAGATATGGTGACCCACCGCTCCGGCCTTCCTCGCCACGATCTGGTCTGGTACAACAATTACACCGCCAGCCGGGAGGCATTTGTGCGGCGGCTTGCCTTTCTCGAACCCACTGCTGATTTGAGAGAAAAGTTCCAGTACAACAACCTGATGTTTCTCACCGCCGGTTACCTGGCCGAGGTTCTTACCGGCAAGAAATGGGAGGAAGCCGTCAGGGAAAAGGTGCTGAATCCACTGGAGATGACACGCACCAATTTTTCGGTTAAGGATTCCCAGAAGGACAGTGATTTTTCCCAACCCTATGACGAACGCGGTGGGAAAATTCAAAGAATACCCTTCCGGGATATCACCAATATCGGCCCGGCCGGATCGATCAATTCGAGTGCCAATGAAATGGCCAACTGGGTGATCGTCCATGTCAACGGCGGAAAATTCAAGGGGAAACAGATCATTGATGCCGCCATCCTGGAAGACATGCATCTGTCGCACATGCCGCTTGGAGAAACGCCGGAAAGGCCGGAAATCACACCTACCGAATACGGCATGGGGTGGTTCACGGATACTTACCGCGGGCACTCAAGGGTATCTCACGGGGGGAATATCGATGGTTTTTCCGCCCTGGTCAGCATACTCCCTCAGGATCGAATCGGATTTGTGATACTGACCAACAAGAATGGCACCGGACTGCCGGAGATGATCGTCCGCACCGCCAGCGACCGGGTGCTGGAACTGGAAGCCATTGCCTGGCTGGATGAGGCCTCCAAGCGCCGGGATGAGGGCAAGGCCGCCAGCAAGGAAGCCGAAAAAAAGAAAGCGGTTAAACGGGTGCTTAAAACCAGGCCGGCCCATGAACTCGAAGCCTATGCCGGAGATTACCGCCATCCCGGGTATGGAGAGCTCCTGGTGTTTTTGAAGAATAATCGCCTTCATTTTACTTATAACGGCATCACCACCCCCCTGGGACACTGGCACTTTGAAACCTTTAATGGAGGGAAATCCGCTGATCCCACCTTCGAAGACATGAAGCTGACCTTCCGAACCGATGTCAATGGCCTGGTCTCCGAACTGGTTGCTCCGTTTGAGCCCACGCTGGATGAAATCCGGTTCAGGAAACAGCCGGATGCCCGTTTATCTGATCCCGGGTTTCTGAAACAATTTGTCGGAAAATACGAGATACTGGATATGGTATTTACCATCAGCCTGAAGGGGGAGTATCTTTCCGTTTATGTTCCCGGACAACCGGTTTATGATCTGGTCCCTCAACTGGGTGGAGAATTCATTTTTAAACAGGTCAAGATTATCAGTTTGAAATTTGTCCAGGATAAAACAGGCAAGGTAACCGGTTTTCAGCTTTTTCAGTCAAACGGGGTATATGAAGCCAAGAGGATTTTGGATAACTGAACGGAGCTTCGAAAGCCCGTGCCATGATAGCGGAGAAAGCAGGTCATGCTGAGGATACCTGTTGACCGGATATCGTTTTATGGACTGATACCAGCATGAAACCCGTACGTGTTTCCAAATATCCGGTTTCCCTGGTCATGAAAGATATCCTGACCAGCCGGTTCAACGGGGATTTTATAATAAATTCCGATAAATCATCCAGATCAATGGTTTTCCTGGATGGTGATTTGGTATCGGCCGAGAGTAATGTCTTTGATGAACGGATCGGGGTTCTGCTGTATCTGCTGGGAAAAATCGCCGAACCTCAGTATGAATATATCAACCATCTCAGCCAAAGAAGCGATGGCGAAATCGGCACCATACTGGTTGAAAACCACTTTATTTCCGGGGATGACCTGTTCTATGCCCGGCTTTTCCAGCTGAGAAAGATTGCCATCAACTCCTTGGGCATGGACCGGGGCCAGTGGGTACTTCAGGAGAGGAAACCGGGGTTCATTGCCCGGCCGGCCCAGAGGATACAGCTTCCTCCGGTTATTGCCGAGGGCGCCCGCAAGATGGAAAACCTCTCATTCTTTATCAGAAAAGTAGAATTCCTGGCCATCAGAACCAGCGAAATTCCCGAACCCATCAAACAACTCATGGGGGCTGATGAAATCACCCTTTACCGGAGAGTCCAGGACTGCCAGAATCTCCCCAACCGGGAGATTATTTCCCGTTTGAACCTGGAGCCTGAATTCTACTGGAAGAAAATGGTGTTGTTCATTCTGCTGGGTATTGTGGACTTCAAACAGTACCGGTTCAACTATGATATCGGAGAAAACATACACCGGCTGATCAGGCTGCAAAAAAAACTGAAAAGGGGAAAACTCGGCAATCCGGAAATCCTGGGGATCAATCCCGGGGCATCCCGGGCCGAACTCAAGCTGGCTTATCTGAAATTGTCCCGGATATATCATCCCGATCGATTCGGCTCCGCCGCTGCCCCGGAAATAAAGAAAATTGCCACATTCGTCCATGGTGAGATTTCCCGGGCATATCAGGCCCTGAGAAAAGAAAAGAAAAAGGTCGCCGCGAAGATTGATAAGGAACCGAAGGATGAAAAGGTCCGGGCGGAAGATATGGCGGAGTATGAGGCTGTGGATCTGCATCCGGAAATGGATGATGAATTTCAAATCGAACTCGAAGATGAAATGAACGGGGAACAGGCCGCAGGAGCTGAATCCATG
>CAZOWT010000041.1:0-18077 GCA_964583345.1 uncultured Clostridia bacterium
AACAAATTGACCACATCCAGAATATTTTTCATCTTCTCGAACTTTTCATTCTGAAGCTGGAACGGTTTCAGTACAACCGCGGCAGTGGAAACCAGCAGGGACCACACGACGCAAATAGCGAGTGCCACCAGAATTGTTTTCCCTATCGAATCATTGGACATTTCGAAGCAGCCTCCTCTTGATATTGGCATTGATGAAAATCCGATCGATAATGGATGCAAACACGTTCCCGAATAAAATGGCCAGCATCACACCTTCCGGAAACGCCGGATTCAGAACCCGTATCAGTACCACCATTACGCCAATCAATATTCCGTAAACATATTTTCCTTTATTGGTCACAGCCGCACTTACCGGGTCCGTGGCCATGAAAACCGTCCCGAAAGCGAAACCACCCAGGACCAAATGCCAGAGGGGAGACATAGAAAACATGGGATTGGTGGCACTGCCAATCAGGTTAAACAGAAGCGAAAGCCCTGTCATTCCGGCCAGAACACTGACCATAATTCTCCATGATCCGACACCGGTCATGATCAGGATAACCGCTCCGATCAGGCAGGCCAGGGTGGAGGTTTCCCCCATCGAACCGGGAATAAGCCCGAGAAAGGCATCCTTGAAGGTGACCGCGACCGGATGCAAATCAACACCCTGAATATTTACCGGGATCGCCGCCAATCCGCTCAATCCTTTTTCAGAAATAACAGCCAGCGGAGTGGCCATACTTAACCCATCCACCGCTGCCCAGACCGCGTCACCTGTTATTTTAAGCGGATAGGCAAAAAATAAAAATGCCCTGGCCGTGAGGGCCGGATTCAAAATATTCATGCCCACGCCTCCGAACACCTCTTTGCCGATAACAATACCGAAGGAAATACCGATGGCCACCTGCCACAGCGGAATTGCAGGCGGCAAAATCAGAGGGAACAACAAACCGGTTACCAGGAAGCCCTCCTGAATTTCATGTTTCCTGACCACGGCAAACAGGACTTCCCAAAATCCCCCTACTGCCATGGTTACGATATACACCGGAAGGAAATAAAGGGCCCCGTGGAAGATATTGGCCAAAATACTATTCGGATCAAATCCGACGCCCAGAGCGGTCAATATATTTATCCGCCATCCGGATGCAGCGAGCCTGCCTAACTTGGAAAAAATCAGGTTGGCCTGATATCCGGTATTGTAAAGCGCCATAATTACCGCCGGGATCAGGGCATAAACCACAACCATCATCACCCGCTTGAAATCATTGACATCCCGGATAAAGGGAGGCTGGCTTGTCACCTTTCCGGAAGTATATAAAAAATTGTCAAAAGCTTCATATAAAGGATACAATCGCTCCAGTTTACCGCCCTTCTCATAAAGTTTTCCATGACGATCCAGTATTTTTCGTAGAAACTTCATTTATCCTTCCTTTTCGATCAGGGTCAGATTTTTCCTCAAAACCGGACCGTAATCTATTTTTGATGATGAGACAAAACCGCACAAAGCCAGGTCTTCTTCATCCAGTTCAAGGCAGCCCAGTTTTTCAGCTTCTTCTATATCCTCGGACATCAAGGCCCTCAATAAAAAAGTCGGTAAGATATCCAGAGGCATTACCCGCTCATAATTGCCTATTGGCATAATCGCCCGCTTTCCCCCGTGCATATCCGTGGTAAAATCAAACTTCTTCCCAGGGAAGAGACGGGACAAAACGATATTTTTAGCCGAAAACAAATTCAGGCCGGGACTCAGCCAGCCCAGGAAAATCCTTTTCTTATTCTCCAGAATTACCGTGACCTGCTGGTGGTACCTGCCAAGAAAATTGACCGCTCCGGCAGAGATTCTTCCGGAAAGAACCGACCCGGATATGACACGATTCCCCCTCCCATCCTTTTCACCGGCAATCAAATCATCGATGCATGCCCCAATACGGCTGCGTAATAACCTGGACTTTTTTACTCCCGGTCCGGCCAGAGAAACAACCCTTTCGACCGGAATTTTTCCGCTGGTCAGAAAACGGCCAATTGCTATAACATCCTGGGCGCCCACAACCCATACCATTTTATTCCGGCTGACCGGGTCCAGAAAATGAATATGGGTACCGGAAAGACCTGCCGGGTGTGGTCCGGAAAATTCGTTCACGACCAGGGATCTGATATCTGCCACCGGGATGTCCGAACCAGGCCGTTTGCAAAGGAAAGTATTCCCATCCGTTAATTTCGATAATCCGACCAAACCATTCAGGAAATCTTTTTCGTATCCTTTGATAATCTCATCAACCCGGGGCGAAAGCGGATTGGTATCCATGGCGTTAATGAATAGAGAATGGGGAATGACGCCGGGATCCGCCACCCGGCTGTAAGGCCGGCCGCGGATCGATGTCCATAATCCCGAATCAACCAGTATCCGCTTTACCTGATCCCTGGTTGCCGTTTGCAACCGGGATTCGGAAAAAGCATCGAAGCTGATTTCACCATTTCCCTTCAAGGCGATAACAATCGATTCAAAAATCCGCTTTGGACCCCTGTTGATCGAGATAACCTCTCCGCAACCCGGTGAGGTGTAGCGAACCCGGGGCATTTTTTTATCCAAAAACAACAACTGGCCCAATTTAACCTGGTCCCCAACCTTAACCGCCATTTCCGGTTTTAATCCGATATAATCATATCCGAGCAGGGCCACGGTTCGGGGAGGATTGCCCGGGAATATTTTCTGTTCCGGTTCGCCGGAGATGGGGATGTCCAAACCTTTTTTAATCTTGATTAATCCCATGTTTGAAATCTCTTTCTCGTTCTTGAACTATTTTTTAGAGCATATCTTAACATAAAAAAAAAGCAAAACAAAATAAATTTTTCAATCTATAATTTCATCTTCCACCAAGTCGACAAAGGCGATTTTTCAGCAAAAAAAAACAGACAATGTTATAAATTCGGGGAAGAATAACCCTCGGAATATTTTATTTAACCTGCCGATTACGGCAAATTGGCTCGGCAAAACCTTTAATGACTAATCCCAGATTTTTCCCAGTTTATTTAATTCTTCAACGGCATATTTCCTGAATAAAATTTCCCACTCCCGGGATCCTTCAGGTACGTTTCTTTTCTGTGACCGGACCCGTTCTTTTGCCCGGTTTTCGATTTCCTCATACATCCTCAACTCATCCATTATGATATGGAACAATTTCATCCGGATGTTGCCGATGTCTTCTATATAATCGAGTTCCTCATTGTTTTCAATATATTCGATAATCAGGCGGGTTAAATAATTGACCTTGTTTCTGGACAGCTTCAGACTCATAATATGATATTCTCCTTTTCCGCCAGCTTGGCTTTCACCATTTTGAACATTTCATAATAGTCGATATTGGCATTCCTGATTTCATTCAATTTTTCCTTTAATATTTCTTTTACCTGCTCATCCAACAAATCTTCCCTCTCCAATTCTCTGGTAATAATATCATGAATTTCACCCATCATCTTTTCGCGGTCTTCGGTGATGATTAGATTCTCCTTCAATAATTCATTCACTACGCTGAATGCCATATGTTCGATCTGCTGTTTGTTCAATCTCATGGTAATAATATAACAAATTTTGTCAGATAAATCAACTTTGGGTAAATATTTCACACCAAGGCCAACCCGGCATTCAGCCCGGCAATTCCTACCGTATTGGCCGGCTGCCTGGGGAGCATCAATCAAAAAAGGAATCTCCTTTCCCCTCACCGAAATACCCGGACAGGCGAAAAAATCAATTTTTTCTTATAATTTTTTGTTTGGCCTGCCGGATCAAAAATGAGCACTTGACAAAAATTCAAAAATATAGTACATTTCTATTTTTTAACGAGGTAAATATGAAACTTGACAAAGCGAATAAGACCTTTATACCAAAAAAAGACATGATCGAAAAAAAATGGTGGCTGATCGATGCCCACGACATGGTATTGGGTCGGCTGGCCACCCGAATAGCAGATATCCTGAGAGGAAAGGACAAACCAACCTATACACCGTTTTTTGACAGCGGGGATTTTGTCATCGTCATCAATGCGAAAAAAATAAAGTTGACCGGTTTGAAAGATAAACAAAAAAATTACTATCGGCATTCAGGATACACCGGAGGTTTAAAAGAAATTTCATATGAAAGAATGTTGAATTCCCAACCGGAAAGAATTATCATCAATGCGGTGAGGGGGATGTTGCCAAAAAATAAATTAAACAGAAAAATTTTAAGAAAGTTAAAGGTTTATCCGGGTTCAGAGCACAAACATGCCGCTCAAAAACCTGAAACGCTTAAGATTTAGAGAGGAGGAAATTTTGAGTATCATTCAGTATTACGGAACAGGAAGAAGAAAAACCAGCGTGGCCAGGGTTTATCTCAGACCGGGGAAAGGAAATGTGAAACTAATTGTCGGAAAAAGAATCAGAGAATTCGACGCTTATTTTCCGTTGAAGATGTATAAACTCACCATATATAAACCTTTAACCATCACCAACACCGTAGAAAATTTTGACATATATATCTCTGTCAATGGAGGAGGCGTATCGGCCCAGGCCAGTGCCATCGAATTGGGAATTTCCCGGGCTCTGCTCGAATTCAATTCGGAACTTCGTCCGGCATTGAAAAAAGCCGGTTTGCTCACCAGAGATGACCGCGAAAAAGAAAGAAGAAAATACGGTTTGCTGAAAGCAAGAAAAGCATCCCAGTATCACAAGAGGTAGGTATCAGGCATGGTAAACGTCAATATGAGAGAAATGTTGGAAGCGGGTGTTCATTTCGGCCATCAGGTCAGAAGATGGAATCCCAAAATGAAACCTTATATCTATGGTAAGAAAAACGGAATTTACATCATCAATCTACAGACGGCAATCGAACTCTTCAAAGAGGGTCTGAATTTTATAACCGAAGTGGTGGCATCGGGCAAAGACGCCCTGATTGTCGGGACCAAGAAGCAAGCCCAGACCATTATTGAAGATATATCCGAGCAGACCGAGGGAATGCATTATATTCACAAACGCTGGCTCGGCGGATTGTTGACCAATTTTTCCATGATAAAAAAAAGTATAGAGAAACTCATCGATTTGGACGAGATGAAAAAAGACGGAAGATGGGAAGTCAAGTCAAAGAAAGAACAATCCAGATTGGAAAAAGTCTACAAGAAACTTTATAAAAACTTGTGGGGAGTCCGGAATATAAAAGAAATACCGGGTGTGGTAATTGTCATCGACTCCACTTTTGAAAACATCGCCGTTTACGAAGCCAAAAAGCTCAATATCCCGCTGGTGGCAGTGGTCGATACCAATGCAGATCCAGAGGAAATCGATTACCCCATTCCCGGAAACGATGACGCCATCCGTTCCATTCGCCTCTTCGTATCAAAATTCGGTGAAGCGATAAAGGCTGGCTTTGATAAGCGGGCATCTCAAATTCTCGAACAACAGGCGATTGAAGAAAGCGAAGCTTCGGAAGATATATCCGAAAAACCGGAAACCGCAGTAACGGAAACCGTGGTAGAGGATAAAACCGAACCAACCGGCGAAGAACAAACCAAAGAAAACGAAAATACAGAGGAGAAATAGCATGACAGCAGATGTCGATATGAGCATGGTGAAAAAACTCAGAGCAGAGACCGGTATCGGAATTCTCGAATGCAAAAAAGCGATTATCGAATCCAAAAACAACTTCGAAAAAGCGGCGGAAATATTGAGGAAAAAAGGATTTGAAAAGGCAAAATCGAAGTCTTCCCGGTCCACAAAACAGGGAATAATCGGTTCTTATATTCACACAAATAAAAAAATCGGTGTGCTGGTGGAAGTGGGATGCGAAACCGATTTTGTGGCCAGGAACGAGGATTTTCAGGAACTGGTTAAAAATATTTCCATGCAGATCGCGGCAATGAATCCCAAATACATATCCAAAAATGACATTCCTGAGGAAATTCTTGAAAAAGAAAAGGAAATATATCGGGTTCAGTTGAAAAATTCCGGAAAACCGGATAATATAATTGAAAAAATCGTTGAAGGAAAATTGAAAAAATTCTATAATGAGGTATGCCTGCTCAACCAGAACTTCTTCAAGGAAGACAAAAAAACCATTGAAGATCTCATTACCGAATCCATTCATAAAATCGGGGAAAACATCGTAATCAAAAGATTTGTGCGTTACCAGCTTGGTGAAGAAACCTAAGATGGACGAGGTCCACAAACCAAGAAGAATCCTCTTAAAACTGAGTGGCGAAGCCTTAAAAGGAAAGCAGAAATTCGGAATATCGAACTACATCCTGATGGGTATCGCCGATGAAATAAAAAAGGCGCATGATCTGGGAATCGAGATCGCCATTGTCACCGGAGGCGGTAATTTTTTCCGGGGCAGCCGGCATGAGGACCTGGACATTGACCGAGCCTCTGCGGATTATATGGGTATGCTGGCCACCATCATTAATGGAATCGCCCTGCAGGATGCATTTGAGAAAAAAGGATTGAATACCCGTCTGGTATCCGCGCTGGATATCACCAAAGTGGCGGAACCCTTTATCAGACGAAGGGTCGTTCGGCATCTGGAAAAGGGAAGAATTGTTATATTTGCTGCCGGAACCGGAAGCCCGTTCTTCTCCACCGATACCGCTGCCGCACTTCGGGCAATTGAAATCAAAGCCGACATGCTTTTAAAAGCCACCATGGTGGAAGGCGTATTTTCCGATGACCCGAAAAAAGTCAAAAAAGTGGTTAAATTCGATAAGATATCATATGCCGAGATTTTATCGAAAGAACTGAAAGTTATCGATAGCACAGCCATAACCCTGTGCAAAGAAAATAACCTGCAATTAAAAATTTTCAATCTAAAAAAAAAGGGGAATATTTTCAAGGCCATTGTCAACCAGGATATAGGGACCCTGGTTAATTTAGAGGGGTAAACCATGTTGAAAGAAACCATCGAAGAAGTGAAGGAAAAATTAAAGGAAACCGAAGATGCCTTTAAAAAAGAAATTTCCAAATTCCGAACCGGTAGAGCTTCTGTATCCATCCTGGATAATGTTCGAGTGGACTACTATGGCACCCCGACACCCATCAACCAGCTGGCCACGCTTTCGGTCCCGGAAGCCAATTTGATTGTGATTCAGCCCTGGGATCACAACATTATCAATGATATCGAAAAAGCAATCCGGAATTCGAATATCCATATCAACCCGGTTTCTGACGGGAAGCTGATCAAACTGCCGGTTCCGCCTCTTGACGAAGAAAGGCGTTCGGAAATCATAAAAATGCTGAAGAAGTATACTGAAGAGAGAAAAACCGCAGCCAGACTGATTCGAAGAGAATACCGGGACCTGGCGAAATCGCTTCAGGAAGAAAAGGAAATATCCGAGGATGATGAAAAAAGGTTCAATGATAATTTGCAGAAACTGGTTGATGATTGCATTGAAAGTTTGGAAAAAGTCGAGAGGGAAAAAGAGAAACATATCCTCGAGGATTAGTCATTGCTTTTGCGCATTTCTCCTTGAATACTCCTGATGCTGAAACAATCTTGACATCATCATCTGAGCCTTTGAGAAAGAAATAAAATGGAATCTCCGGAGATCCTGAAAAGTTTTCACACGGTTATGAGTTACGAACTGGATTCCTGGGGTCATGTCAACAACGCGGTTTACCTGAATTATCTGGAGAAAGCCAGAAACGATTACCTGACATCCAAGGCCCTGGATTTTAAGGATTTTTCCAAATGGCAAAAATTTCCGGTGGTCAGAAAGGCCACCCTGGAATTCAAATTCCCGGCAAAAGCCGGAGATAAACTGATTATCGATGGCTGGTTCTCGGATCATACGGCGACCAGTTTCACCATCACCTACCATATCATCGATCATGACAGCGGGAAACCTGTTCTGTCCGCCGAAACTTTTCATGTTTTTGTGGATCAGCGCAACCGGCCGACCCGGATACCGGCAGAATTTTTTAACAAATTTTTAAGAGCCGCACCCGGGAAAAAAACAAGGAGAACATATGAAAAAATCCAAAACCGTCCACGGTAAAAAAAAATATCTACCGGTATCTTTACTATTTTTCATGTTTTTATCATGCCTGTCCAGCACAGAGAAAGTCCCCCCGGTTTCTCCAGCGGAACTGGTCATCAAAAATGCCAGGGTATTGACCATTGATCCCTCCCATCCAATGGCAGCGGCAGTCGTGGTGAAGGGAGATATAATTATGGCGGTGACCGACGACCAGGAGATCGGCAAATTCATAAAAATCGGCAAAACCACGGTTATTGATGCCAATGGTCACCTGGTTGTACCCGGTTTTAATGATGCCCATATTCATTTTATCAGTGGCGGATATTCCCTGATGAATCTTGATTTTCGCTATATATCAGACATAAAGGTTATCCAGAAAATGGTCCGGGACCAGGTAGAGAAATCAAAACCCGGAGAACTAATCAAAGGGGGGGGCTGGGATCACGAACTGTTTCCGGACAAAAAATGGCCCACCAAAAAAATACTGGACGAGGTGGCCCCGGATAACCCGGTCATCCTGGACAGAACCGATGGCCATTCTGTCTGGGTAAACAGCTTCGTCCTGAATGTGTGCCGGATCAAAGTGGATACGCCTGACCCGCCGGGCGGAACCATCGCCCGCCTGCCGGGCAACCGGGAACCTTCAGGAATTCTCAAGGAAACTGCCCAGGACCTGATCGATCCCGGAAAATTCAAACCCCTCTCGGCGGAGGACCAGCGAAAAAAAGATGCCAAAGCTCTTGAACTGGCCCTTGAAGCAGCCCGCCGGACCGGAGTCACCAGTATCCAGCATCTTAACGGATATGCCGATTTATTTCAGGAATTCAAGGATCAGGGAAAACTCACTGCCCGGGTAACATTTAACATGTGGCTTACGGATAATGAAGCCATGCTCAGGGAATATGCCAAATTGCGGGAAAAATACCCAAAGGAAGGAAACTGGATCCGGTTCGGGTATTTAAAGGGCTTCATTGATGGCTCGCTGGGTTCGGGAACCGCCCTGATGTTTAACCCTTATTGCGATGATCCCGGTACCAGCGGACTGGCCCAGATGACGCCCGAGCAGCTGGAGAAAAAAGTTCTGGCAGCCGACAAAATGGGATTCCAGATCGGGATTCATGCCATCGGGACCAAAGGTAACCATTGGATTTTAAACGCTTACGAAAAAGCCCAGCAAATAAACGGGAAACGGGACAGCCGGCACCGAAGCGAGCACGCCCAAATTTTAACCGACCGGGATATTCCCAGATTCGGCAAGCTCGGGGTTATTGCCTCCATGCAACCGACCCATTGTATTACCGACAAGCGATTTGCCGAAAAGCGGATTGGCAGGGAAAGATGCCGCGGCGCCTATGCATGGAAGCGGTTACTGGATGCCGGAGCCCACATCGCCTTTGGGACCGACTGGTATGTGGAACCTATCGATCCCCTAGAAGGCCTCTATGCTGCAGTCACCCGCAAAGACCGGGCCGGTGAGCCCGGAGAGGGCTGGTTCCCCGACCAAAAGTTAAGTATGGAAAAAGCAATCGAACTCTATACGGCGGGGTCCGCCTATGCGGAATTCATGGAAAACCGGAAGGGAAGAATCAAAAAAGGCATGCTGGCCGATTTGGTCATTTTCGACCGGGATTTGCTCACCACCCCTCCAGGTGAGATTATGAAGGCCAAAGTCGAATATACCATCGTGGGCGGCAAAATAGTCTACCACCGAAAAAAAATCCAATAAGCCATTAAATTATCCAACCGGGGATGCACTCTTTCAACTTCGGAATCATCTTTTTTGTTGGCTGAAATTCTTTACAAATAAAAATATTTATGGTATTCAGAAGTGGGGAAAACAGGAGATATATGCAAACCGCCGTGCTGGAGAAAACCCTGAAAACGGCCAGAATTATCGCCGGGGCCATGATGGTATCGCTTCTGGTCTATGTTCTGATGGCCGAATTCCTGGTCACCCGAATTAACGGAATTTCTTTCCCCCAATTTTCCTTTCTCCGGTTAGCCCTTTATGTCCTTTCCGGATTCCAGGTTCTGGTTATTGTTTTTCTCCGCCGGGTCCTGTTGCAGAAGACAGACAAATTGCCCTCATTGATCAGGGATAATCTGAAACAGCGCTACCAGAACCAGAATATCGCCACCAATGACCGGGAAACACTCTTCTGCCAGAAGCTCCTATCGACCACCGTCATTACCTTTGCCATCAGCGAATCGATAGCCATTTACGGGCTGGTATTGTTCATCCTGGAAAAACAACGGCAGGACCTCTATCTCCTGGCCGGTCTTTCGCTTTTTCTGATGGTTATCTTTTTCCCGGGTTCAGACAGGTGGAAAGATCAACTGGAGCAATTGGAAAGGAATTCACCACCCCGTGATATCGGTTAATCTGATTTATTCAGAGACATCAATTGGAAAAAAAGGAAATCATTTACTTTAAAAAACCGGGCCCTGCAAACACCGGAAATACCATTCAACAGGCCCTGAAAAAAGCCAAAGAACTGGGGATTGACCATATGATCGTGGCTTCCACCCGGGGTCAGACTGCCCTGGAAGTCTGCGAAGCGTTGAATGGCACCGGTATCCAGGTAATCTGTGTGGCCGAACACAGCGGATTTGCCGGCCAAGACACCCAGCTGCTACCGGAAAATGCCCGAAAAGAACTGGAAGGAACGGGAGCAAAAATTCTGATCACATCGCATATTCTCAGCGGAATCGAGCGTTCTCTCTCCAAAAAATTCGGCGGTATCAGCCCGGTGGAAATCATTGCCCATACATTGAGGCAATTCGGCGGCGAAGGGATCAAGGTGGCAGTTGAGATTACGGTGATGGCCGCTGATGCCGGATTGATTCCCACTGATCGAGAAATCATTGCCATTGCCGGAACCGGGAAAGGAGCGGATACAGCGGTGGTGCTGAAAGCGGCTCACATGAATAATTTTTTCGATCTGGAAATCCGTGAAATCATAGCCAAGCCCCGGCAGAGAAAAGCATGAAGAACAGCTCTCCAGCCGATGAAACCAGAAAATATTTTTTCCTCATCCTGGGAAGTTTTGCCGGAGTCATTGTCTTTGGCGGGTTAATCTTTCTGCTGGCCGGCAGGTTGAACTATTTACAGGGCTGGGTATTGCTGGCTATCTGTTTTTTCATTCTCTTTGTCAGCATATTTTCCTTCAGAAACCGAAAAGGATTGGTAAAAGAACGCCGAACCCCCGGCCCAGGAGTAAAAAAATGGGATGATATCATAATCGGTCTCTATCAGGTATGCCTTTACAGCATGATTATTGTCGGTATCCTGGATGCCGGCCGATTTCGATGGTCTCCGCCATTTCCTTTCTGGTTGTATCTCCTTTCCGGATTGCTGATGATAGTTTTTGGAGCTCTCAGCCTCTGGGCCCTGCAAACCAACGATTTTTTTTCCTCAAAAGTCCGGATTCAGAGTGACAGGAATCATCGGGTCGTCAGCGACGGTCCCTACCGGTTTGTCAGGCATCCCGGATATACCGGAATCATCTTCATGATTTTTGGACTGGCGATCATGCTGGGATCTCTCTGGGCACTGATCCCCGGCGGGATTATTGCCATATTATTTATCATTCGCACGCTTCTTGAAGACAACATTCTGAAAAAAGAGCTCCCAGGTTATCGGGAATACACCCATAGGGTGCGTTTCCGCTTGATTCCCGGTATTTGGTAAGGCAAAACGTTTTTCATAACCATTATAACCAACAGGAGGGGAGAATATGAAAAAAATAGTGTTGATCACCGCATGGATAATATTGGTAATCGGGTGCACTTCCGATGAAACCGATACCCGGAATTACCGGCAGGATATGCGTGATTTTGTTCAATCCATCAGCCAGACTGCCAAAGCGATCGATCCGGCCTTTGTCATCATTCCCCAGAACGGGAACGAACTGTTGACCGACAGCGGAGAAATTTCCGGAGTGCCAATGGCAGATTATATTCATTCCATCGATGGCATCGGGAGGGAGGATCTTTTCTACGGCTATGACGGGGACGATCTGCCCACGCCTGAACCAGAAACCAGCTATATGCTGGGGTTTCTGGATATCGACGAACAAAACGGAGTTGAAGCACTGGTCACCGACTATTGCTGGACAAAATCCCATGTAAACGATTCATATGCTAGAAATGCAGGAAAGGGGTACATTTCCTTTGCCGCCAGCCATAGAGAACTGGATAATATCCCCGGCTATCCGGCCCTTCCGTACCGGGTTAATAGCGAACCAATCAACACCCTGCGACAGGCCCGTAATTTTCTTTACCTGCTGAATCCCGAACTCTTCCCGGACAAAGAAAATTTCCTTGCCACCCTTCGAAACACAAATTATGACCTGCTTATCATCGATCTCTTCTTCGAAGGCCCTACAGCATTCAGCTCGGCGGACATCGAATCATTAAAAACAAAAGCGAACGGCGGCCGGCGGCTGGTTATCGCCTACATGAGTATCGGAGAGGCGGAGGATTACCGGTATTACTGGCAGGAGGAATGGAACGACAACCTGCCGGACTGGATCGAGAAGGAAAACGATGAATGGCCAGGAAACTTTGTTGTTCGCTACTGGGACCAAAACTGGCAAAATATCATATATAAAGACACAAATTCCTATCTGACCAGAATCATGAACGCCGGTTTCGACGGCATTTACCTGGACAGGATTGATGCCTATGAATATTTTGAAAATTGACCGCGGGTACCATCCGGATTGTTCGGATCGTCACATTCATCCATCTTGAAAAATGGCCGCTGAACACCTCAATCAGAAGGATGTTTCATTGGTCCGGGTCAACCTGATATCCTGCAAGTCGATCCTGAGCCGATCCAGAATTCCTGGCCTGGAATATTGCATAAATCCCTACACCGGCTGTCTGCACGGGTGCATATACTGTTATGCCCGCTTTATGAACAAATTTTCTCCGGAACCCCGGCAATGGGGAAGTTATGTTGACGTGAAAATAAACGCCGTGGAAATATTGAAAAAACAGCTGGTTCGACTGAAAGGGGTCAATGTCAGCCTGAGTACGGTAACCGATCCTTACCAGGCTGTCGAGAAACGCCATCAGCTCACCCGGCGTATGCTGGTCGAATTGGCCGCCGCCGGGTGCCAGGTCTCCATCCTCACCAAATCCGATTTGGTGGAAAGGGACATCGATGTATTGAAACAATTCAAGCCCGGAGAATGCGAGGTGGGATTCAGCCTGGCCACCCTGGATGAAAAAATCAAACAGGATTTTGAATACCGGTCTCCGCCGGTTAAAAACCGGATCGACGCCCTGAAGAGGTTACATCGGGAAGGTATAAGAACCTGGGTTTTCATCGCGCCGGTTCTGCCGTTCCTGACCGGTCTGTCGCTCCCGGCCCTGCTTGAGGAAATCAGGGACTCGGTGGATTATGTTATGGTAGACAGTTTAAATATCAAAGGCGGCAACTGGCCGGGAATTTCCGAAATATTAAAGAGAAAATACCCCTCTTTATTATCCTCCTGGAAGGCCATTTGCTTAACCCGAACAGAGAAACGCAACTATTATGAAAAATTTCAGCACCGGCTGGTGGATTTAAGCAGAAAAAACCATATCTGTCTTCAGTTATGTTGAAAAGCGAGATGACTTTCCAGGACCGCTCAGGTAAAATATAAAAAAATTGAAAATTTAAGGAGAATATAAATGAAAAAAATCAATTTCTATTTTATATTGTTATTGGGATTGGGTATGGCTTTATATCCGACCACGATCAGCAAGGATAATTCAACCATGGAAATGGTAAACCATATTCACTGGCTCGGTCAAGCGGCAGTTAGAATCGATGCTTCGGGAAAAACAATTTTTATCGATCCTTATCAGATCGACGGGAAAATCAAAGCGGATTTGATTCTAATCACCCACAGCCACGGCGATCATTTTTCCCCGGCGGATATCAATAAAATCATGACCGCCAATACCCTTGTTATCGCTCCGAAAGATTGTATCTCCCGGATGAAGGATTTGAACCGGGAAAAGGCCTTGATATCGGAACCGGGCATGAAAAAACAAATCGGAGAAATACTCATAGAGGCGGTTCCGGCGTACAATGTGGTGAAAACCAATTTCCACGCCAAGGCAAACCAATGGGTGGGATATATTCTGACCATTGACGGTGTGCGAATCTACCATGCCGGCGATACGGAACGGATTCCGGAAATGAAGGATATCCAGTGTGACATCGCCATGCTCCCTCTCGGCCAGACCTATACCATGAACAGCGTTCAGGAAGCCGCAGAAGCCGCCCTGGATGTAAAAGCCATTGTGGCTATCCCCATTCATTATGGATTATATGAAGGCACCCACCAGGATGCGGTCCTTTTTCAAAACCTGCTCAAAGGCAAAATAAAAGTCATCCTGAAGAACAAAGAATAGCGACAAAAACAGGCAACTACTCCCGGGCCTTGGCATGAACAACGATAAATCCCATTTATATTGAAACATGTTGTCCTCCACCGCCTCCCCGGAAAAAGAATGACCATAAAAACACTGTTAATTTTCCCCTTTTTGGCCATCCAGCTTGCCAGTTTGACAGGGGCCGGAAATCCGAAAAAGCAATCACCCGATTTCATTCCGGAAATTCCGCAGGCAAAAATATTGAAAGCCGAAGACTGCCGGGACGAAAATCAGCTGAAAAAACTGTTGATATCATGTGATGAAAATCAGACCGGTATGATCACCGGATTGGCACTGGCGGCGGGGCGGATTCCGTCTTTTGAAATCTGGAAATCGCTGGCTGCGAAATTCGGGAAAAACCGGGATATTGCCGAAGCGCTGGCCATTGCCGTTCGTTTCCCGGACACCCGGTTCCCGGCCGGCGAAGTTTTCCGGATTCTCCGGTCTTTCATCCAGACAAAAACCGTGGTCGAAACATTTTTGTTTTTAAATTCAAAGGAAGCATTCGACCATGCCCTTTCACTGGACCGATATCAGCAATCCATCGCTTCAAACCTTTGGAGATCAAAAGATTTCGTTAATGAAGAAATATTAAAAAAATATTATGCCAAAATCCCGGCAGCGACGGTATATTCAATTTACCGGACCCGAACCAAAGGAATCGTCAAATCATCGGACATCAGGGGCCTGGCGCTTGGCAACCGTTTCTACGGATGCCTGGTCTGCGACCATCCGGAAGAATTCCTGACAGATCCGGACTGGCGGGTGAGGATTGCCGCCGTTAGGGGGGCCAATTCCGCCGATGCCGCGAAACCCCTGCTGGCTGACCCGAATCCCCTGGTGCGGGCAGCGGCATTGCAGATTTACCTGGAAAACAAAGGCCTCCCCGGAAAAATAGACGTGCACAGGCTGAATGCCATGGAAACGGAAATTCTCTGCCCCTATATAAAGGACATGGCCACCATAAAACGCATTTATGAGGGCCGGGGCCATTTCAGCGAAATATCCGCTCCATTTCTGGGAAAACCGGATAAAGACCGGGTTTTATCTTCAACATTATCTGACCGAGCAAAACTCAGTTATCTGGAAAAACAGTTCGGGAAAAGGCAAGCCCTTGCCTATGCCCGGATGTTGTTTTTGAAAAGGGACTCATCTTCCGGCCTGCAATATCTGCTGGAACAGGAAGAGAAGGTTCAAAAAGAAAAAATGGCTGAAATCGCAAAAAACAGGGGGAAATTCACATCAGAACTGCAGGATTACGGTTTTTTGAAGCAGGAACCGCCCGGTCAGCCATTATCCGCATACGCAGCCCAATTGAAAGCGGTTCGACGATACCGAGGATTTTTCATATCCACGGAAAAGGGAACCATTGCCTGCGCCTTCTATCCGCAGGATGCCCCCCTGACCTGTAATAATTTCATCAACCTGGTCAAAAAGAAATATTTTGACAACTGTTATTTTCACCGGGTTATCCCCGCTTTTGTGGCCCAGGACGGAGATCCTGGCGGGACCGGTTCCGGAGGTCCGGGATATTCAATCCGCTGCGAATACAACCGGTTGAAATATGATCGGCCCGGATTGGTGGGTATGGCCCGGTCCGGGAAAGATACCGGCGGAAGTCAATTTTTTATCACCCATCTGCCAACCCCGCATCTTGACTACCATTACACCATCTTTGCCCGGGTCATTAAAGGTCTGGACGTGCTTTCCAAAATTTGCCAGTACGACCGGATCCTGAAAATCCGCCTTTTTTGAGAGGTAAAATATGAGCATAAAAGTCATCAATCCCTCAACCGGATTAGAAATGAAATCCTACCAGGGCCAGAATCCAAAACAAATCGAAGAAATCATAGAATATTCCCATAACAGTTTTTTATCCTGGCGGGAAACGTCCTTTTCGGAACGCTCTGAGCTGATGCAGAGCGTTTCCCGAATTTTGAGAGAGAACATATACTCACTGGCCGAACTGATGGCCATGGAAATGGGTAAACCAATAAGAGAGGGCTGGGCGGAAATTGAAAAGTGCGCCCGGGTTTGTGAATACTATGCCGAAAACGCCGGGAAATTTATCGGGCCGGAAACGGTTGAAACCGATGCGGCCTGCAGTTATGTCTCGTTTCAGCCCCTGGGGCCGATTCTGGCCGTGATGCCCTGGAACTTCCCCTTCTGGCAGGTTTTCCGATTTGCGGCGCCGGCACTCATGGCCGGCAACACCGGCATTCTTAAACACGCCTCGAATGTCCCCGGGTGCGCCCTGGCAATCCAGGATATTTTCGACCAGGCCGGTTTCCCGAAAAATGTGTTTTCCACCCTGCTGATCACCGGAGACCAGGTCGAATCGGTCATCGAACATCCGTTAATCCAGGCCGTCACCCTGACCGGCAGCACGCCGGCAGGCCAGGCCGTGGCAGCCAAAGCTGGTTCCCTGATCAAAAAAACCGTTCTGGAACTGGGAGGCAGCGATCCCTATATTGTCCTGGCAGATGCCGATCTGGCTGAAACGGTTGAAACCTGTGTGGCCAGCCGGCTCATCAATGCCGGCCAGAGCTGCATTGCCGCCAAACGGTTCATCGTGGCCGGAAAAATCCGCAAAAAATTCGAAACGCTCATCACCCGGAAAATGAAATCAAAGAAGATGGGAAATCCGCTCAATGAAAATACCTCGCTCGGCCCCCTGGCCCGTTTCGACCTCCGGGATGAACTCCATCAGCAGGTAAAGAAAAGTATTAAAATGGGAGCTACCTGCCTGCTCGGCGGAGAAATTCCCCGGATGAACGGAGCCTTCTATCCCCCCACGGTCCTGACCGGGGTCAAAAAGGGGATGCCTGCTTATGACGAGGAACTCTTCGGACCGGTGGCCGCCATTATTCCGGTTAAAAATCTTAGCGAAGCGGTTCAGGTCGCCAATGATTCGGTGTTCGGCCTGGGTGCGGCAATTTTTACCCGGGATATCGAAACCGGGAAAAAGGTAGCGGAAAAAGAGATCCAGGCCGGCAACTGCTTTGTTAATGCCTTTGTCCGCTCGGATCCGCGCCTGCCCTTCGGAGGAATCAAACAGAGCGGCTACGGCCGGGAATTGTCCCACTTCGGGATACGGGAATTTGTCAACATCAAGACGGTTTATATCAAATAGTCATCAACAGATTCTGCTATCGGGACAAGGCTAATCAATCTGGGACCCGGTGGTGGTCATGATCAGTTTCCCGTGCTTGACCCCCCGGGTGCTGAGCAGCTCGTCGGAAACCTTCTTGATCAGGTGGCTCTTGCCCTTCAGAATGATCACTTCCAGGCAGTTGTGATGATCGACATGGATGTGGGTGGCCGAAATGATCAGGTCCAGGTTGTTGTGCTGGATGCGGTTCAGGGCTTCGGAAAGCTCCCGGACATGATGGTTGTACACCAGGCTGAGAACCCCGATGGTCTTGAAATCTCCCACCGACCATTCCTCAGCCACCAGCCGGTCCCGGATCAGATCGCGAATAGCCCCGGAACGGCTCTTGTATCCGAGTTTTTTCAACAGCGGATCGAATTTCTCCAGCAGGGATGTCTCCAATGACACTCCGAATCGGCTCACTTTTTCCATTTCATCCTCTCCCGGCCATATTACCATGCCCGGCAATCAAAATCAATTTGATTTCGGGTTTGCTGGTAATCTCTTGGGCAA
>CAZOWT010000042.1:0-18071 GCA_964583345.1 uncultured Clostridia bacterium
CTATATCGTGAAACCTTTCACCGCTGAGATTCTGAATGAAAAGATCGAGAAGATGAAAAATATTCTGGATGTGGGCAATTTGTTGAAGCGGGGGGAGGATATTGAGAATATTTTTAACAGCCGGATTGATGCCAGAATCGTAGATTTGAGAAGCGGTAAATTCCTTCCCCGGGAGAAGCAGATCGGACTTTTAAAACCCGCTGAGTATGACATAAAAAAAGTCGCCAGAGATCCGGAACTGGGGGAATCGATTCCTTCGGATATTGACAAAGCCCGAATACGGCGTATGCCAATATTTATTCAGGTATATTTTGTAAAGGAGGAGGGAAATGTAAGCCGAATTATTTTACCGGTATATGGCAGCGGGCTGTGGTCGACCATGTACGGTTTTATTGCCCTGGATCGTGACCTGAGGACCATAAAAGGTTTTACATTCTATGAGCAGGGAGAGACGCCGGGTCTGGGCGGAGAAGTTGATAATCCCGCCTGGAAAGCCCTGTGGAAAGGTAAATTGGCTTTCGATGAAAATGATAATCTCCAGATTGAAGTGATCAAGGGAAAAGTGGATATATCGAAAATCCAATCAAAATATCAGGTTGACGGGCTTTCCGGATCGACGCTGACCACAAACGGGGTGAACAACCTTGTTCGTTTCTGGCTGGGTGAACACGGATTCGGAAAATTTTTACGGGAACTCAGAAAAGGAGGTCTTGATGGGCAGGACCAGTAAAACATTATTTGATCCCATTTTTAATAACAATCCTATCGCGCTGGGTGTGCTGGGAATCTGTTCCGCCCTGGCGGTAACATCAAAAATGGAGACCTCCCTGGTGATGTCACTGGCGGTTATTTTCGTGGTCGCCTTTTCAAATCTTTCCATCAGCCTGATACGGAATCATGTGCCCACCAATATCCGAATTATCGTGGAGATGACCATCATCGCTTCACTGGTTATCATTGCCGATGAGGTGATTAAAGCGTTTCTGCCTGAAGTCAGCAAGCAACTGTCGGTATATGTGGGGCTAATCATTACCAATTGTATCATCATGGGAAGAGCAGAGGCATTCGCCCTCCAGAACCCGCCCTGGCAGAGTTTTCTGGATGGTATTGGCAACGGATTGGGATATGCGTTTATTTTAATATCCGTATCTTTCGTACGGGAGTTATTCGGTTCAGGAAAACTGATGGGTTTTTCGCTGCTCAAATTGAAAACCGATGGTGGCTGGTATAATCCGAATGGTTTGCTCTTGACCCCGGCCAGTGCTTTTTTTCTAATCGGGTTTATTATCTGGATCATCCGCACTATAAAAAAAGATCAGGTCGAAGAGGAATAAAATGCTGGAGCATTATTTAAGTCTTTTTGTAAAATCGATTTTTGTGGAAAATATTGCCTTGGCGCTATTTCTGGGCATGTGCTCATTTGTGGCCGTTTCCAAAAGGGTGGAAACAGCAACCGGCTTGGGCATTGCCGTGATTGTGGTCCAGGCCATTACCGTGCCGGTCAACAACCTGTTGTTCAACAACCTGTTAAAGGAAGGAGCTCTCGGTTGGCTCGGGCTGGGACAGGTCGATCTTTCCTTCCTCCGGTTAATTACCTTTATCGGCGTCATCGCTGCCATGGTGCAGATTCTGGAAATGGTGTTGGATAAATTTTTTCCCAAACTGTATAATGCGCTGGGGATTTTTCTCCCGCTCATAACCGTGAATTGTGTCATTCTCGGGGGATCGTTGTTTATGGTTCAATTCGAGTATAATTTTGCCGAGAGTGTGGTTTTTGGTCTGGGTTCCGGTATCGGCTGGGCGCTGGCCATTGTCGCCCTTGCCGGCATCAGGGAAAGGATGAAGTACTCGGATATCCCGGCCGGATTGAAAGGCCTGGGGATCACATTCATAACCGTAGGTCTCATGGCGATGGCCTTCATGATTTTTTCTGGGATTCAATTGTGATTTCTCAAGATGTTGGAAATAAAAGGATAGGCAAATGAGCGGAATAGGATTGATCCTTCTTGGCGGGATTATGTTTACCTTTGTGGTTCTGGCCCTGGTTTTCCTTATTTTATTGGCGAAATCCAAATTGGTGGCCAGCGGACATGTGAATATCGTCATTAACGGAGATACCGGTAAAAATTTGACCGTCCCGGTCGGCGGGAAACTTATCGGGACATTGGCTGAGCAAAAGATTTTTATTCCTTCGGGTTGCGGTGGAAGCGGTACCTGCGGGACCTGCAAGATAAAGATTCTTGATGGCGGCGGCGAAATTCTTCCGACCGAACTTTCTCTGATTAACCGAAAAGACGCCCGGGAAGGAATCCGCCTTGCCTGTCAGGTTCCGGTAAAAGGAAATATGGAGTTGGAAATATCGCCGGAAATACTGGAAGCGGAAAAATGGGTCTGTTCCGTCAGATCCAATCACAACGTGGCTACATTTATCAAAGAACTCGTCCTTGAATTACCAGAAGGCAAGGAGGTCAATTTCCGAGCCGGGGGATATATCCAGATCGAAGCACCACCGCATAACCAGGCATACCGGGATTTTATTGTCGAAGATAAATACCGGCCTGATTGGGACAAGTTTAATATGTGGCGTTATGTTTCAAAAGTTGACGAATCCATATCCCGTGCTTATTCCATGGCCAATTATCCTGAAGAAAAGGGAATCATCATGTTGAATATCAGGATTGCTTCCCCGCCTCCGGAAAAACCGAATGCCCCTCCGGGTCAGATGTCGTCATATTTGTTTGGATTGAATCCTGGGAGTAAGGTGGCCATTTCCGGGCCCTACGGGGAATTTTTTGCCCGGGATACGGAAAAGGAAATGGTTTTTATTGGAGGGGGGGCGGGAATGGCACCGATGCGTTCCCATATCCTTGATCAATTGAAGAGAATCAAAACCAAAAGGAAAATAACCTTCTGGTATGGAGCCAGAAGCCTGAAAGAAATGTTCTACGGTAAAGATTTCGATACCCTTAAAAAGGCACATGAAAATTTTGAATGGCATGTCGGATTATCCGAACCTCTTCCAGAAGATAGATGGGACGGTTATGTGGGATTCATCCATCAGATCGTTTACGACCGGTATCTCAAAGATCATGCGGCTCCCGAGGATTGTGAATATTATTTATGCGGGCCTCCGCTGATGATTTCCGCCTGCAAGCAAATGCTGGACAGTCTCGGGGTTGAGCCTGAAAACATTATGTTTGATGAATTCGGTTGATTCCGGGTTTTTCTCTATCATGAGGGTTTGGGGAACAGGTTGATGCCAAATGGTTAATCGGAAGCCAAACGTCATATTTATTATGCTGTTGGTTTATTGCCTGCTGATTTTTCAAAGTTGCCGGGGCACAGAAAAAGAGGCTGATTTAGTTGTCATTGATGGCCTGACCATGGGAACCACTTATACGGTCAAGGTGGTTCGGAATTCCAAACCTTCACCCGACTCCGGACGCGCGGACTTTTCGAACCTGAAGGTCGGTATTGAAAGAGTTTTAAATATTGTCAACCGTCATATGTCAATTTTTGTTCCCGATTCAGAGATTTCCCGTTTCAATCGTTTCCGAAGCACTGATTGGTTCGCAATATCATTGGATACGGCAAAGGTAATTGCCCAGGCCATTCTGGTGAGTGAGAAATCAGGAGGGGCGTTCGATATTACCGTGGGGCCGCTGGTGAATTTATGGGGTTTTGGCACCGGTTCCGTTCATGGGATTCCGGATGAGGATGACATCCGAAATAACCTGAAGTTTATCGGCTATCAGAATATTTCCGTTCGGCTGTCACCGCCTTCGGTAAAGAAAAGAATCAAGGAAATTTCTCTCGATCTGGCTGCCATAGCCAAAGGATATGGTGTGGACTGTGTGGCTGAATTTCTGGATTCGAAGAAGGTGGCCGGCTACCTGGTTGAAATTGGCGGGGAAGTACGGGCAAAAGGGAAAAGTCAACATAACCGATGGTGGCGGATTGGAATCGCATCCCCTACCAGCAGCTTTGGTGTCCAGAAGGTAATGGATTTGGAGAATCTTTCCATGGCAACTTCTGGAGATTATCGAAATTATTTTGAAGAGAAAGGGATTCGTTATTCCCATACCATTGATCCCCAGACCGGGAAACCCATAACCCATTCACTGGCTTCGGTTACCGTGGTTGATCGAATCTGTATGGCTGCGGATGCCATGGCTACGGCGCTCAATGTCCTCGGCCCGGATAAAGGGTATGACTTGGCCGTAAAGGAAAATTTGGCTGCTTATTTCATCATCAAATCCGGGAACACATTTATTGAAAAATCAACTCCGAAATTTACAAAATTGTTGAAATCAGAAGGAGAACAAAATTAATCTTTTGGCGGTCTTTCTTTTCACCCTGGTTGCCATGGCTATTATGTCCGTGATTATCACCATTTCCGGCTTGAAAAAACGGAGATCGGGTTCGTGTGAACGATGCGGGAGAAATTTGGAACATGCCAATCCATCCGCGACCACGCAGATTTGCCCGGGAAACAAGCATTGTCTCGGAAAGGCTGAAAAAAACTAATTTTCGTTGATGGTGGTTTCTTCAAAGGTATAACTGCCGCTGGCGGTGATATGGTAAATACTTCCATCCGCTGCCGTTATCTGAATCTCCGCAATAACTTCACTGGGGATATAGGGGGAAAACGTAAAAATTTCTTTGGGAAGGGCATTCATTAAATATGGCTGAGGTGTCCCCACATTGAATTCTTTGATTTCATTGGCCGGGAGTTCCATGGGTCCCGAAACCGCCAGTTTATAGTTCTGATAATTATTCTGATTGATTTCAACGATCGTAACAATGTCACGTCTGATTTTAAAAGACCAGCCGGTAATGGTTCCAGACATATCGGTGTGATTGTGAATCGCCGCATAGAGATTGATGCTGGTCAGTTCATAGTTTTCACTGTTCTTGTTTTTGGGAATAACGGTGGCATGCAACGAATATCCCGCGGTTTCCTGGACAGAGAATTCCTCCATGATGGTTTCATCGGTGGTTTTGCAGCTGCCAACAAGGAATAACAGTATAACCGTATAAATGAGGGGAAGGTAAATAGCTTTTTTCATATGAGCCTCCTCTTGCACCCCGGATTTTGTGGGTGATCTAAAAAACTCAGTTCTTTGTTACGAAAAAAAACGGAAAAGGTTTTTTTTTATCAATTCTTTATTTGAATTGTAAAATAGTTCTATTTGATCAAATTCAAAAAAAAACAGTTTTACGGAACCAACCGGTTTGAAAATCCGTATAACCAATACGTTGATCAGTAAACCTTACATGAGAGGAGTATGACATGAGAAAAATTGCAATTTTTATGGTATTGGTGTCGATTTCCTGTTTCGGAGTTTTCGCATCCGATTTTTCGGTTAACCTTAATGTAAACTATGGATACGGGTTGTCTGATTTTTTTGACCAATCTCAAGTAATTTTATCCGCCAGCGGAAAAAATTTTATGGAGAGCCGGAAAAATTACATGGGATTCGGTTTCAACATCAGCGTGGCAGTACCGATCATAAAGCATTTAACCGTTGTTCCCGGCTTTACGCTTAAATACGGGTATCAGGATTATAAATACAAAGAACTTCCCGATGCAACCGATGGAGTGGATGACAAGTCCACCTATTTTTTCCACATCGCTTCAGGAGAACTGAATGCCGTTTATGATGTGATTTGTTTCAAATCCGACTGGTGCCTCAGTCTGGTGCTGGGATTGATCTATAATCATTTCAAAGCCGATAGCGGCATGATGGAGGAAGAGAAGAAGTTCTGGGGAGTTCATGCCGGATTTGGGGTGAAGTTTTTACAGCTAAAACATTTCGGATTTCAGCTATTTTCGGTAGTCGAAATGCCGCTGGAGTCCGGCTTAATTTCATACCTCAACTCCTATGCCGGAATCTTTTACAGATTTTGATTTTTTATCCCAGGCTTCCCACTTCTTTTTCAACCGCTTCTAAAATTTCGCCTGATTTCACCAGGTTTTTCATATTGGTATGATCCGGATATAGGGGCCGGTCAATATCAAGAAATTTCACATGTTTGCGGATAACCTCTTTGGCTTTGCATACCCCTTTACCGAATTGATATTCTCTGAAATCCAGTGCCTGAGCCGCTGCCATGAATTCTATGCCCAATATTCCGTAGGCATTGTCCAGAATCTGGAAGTTCTTGATGGCGGTATTCATTCCCATGGAAACAAAATCTTCCTGGTCAGCCGCAGCCGGGATTGACTGGATTGAGGCCGGCATTGAGAGTATCCGCTGCTCTACGATCTGCATATCTGCAGTGTACTGGCTGAGCATAAGGCCGGAAAACATACCCGCTCCTTTGGTTAGGAAGGCCGGCAAACCGACGCTCAATGCCGGATTGTTGAGCCGGTTCATTCTGCGCTCTGACATAACGCTGACCATGGTAATGGCGGCACCGGCCATATCCATGGGTAACGATACCGGGGTCCCCTGGAAATTGGCACCCGTCAGCTGAAGGTTTTCTTCCGGGAAAAAGATAGGATTGTCACCCACACCGTTCAGTTCGATTTCGACCTGGGATCTGGCAAAGGCAATGGCGTCATGTGCAGCCCCGATAACCTGGGGCGTAGAACGCATGGAATAGGCATCCTGAACCTTGCATTTTATCTTTCCCTGAATCAAGTCTCCTCCCTGAATGCATGTATTAATGGCTTTTGCGGTCCGAATGGCGCCTTTGAAGCCCCGGACTTCATGGAGCATCGAGTTATAAGGCCTCATATTGGCTTTGAGGGCTTCCAGGGACATGGACGCGGCAATTTCGGCCTGTTTCAGCCATCGGTTGGCATCATAGAGAAAAATGGCACTCATGGCGGTGAGGACATTGGATCCGTTTATGGTGGCCAGGCCATCTCTGGCCTCTAGCCCGGGAATTGGAATTCCCGCTCTGTTCATGGCTTCTTTGCCGTTTAGCAATTCTCCCTTATAATAGGCCTGGCCCTCTCCGAGCAACAGCAGGGCGATTTGGGACATCGGGGCCAGATCACCCGAAGCTCCGACCGAGCCCTTCTGACAAACATAGGGAGTGACTCCCTTGTTCAGCATTTCCACCAGTGTCTGGGCTATTTCGGGCCTGCAACCTGATTTCCCGATAGAAAGCACATTGATTCGACTGGCCATGGCTCCCCGGACATATTCGATAGGGGCGGGATCGCCGATACCGGCAGCATGATTGTAAATCAAATACCTCTGGAAGTCTTTTACCTGGTCATCGGTGAGTACGACTTCGGAAAATTCACCGATTCCGGTATTGACGCCGTACATGATTTCCCGGGCCAAGATTTTCTTCTCCAGCATCGCCCGGCATTTTTTTATTCTTTCCAGCGCATCGGGATGAAGCTCGACTTTTTCCTGGTTTCGCGCAATTTGAACCAGTTTTTCAATGGTCAGTCCTGAACCGTTCAGAACAATTGCCATTTTTACCTCCTTTATGAGAAATTAAGCATAGAAAAGATTTTGATTAGGCTCAATTATAAAGATAATATCCGGGGTTGTCAACTGCTTTTGTCGGCGTGGGATTTCCCATTGATCGGGTGTTGATGCCAGGAGGGATAGCGGGGGGACAGAAGGAGTGGATTTGAAAAGAACCCGCTTCTGTTATAAAATATTCTTTGAGGTATCGGGTGTTCCATGCTGCAGGAATTGAAAAAATATTTTCTTGGACATGAAAAAGACGGCCGGGCTCCGGAAATAAAACTGAAGGACAGGATCCTGATCGCTTCAGCGGTCCTGTTGCTTGAAATCGCCAAGAGCGATGATTATCTGGCGCCGGCGGAAATAAAAACGATTCGAGAAATTCTCCAAACTGAACTGGAAATTTCCCGGGAGAGCATCGAAGAAATTCTGAATATTGCCGAAAAAGATCGGGAAAACAGCACCGATATTCATGAATTTACCAGACTGATCAATCAGCACTTTTCCCGGGAAGATAAAATAAAAATGGTTGAAAGATTCTGGAAAATTATTTATGTTGATGGGATCTTTGATCAATTTGAAGATTATATGGTTCATAAACTGGCCAGGATGCTGCGCCTGACCCATGATGAACTCATCTCAGCCAAGTTAAAGCAGAAACCCCGGAACATCGAAGGGAGATAACCAAAACGCCGGTTCTACTGTTTCAACTTCTGAAATTTCCGTTTGCATTCTTCAGAACAGAAATAATAAATTTCCTTATTCCAGTTGTATTGAATGGCCTGGCTTTCCGGTATGAATATCCCGCAAATCGGATCCTGTTTCATTTCTTCCAGGGCTTTCGATGGTTTTGCCTTTCTTTCCTTTTCCCCAGCTCCAGCGGATTTCCCCTTCCAAATTAATTTATACAACACATAAATCAAAATGCCAATGACAACAAACCGCAATATACGTATTAGGGTAATCATTGTAAATCCTTTACCACATTCAGCAGTGAATTGCTATCAATCAGCTTTACAATCTCCTTGAAATAGATATCCAGACGGGCATCCTGTTTGAGAAAGGGTACCTTTTGTCTGACGATATGTTTTATTTGCTCCAGTATCTTGGAAGTTTTCATGTCATAAAAATCCAGCGCCTGCAGGCCAACCATCAGCTCGATGGCCAGAATATATTTGACATTCCGAATGATTTCCAGTGCGGTCCTGGCTCCGATGGTTCCCATGCTGACATGATCTTCCTGATTGGCGGATGTGGGGATATTGTCCACCGAAGAGGGGTGGGCCAGGGTGCGATTTTCCGATGTCAGCGAAGTTGCGGTAATGTGAGCGATCATGAATCCGGAATTCAAGCCGTCATTCTGGATGAGAAATGGCGGGAGTCCCATGTTGGTAGCCGGATTCAACAGCCGATCGATTCGTCTCTCGGACATATTGCCGAGTTCGGTAATAACGATGGAAAGAAAATCCATGACAAATGCGACCGGTTCGCCGTGGAAATTGCCTCCGGAAAGAATTAATTTTTTGGCCGGGAAAATTAGCGGATTTTCAGTGGCGGAATTAACCTCGATTTCAAGGATTTTCCGGACATGGTCCAGGGTGTCACGAACCGCTCCGTGAACCTGGGGAATGCAGCGAATGGAATAGGCGTCCTGGATCTTTTTCATTCCCTGATGGGATATCCATAACGGTGAATTTTTTATTAATTTTAAAATGTTTTTGCTGGTTTTGGCCTGGCCGGGATAGGGCCGCACCATCTGAATTTCATCATAGAATGGCGATGGATTGCCCAGCTGAGCTTCAAAAGCGATGGCTCCGGCTATGTCGGCGATTTTTATCAGTTTTTCCGCTTCCAGCAAATTAAAAATTCCAATGGCCGTCATGACCTGGGTTCCGTTAATCAATGCCAGACCTTCTTTTTCCCTGAGGGTAATCGGAGAAAGGCCCGCTCTTTTCAATGCCAGGGCGGCTTTTACTATTTTCCCCCGATATTTTACATCTCCATCACCGATGAGGGCATTGGCCAAATGAGAAAGCGGAACCAGGTCGCCCGAAGCTCCGACAGAGCCTTTTGAGGGAATGATGGGTAAAATGTTATGGTTCAACAGATCCAGAAGCAGATGAACCAATTCCAGTCGAACTCCGCTGTTTCCTTTGGCCAGAACATTTGCCCGGAGCAGTATGATTCCCCGGACAATTTCATCAGGGAATTCTTCTCCCACACCAGCTGTGTGGCTTTTTATTAGATTTTTCTGTAATTTCTTCAAGTCCTTGATATCAATTTTCTTTGAGGCCAGTGCCCCGAAACCGGTATTGATGCCGTAATAGGCCTTTCTGGACTTTATAAATTCTTCCAGTACGGATCTGGCATTTTTGATGTTAACAACTGCTTGAGTTGATAAGTCAACCTTGACTTTTTCTTTTGCAACCCGATAAAATTCCTCGAGGGTCAGGTTGTTGCCGTTAATTTTTATGGTCATACGGTCGATTTCAAAAGATAGACGATTAAAAGACCCAATATGATAAACGTGAACCCCATGAATCTCAACAACCGGGAATCCAGTTGAATGATTTGAAGGAAGAGTTTTTTCAATGTATTGGGAAGCAGGAAATAGGGGATACCCTCCAGAACCATGATGGCACCGATTATCAGACCGATCAGTTTAAGGTTCATTCCTGACCTATTTCAACAATTCCTTCCCGGAAAAATCCCGGTTCAGTTTGAATTCGTCCCAATCGAAGGGATAATGGTCATCGACAATAATTTCTGAAATAAATTTTCCCATTGCCGGTGAAAACATGAATCCGTGCCCGCACATGCCGGCGGCAACAAAAAAACCGGAGATTCCGCTTTTATCCACTATCGGGCTGCCGTCCGGTGTCATCGAGTAACTTCCCGCCCACTGCCGCAGCACTTTTGCCTTGCTTAATTCCGGGATTAACCTGATGGTTCGCCTGGACATTTCAACCAGAAATTCCCCGGAAGAGTGCACATCGGTTCCCGGTTGATTGGGGACGGGGGTATAACAACCGATAACCTGACCGTTTACCAATTGCTGGAAATAGCAGCCATCCTTGCGGTAATCGACGATCATGGTATCAAACAGCCGGTTCATCCGGGTGGTAATGAATGCTTCATGTTTTTCCGGCGCAATCGGAAGATCGATTCCTGCCAATTTGCCGATTTCCCCGGCCCAAGGACCGGCGGCGTTCAAGACCACGTTTGAATAATATTTGTCCCCGCTAGCGATAGATATCCCTTTAACAGATTCATTTTCAATCAGGATGCCGGTGACCTCGACAAACGGCATAATTTTTGATTTTTTCCGGGTGATTTCCTGAATATATCCTTCGATGACCTTGAAAGGATAAGCCTGGCCGTCATCGGGAGAATATACGCCTCCCAGAAGGTTTTCCCGGTTCAGGCTGGGGACAATATCCAGACATTCGGAAACGGACAGTAAGCGGACATCCAATCCCAAAGATTTTTGCAATTTGGACACTTCATTAAATGAATCCAGATTTTCCTGGCTGTATGCCAGAAACAGATATCCGCCCTGAAAGAATTCTACTGAAAACCCGAATTCCTCTTCCATTTTCAGAAACTGGCTGACACTTTCCTGCATGAGTTTGATTGACGCTTCGGTGGAAAATTGTTGCCGTATTCCTCCAATACAGCGGGTGGTAGATCCTGATCCGGGAAATTTTTTTTCAACAACCAGTACCTTGAGTCCTTTTCCGGACAGGTGGTATGCGGCGGAAAGTCCGATTATACCTCCCCCGATAATGATGGAATCAAACGTTTCGTTCATGCCTTGATTACTGCTTCATCGATCCCAGAATTTCAAGAGAAATCACATGCCGCTGGATTTCATTGGTTCCTTCGTATATTTGCAGAAGCTTTGCATCCCTCATCATTTTTTCAACCGGATACTCTTTCATGTATCCATACCCGCCAAACATTTGAACCGCTTCGGTGCTCACTTTCATGCCCACATCAGTGGCCACGATTTTGGCCATAGCGGATTCTTTCGATGCTTTCAGGTTATTATCGAGCATCCAGGCGGAGCGATAGACCAGCAAGCGAGCGGCATCGATTTCGGTTGCCATATCAGCCAGCTTGAAGGCGTTATGCTGGAACTGGGAAATAGGTTTGCCGAATTGAATCCGGGTCTGTGAATATTTCAGGGCTTCTTCGTATGCGGCCCGGGCAATACCCAAACCGCCTGCTCCGACTGCAGGACGGGCATAGTCGAGCGTTTTCATGGCAATGATAAAACCGAATCCTTCTCTCTTGAGTATGTTTTTTGCCGGTACCCTGACATCTTCAAGATAAATTTCAGCCGTATTGGATGCCCGGTGACCCATCTTGTTTTCATGCTTTCCGATGGTTATCCCGGGTAAATCCATGGGAACAATAAAAGCGGTGAGCCCTCTCGCACCTCTTGTTTTATCGGTTGATGCATAGATTACGCCTAAACTGGAAACACCGGCATTGGTAATAAATGTTTTTGAACCGTTCAAAACATAAAAATCCCCGTCTTTAACGGCGGTGGTTTTTATGGCGGTATTATCTGACCCGGCTTCTCTCTCGGTCAGCCCGAAACAGGCAAATTTCATTTCTTTGGTCAGCGGGGTTAAAAATTCTTTTTTTTGTTCATCGGTTCCGAAAAGCACGATAGGCGTTGTGGCCAGGGTGTTGGCCATAATAGAGGTATACATTCCCGCGCAACCCCACGCCAGTTCTTCGCAAACAATCACGTTATCAAGGTTTGAAAACCCTGTCCCGCCGTATTCAACTGGAATCCCAGAAATCAAGAATCCGATTTCCGATGCTTTTTTCATCACCTCAAAAGGGAATTCGTTTTTTTCATCATATTCGGCTGCGACCGGTCTGATCTCATTTGCAGCAAACTGATGGGTGAGGTTCTTCAATTCCATCTGTTCATCATTCAGTCTAAAATCCATTTTACGTTCTCCTAGAGTTTGATTTGTTTTATGTTGTTTAAAATCTCCTGGGCACTTTGATAACGGTCTTCCCTTTTCTTTTCCATACATTTTCTGATGATATCCTCCAATCGCGAGGGCATATCGTCCCGTAATTCCTTAATTGATGGAACCGGATCAAACAGATGCTGATAAAAAATATTCTCACCTTTAAACGGAACCTTCCCGGTAATTAAATGAAAAAGGGTGGCGCCGGTTGAATATATATCGGTTCGGTGATCGACTTTAATTCCCTGAATTTGTTCCGGAGACATGTAGTATGGGGTACCGGTAATGATTCCGGTTTCCCCGGCTTTGTAATCACCACGAATGACCGCCAGGCCGAAATCCATTATTTTGATCTCTTTTTGCCTGGTTATCATGATATTATGGGGCTTGATATCCCGATGGGTAATGCCTTTTCGGTGGGAATAGTCAAGCGCTTTTAATATTTTAACGGCAATAAACAGAATCTGGGGAATTGAAAAAACCTTCTTTCTTCTGATCAATCCCATGAAATTCTCACCTTCGATATACTCCATCGAGATGAAGTGGTCGCCGTTAATCTGCCCCACATCATAAACGGTCACAATATTGGAATGAGAAAGCGAAGCAGTCGAGCGGGCTTCGGTATAAAATCGTTCCAGGTTTACCTTGTCTTTGATCAGGCTGGCATTCAGTATTTTCAAGGCGACGACTCTCTGTAAGACCGTATCTTCTGCTTTAAAAACCACACCCATTCCGCCTTCACCTATTTTTTTCAAAATTTTATAGCGTTGTGATGAATTCTCGGAAACCATCTCCATTTCTTTGTATTTCTTGATTAATTGTTCCACTTCCTGCAGTTTCTGATGAATATCCTTGAATGAATAGTCTTCTGTCAGAATTCCCTGAAATATTTCAAATGCTTTTTTGAAATTTCCGGCATTTTCATAGGCCTGGCCCAGCGAATAATACCATTCCAGGTTTGACTTGGTAATAGGTTGCCCCTGCAGCAATTTTCCTATTTTTTCGATTACCAGTTGAGGTTTTCTATTTTTGAGGAACAGCGTGGCCATCTGGGAGACAGCGGACTGAAAATCCGGAGATGAATCCTTCACCTTCTGAAAATTTGCCAGTGCCCTTCGGTCATCGTCGACCTTTAAAAAAGATATGCCGGCATTATAAAAGTCACCTGCTTTTTCAAATAATTCCCCCGCTTTCTGATATTTTTTATATTTTAGGGAAATCTCAGCCGCATTTTTCCATTCCCTTCCCAGTTCGAACATTTTTGCGGCTTCTTCTTCATTTGATGCCTTCAGATAATTGTCGGCTGCCGACAGGTAGTTCTGATTCATGAAGTAACAATACGCTGCTTTTTCGAATTGATTTTCCCATTCGAATAGTTCGGCTGCCCGGGTATAATCCTGTCCTTTTAAATACCACTCGGCAGCCTGAAACGTGTTCCCTCTGGCAAAAGCATCCTCTCCCCTGAGTTGAAAGGCAATTTTTGGCTGTTTGATTTTTTCATAAATTTCGGCTGCTTTTATGGGGAGCTGGGCTTTCTCGAAAAATTGTGCCGCTTCTTCCTGCTTGCCGATCTTGAGGGCCAGTTCGGCAGCTTTTTCGAATTTTTTGTGTTTTTTCAGCAATTCATATGCATGTTCGTTTTCATCGATTTTGAGATACAACTCAATGGCTTTAAAAAGATCGCCGTCAAGCTGGCTCACGTTCTGATAACCCACAGCCGTATCGGCGTTGGACAGAAACCACTTTTCAAAATTTTGGGCCGCTTTTTTCAGATTTCCGGCTTTTTCATAAATATAAGCTGCTTTTTTATAAAAGCCTTTTTTTTCATAAATCTGGGCTGCCCGCTCGTATCGTTCGTAATTGTAATAAAGTTCGGCAGCTTCCTGAAAACGGTTGTTGTTTTCGAGAAGATTTCCCGCCGCTTCGATATTTTTCCTTTTGATATACAACTTGATGATTCCGTCTATGTTGCCGCTGTTCTTATAAACTTCGATGGCCTGGGTTTCCTTATTGAGTTTCAGATACAGATCTCCCATCAGGTTGAATTCGTTCCCATCCTCGTACACCTTCAGCGCCCGCTTGTAGTCCCCGATTTCTTCAAAAATTTTCCCGGCCCGGGCACACATACCCTGCCTTAGAGCCTGTTTGGCTTGTTTGATGAGGTATGATTTTTTAAACAATATTGAATACATGGTGTCAACAAAAGATTTGTCCTGGATATTCAGGACTTTTGTGACTTTCAGGACTTCATAAATGATTTTCAATACGATTGCGATAACCAATAGGAGAATGACCAATTTGATTTTTGGATTTTTGTTTAAAAAATCGATAACGGTATCCATGGGAATCTATTGAAAAGTATATCAAACATCTTGGAAAAAATCAATTTTAAGTTCGTCGGTTCAATTGACAAATGGTTGTTTAAACTATATAATTTTACAGATGTTTGATATTTTTTTATGATATTGAAACGGTTCAGGGAACTGTGATAAAAATTGAAAGGTTGGAGCATGGGGCGGAAAGGCACCGGTTGTTTTTTCACCCGGGTATAACGCATATTTAAAGATGAATATTCAATTTGAGAATTTAAAAAACATAAAATCCATATTGGATTCATTATTTCCAAAACTTGAACTGGAAAAATCAGAGCTTGACAAAAATAGTATTGAAAAACTGATTTACTATCTGATTTATATCATTGACGCACTGTTAAAGGCTGAAAACTTATATCAAAAACGGAATTTTTCGCTCGACGATGGGGTTTCTTTTTTCAACCGGGATATTATCGGAACAATGAAGAATATCGGGTCGTATCTGTTTAAGTTTAACAGTCGGGTTTTTGGTTTTACCAAAACCGAAAGGCAAACATTTATTTTTATCCTGGATAACATAATTGACTATTATAAAAGTCAGGATTTTTTTTCTGAAAAGAATGAAAAGAAGGATGTGTTCGGTGATTATAAATTCTGGATTGAAAATTTTTTGAAAATCGTTGATCAGAAAATAAAAGGTTCGGTTGTCCGGGGTATTCTCTCCGATAAATTCAGGGGGGCGAGTGAAGAGAATGCGGTGGCCTCGCTCAAGAATACGGTTTCCGGTACAAATCCGGATGAATTTTTCTTTATCAATGCCAAGGTGAATTTGCCGCTTTATCCGTTTCTCATTTGGAAAAACAATCAATGGTTGTTTCTTCATGATGTAAACGAAAATGAACTCTCGTATAAAAATATCATTACCGATCAATCACAGGCTGTGAACAATGAGACCCTGGATTTGAAAGTTTTTGAATTTCTCTTCTCTAATTTTGATTTCAAAAATGCAAACATGGTAAAAAAACGGATACCGGGCAAGGGCAACATCTTGATTGAAAATGCCTCGGTAATTGAGAATGCCAATAATTTTAACCAGAACAAACTTTTTATGGTCAGTTCGAATCTGTTGAATGAAATCGCAATTGAAAAGATGGAACTTCCGTTGCTTTATCTGTTGCAGATTCGCAATATGTTTGAGCTTGAGAAATATTTTGAGCTCAAGCGGCTGCTGCAGAAATTTGTTTTGTTTTTCCCCTATTACCCGGACGGATATAAAATTCTGGGCGAGGTGTACATTAAAGAGGAAAATTATGAACTGGCCTATAATTCTTTCGAAAAAGTGCTGAACCTGGTACAGGATAAAAAGGTTGCCGAGACCATGAAAACCCTGAAAGAGGAAATCGAAAAAAGCAAACGAAAAATTGAACCCAGGTCAGGCGATAGTTTTTACGATATTACTGAATTCATGCTGCAGAAAAATGAAAAAATCATTGCCAGAGAAAAAGAATTGCGGCAGATGATCGAAGTATTGATTTCCCCGTCCAGGTCAAATGTATTGCTTATTGGGGATAGCGGAGTCGGGAAAACGGCATTGATCCAACTGCTCGCCCAGAAAATACTGGATGGCGAGGTCCCCGACTGGCTGAAGGAGAAGAAGGTAAAGGAGATTAATTTTGTCGCCCTGCTTACCGGGTCAAAATACAGAGGCCAGTTTGAAGAAAAGGCCCTGAAAATTCTAAATGATTTCAAACTGCAGAACGCCATACTGGTTTTGGAAGACATCCATTTGATGATGTCATCGGGGGCCTCACGCGGTACATCCCTGGATCTGGTCAATATTCTGAAACAATTTCTGAGAGAAAGTTCCATTCAGGTTATCGCTACCACCACCTATGAGGAATACAAGAACTCCGTGGAGAAGGATAATTCGTTAATGGGTTTTTTACAAAAGATTTCAGTCAACGAATTGTCAATCGAAAATACCCGAAAAATTTTGGAAAATATGGCCGGGGAAAGGCTGGAAAAGGACAATATCCTGATCTCCCGGACTATCATATCCGATATTGTCGAAAGCGCAAAGCGGTATATCAAGGAAAAAAAACTGCCGGATGCGGCGGTGATGGTTTTCGAGAGGAGTATTTCAAAACGGAAGTTGAAAAATAGTTATGGCGGTTCCTCCAGATCGGAAATAAATCAGACAGATTTACTTGAAGTGATTTCCGATATTCTCAATCTTCCCGAAACCAGTATATCGATCACTTTGAAAAACAGACTGGCGACATTAAAGGACAGTATGACATCCAGTATCATCGGGCAGAATGAAGCAATCGACAGGGTGGTTTCCAATGTGTTGACTTCAAAGCTCAACCTTGATGTTAAAAACAATCGACCCGATGGTGTTTTTCTATTTGTCGGCCCGACCGGTGTGGGAAAAACCGAAACCGCTATCGCGCTTTCCAAGGCCCTTTACGGATCTGAGGATTACCTCATCAGGATCGATATGTCCGAATATATGGAAAAATTCACCTACTCCCGCTTTATCGGAGCCGCTCCCGGGTATGTTGGCTATTATGATACCAACCAGCTGACTGACAAAGTCAGGCAGAATCCGTTTTCAGTCATTTTGCTCGATGAATTCGAGAAAGCCGATTCCCAGCTGTTGAATATTTTTCTACAGGTTTTTGATGCCGGGAGATTGACCGATGCCAGGGGTAATGCAGTTGATTTTTCCCATTCGACGATTATTATGACCTCGAATATCGGTACGGACCTCTTTTCAAAATCCCAGTTGGGCTACCAGGGCGATCTGGACGGGGCTGATGTGTCCAGAACCGCTTTGATCAAATCACTGAAAAGATTTTTCTCCCCCGAGTTTCTAAATCGAATAGATGAAATTGTCGTTTTCAAACATCTGGAACTCAACGATATAAAAAAGATAATTGATATCCAGTTACAGGAAGTAAGGGGGAATCTGGAGAAACAGGGTAAAGAATTGATACTGAAAGACGAGGTGTTTGATTTTATCATAAAAAAATATTATTCAAAGGAATATGGCGCCAGAAATATTTCCCGGGCATTGAAGTTTGAAATACTGGAAAAGATCGCCGCGGCTTCATTACAAAAAGAATGGTCGGATGCCCATGCCATTGTTTGCTGCCTGAACAAAGAAAGAATCGATATTCAGCTAGAGTTTGAGAATACTTCGGCCATGGGCTCGGAAGAAATGATTGAGAATGCCAGTGGAAAGTGAATTGAAAAAAGTGCTCATCATCGATGATGAAAAAAACATTCAGGTATCCCTGGCGTCTGTAATCGAGGATGAAGGATAT
>CAZOWT010000043.1:0-6701 GCA_964583345.1 uncultured Clostridia bacterium
AAAGCCAGGGCGACATAGGGCAAAATAAAAAAAACAAACAGTACCAGCGGGAACCAATTCTTCCGTTCTTTCCGGGAAAACACCGCAAATAAAATAAAAATCAAAATGGATAAAATTCCCAGTGAACCATAAAAGGAATTGGTCACTTTGTTTACGAAATTGAAATTATCGAAAAAAAACGGGAACGCCAATAACCGGCAATAATAACCAAAGACTGCAATCCCGGTTTTTATATACTCGAAAATTCCGGGTCCCACAACCAATCCTAAATTTCCGATTCCCAAAATTGCATTTTTTATAAAAAAGAAAAAAATGATGATCAGCGCATTGGCCGAATGATAAATCCAGGTAATTTTTTTTGATTTAATCAGTTCATAAGCCACCAATACCGGCCAGAAGAAAATGAAAGTTTCCTTGGAAAAAACACCCAGGGCAAAACAAACGATCGAAGCCACCATGGTTCCGGCTTTTTTCTTTTCCCTGAAATAATCGAAAAACAGAAATGCGGACAATCCCCATAAAAACATCAGGAGGTCTCCCCGTCCGACCACCCAGACAATATTTTCAATGTTAAACGGAGACAGGGCAAACAACAGGGTGGCAGTGGCCGCAAACCTCGGATCTTCCTCCTGCCTTTTCAAAAAAATAAACAGCAATAAAATCCCCAGCAAAAAAATAAAAATATTGGTGAGACGCAAGGTCACATTTCTCAAACCCCAGGTTTTCTTTTCAATCAGAAATGTGAGATTCAAAACCGGCCGATAATAAAAATCCTGAGATTGCATTCCCAATTGTCCATAAATATATCCGGTCTTGAAAGCGTAAAAAATGGGGACATCCCGGTTAAAAAGAATACTCTCATGAATAAACATATTGGTGTCCCATATCAGGTCATAATTCAAGGTTTTCTGGTAAACAAAAAAGAGGGACACCAGCAAAAGGAGCACAAAAAGGATTTCTTTTTTCATAACCCGGACATTATTTTACTCCAATCACAGCCGGGATTCAAATCAATTGACAAAAGGGCTGATTTATTATATGATATGGGTTATTTTAGTAATAAAAAACGTGGCGGGTGAAGCCGGATGTTGTTTTGGAGCAAAGAAAACATTGACAGTGATAAACCAACAAACCAGAAAAAAAAAAGATGGTCGGTTTCCGGGGAAATTTGTCCAAAACAAACCAGCTTCCGGGTTTAATACCGTGGAAATCACAGTCGGTGCTTCTATCCCTCCCAAAGAAATCGAAAACGTAAGAGCCTTTTCCCCAGGCAGTTAAGGAGAATAAAAATGGAAGAACCAAAAGAAAATCCCGATGCAAATAATGAAGAAGACTTTTCTAAACTGATTGAAGACTATGATCTGAAATCCATTAATTACAACTCACCGGTTCAGGGAAAAATCATCGAAATCATTGATGATAATGTTATCGTTGATATCGGCCATAAAACAGAAGGAATTCTCAATAAAAGGGAATTGATGGATTGGGACGGCACCTTTAGCCACAAAGTCGGTGATGTCATTACCGTCATCTGCCAGAACATCAATCGGAAACAGGGATATATTACGGTATCCAAGAGGGAGGTAGACGTATCCAAAGGCTGGGAGCAGGTGGTTGAGGCCTATGAAAAAAATCTTCCGATGACGGGAAAAATTGTCAAAGTGGTTTCGGATAACAAGGGTTTTTTCGTGGACATGGGGGTCCAATTGTTTTTGCCCATCAGTCAAGCGGATATAAAAAAAATCAAGAATCCCCAGAAGTTGCTGGGAAAAGAATTTTTGTTTAAAATCACCAAACTGAACAGCAAGGATAAAACCGGTGTCATTTCCAGAAAAATCATTCTGGAGGAAGAAAAAAAAGAAAAAGTAAAAGAAATATTCAGTTCCCTGAAGGTCGGTGATATCACGAAGGGTGTGGTCACATCGATTACCGAATACGGCGCCTTTGTTAATATCGGCGGTATCGACGGCCTTATTCACAAGGAAAACATTTCCTATGGCCGGATCAATCACCCCCGGGAAAAATTGAGAAACGGCGATGAGGTTGAGGTGAAAATCCTGGACATCGACAAGGACAATCAAAAGATTGCCCTGGGCATAAAACAGAAATACCCGGATCCCTGGATTGATGTCGAAAAAAAATATCCTCCAGGGAAAAAAATTATCGCCAAAGTCACCAAAATAGTTGATTTCGGCGCATTTATTGAACTGGAAGAGGGAATTGAAGGTTTGCTTCACATCTCGGACCTGACCTGGGATGGAAAACCCAATACGGTTGAAGAGTATGTGGCTGTCGGGGATAAACCCTGGGTTCAGGTCATCGATCTCAATAAAGAGGAAAGAAAAATCAAGCTGGGATTGAAACAGCTGGAAATGAGACCTGAGGAAAAATATCTGGAAAAACACTCCCGGGGGGAAATTGTCAAATGCAAGGTGAAAAAAATTCTCAAGTCCCGGGTATTTATCGAACTGGAAAAAAACGTCGAGGGAATGATCACAATTTCAGATATCAGCTATTTCAGGATTGACAGCCCGAAAGAATTTTTGAGTGAGGGCCAGGAAATCGAAGCCATGATACTCAGCGATGAACTGGATTCCAATTTCAAGGTGAAACTCGGAATCAAGCATCTGTCAGACGGGGAATGGAAGGAATTCTTCCAGTCGCACAGGCCCGGTGATATCATCCCGGTGGAAATAAAAAAAATCAGTGAAAGGGGAATAGCGGTAGCCATTTCAAAAAATATCGAAGGTTTCATCAAGATAGGCGAACTTACCCAAACCCACATAAACGTTGAAGAGCTGAACCAGAAATTCAAAGTCGGGGAAAAAAAAGAAGCCGTCATTCTCAATATTTTCCCGGACCGGAAAAGGATATTTCTCAGCTTAAAAGCCGTTCATCAGAAGAGGGAAAGAGAAGATATCGAAAAATACATGAAAACGAAGAACGAATCGGTCACCACGATCGGTGATCTGCTTCAAAATGAAATAGATAAAAAGAAATGAAATTTTTATCGGCTCCCTGGAGATGGAAGTTCATCTCGGAAATCGGGAATAAAAAAGAATGCCTGTTCTGCATCGCCCCTAAATCAACACAAAAAAATTCCCTGATCTGCTACCGCGGGGAACGGTTTTTCGTGATATTGAACAAATATCCCTACAGTACCGGACACCTGATGGTGGTACCCTACAAACATCTCGCATCACCGGATAAAATTTCTCCTGCCGATTCAACCGAAATGTGGGCATTAATGAACCGGTCGATCCGCATTCTGCAGAACCGGTTTCGCCCCGATGGATTCAATGTGGGCATGAATATCGGCAAATCCGCCGGAGCGGGCGTAAAAGATCATTTCCATTTGCACGTCGTTCCCCGCTGGAGCGGCGATGCCAATTTCATGTCAATAATCGGTGAAACAAAAGTTCTTTCCTACAGCATCGATAAGGTGCTGGAAGCCTTAAGATCCGAATTTAAAAAATGAAACGAAAAATTTATATGATTTCAATCGTCATTCTTGTCATTGCGGCATCGGGATATTTTTTCATCACCAGGACGAATTCCGGGAAAAACGCCATCCCCGAATATTTTTTTTTAATTACACTGGATACCACCCGGGCGGATTATGTTGACTACTCAACGGGGAATAATAACCTGACACCCCGTTTGGCAGAGCTGGCAAAAGCAGGAATAATTTTCCCGAACGCTTATTCCCTGATCCCCATCACCCTCCCATCCCACACCAGCATGTTTTACGCTCTGCCTCCCCATCTGTTAAAAATTTACAACAACCAGCAGGTGAATACCACATCATATCCATCCGTGGCCCAGCTGTTCAAGGAAAACGGGTATCAAACCGGCGCGGTCATTTCTCTGGGAGTCCTCGGTTCCATTTTCGGAATGTCAAAGGGATTCGACACTTACCGGGAAAATTTCAAACCATCTATCTGGTACCGGCGGGCCGATGAGGTCAACCGGGATGCCATGGAAATGATAAAAGAGGCGGGTGATAAAAAATCTTTTTTCTGGATTCATTATTCGGATCCGCATGCACCCTACGGCCCTCCGGACTATAAGGGAGATTTTTCCATTTCTTTCAATCAGGAAAAAATTTTTTCCTGCAACAGCATTGATCAACCGCTGGTTGAGTTTGAAATAGAGGCAAAACCCGGGAAAAACACGCTGTCCATGGCTACCACTGTCCCGTATTCACCGCTCAGAAAAGCGAAAGCGGTAATGATGGGAATCAATTTCCTGAATTTCACCTTATCGGCAGACTGTGCGAAAGGGGAATTGGATGTCATCTATTCCAAAGAATGGAAAAATATAACCCCCAGAGGCAAGTTTCATTACTTCAGCCGGAAAAGAAACACAAAAACCGTTTTTGTTAACCATGGCAGGCAGCCGATAAAAATTCAAATCAAGTTCAACTACAAAATCATGCTGAACCGGAAGTCTGTCTTCATGCTGTATAAAAATGAAATCCAGTACATGGATCAAAAGTTTGGAGAATTGATCGATTTTTTGAAATCAAACAACCTGTATGATAAATCCACTTTTGTGGTGATGGGTGACCACGGGGAGGGTCTGGGAGAATACAGGAAATGTGTGGGACACATTCATTACCTGAACAAAGTGTTTCTCCACGTCCCGCTTTTTATTGCCGGCAAGGGCATCAAAATGAAGGGAAAAACAGACTCCAGACTGGTTTCAAATCTGAACATCGCACCCACGCTTCTGGATATTGCCCGTATCAAAAAATCCGAATTCATGCAGGGCTGTTCTCTTCTCGGGCAGGGTCATCCTGCCCGGCTTCTCCTGGAAACTTATGCTCCCGAGGCTTTTACCGATGGTTTTTCGCTCATCCGTTACCCTTATCAAATCATATATTATCCCCGGAGAGAAGACGACAAATTCGAATTCATAAATCTGGAAGATGATAAATTGGGCATCAAGAATCTGATTAAACAAAATAAAGATCGGAAAATTAAAATTGAACTCGTCAATTCGGTGATCAAGATCTCAAAGGAACTGCTCAAGATGAAAAAAATACCCGGAGCCATGACGCCCGAACAAATCGACATATTAAAATCCCTGGGATACCTATGAACAACATCATCGCTCCGAAAGGGACCCGGGACATATATCCGCCGGAAATATTCAAATGGCAGTTTGTCGAAGAAAAGATCCGTGAATACTTTTCCCGTTTTTTATACCAGGAAATAAGGACACCGGTTTTCGAACACACCGAACTGTTTCAGAAAGGAACGGGCAGTGAAACCGAGGTGGTCCAGAAAGAGATGTACACATTCAGGGACAAGGCTGACCGGAGTATTACCCTTCGCCCTGAAAATACCCCGTCCGTGGTTCGGGCCACGCTGGAGCATAACCTGTTCAATGAAATATTCCCGCTGAGATTTTTTTACATCGGTCCCATGTTCCGATATGACAAGCCTCAAAAAGGAAGATACCGCCAGTTCCACCAATTCGGTGTGGAGATATTCGGTGATGCCAGCCCGGAAGTCGATGCCGAGCTGATATTCTCCGCGCACGGATTCCTGGCCGAAATCGGAATTCAACACATCGATGTCAATATCAATTCCGTCGGTTGCCCTATCTGCCGCCCCCCCTTTTTGACCAAACTTCAGGAGGCTGCCCGCCGGAAAGAGAGTGAATTATGCCCTGACTGCCAGAGAAAAACAGCCACCAATCCCCTGCGAATATTCGACTGCAAGAATCCCCGGTGCCAGGCGGTTTCGGATTCTTTCCCGAAAATAACCGATTCCCTGTGCCAGGACTGCCATGATCATTTCAACCAGGTCAGGCAGACGCTCTCCAACCTGGAAACACCGGCTGGCATCAACCCCCGGCTGGTCAGAGGCCTGGATTATTACACCCGCACGGTTTTTGAAATTACCTCCGGACAGCTGGGGGCCCAGGACGCCCTTCTGGGCGGAGGCCGGTACGACAACCTGTTTCGCGAACTGGGTGACCGGCTTGTCCCTTCAACCGGATTCGCCGCCGGCATCGAAAGGATAATCCTTCACCTGGACAACCTCCCTGAGCAAAAAAACACGGTGATATACACCGCCTATCAGGATATCGCCCTCCAACCCGAGGCCATTAAAATTTCGAAATATCTCTGGGAAAACGGGATTCACGCGCACATGGATTACGGCGCACAAAACATGAAGAAGCAATTTAAAAAAGCCAACAGGCTGGGTGCGGACTTTACCTTAATCCTTGGTGACGATGAAATGGCCAAACAGATGATCTCCATAAAAAATATGAAAACCACGGAACAGATTCAAATCAAGCGAGGGGAACTAGACCAATGGTTGAAAATGAACCGATAGACAAAAAGGTGTACTGCGGAGAGGTAAACGAAAGTTTCGTCGGGAAGCGGATTACGGTTCAGGGTTGGGTTCAGGTCAAAAGAGAACTTGGCGGCATCACCTTCATTGACCTGAGAGACCGGGAAGGAATTCTGCAGATTGTTTTCAACCAGGATTTTCAGGACCGGGAGTCAATCAAAGGAATCGGCAGGGAATATGTCCTGTCGGTCACGGGCCGGCTGATCGAACGATCAAACCCCAACCCGGAGTTACAGACGGGAAAAGTGGAACTTATCGCTGAAACCATCACTGTTCTCAGCCAGTCGGAACTTCCCCCTTTTTTCCCGGAAAATCATACCCAGACGGTCGAAA
>CAZOWT010000043.1:6711-18008 GCA_964583345.1 uncultured Clostridia bacterium
AAAAAATGCAAAACAATTTGAAAATCAGAAGCCAGGTGAATCTAATGGTCAGGGAATATCTTGCCGGCCACGGATTTCTGGATATCGAAACCCCGGTGCTTTCCAAGGCCACTCCCGAAGGCGCAAGGGATTACCTGGTCCCATCAAGAATTTATAAGGGAAAAATGTTTGCTTTGCCCCAATCCCCGCAAATTTTCAAGCAATTGCTTATGATTTCAGGCATGGATCGATACTATCAGATTACAAAATGCTTCCGGGACGAGGATTTGCGCGCGGACCGTCAACCGGAATTCACCCAGATCGATATAGAAATGAGTTTTACCGATCCCGAAACACTCCAAAAAATGATCAACGGGTTGATGAAAAAAATTTTCAAGACCGTGAAAAAAAAGGATATCAGCATCACCAAAAGCTTGTCTTATCAGGACTCCATGAACCGGTACGGTACCGACGCTCCGGATTTGAGAATCCCTTACGAAATCCGGGATTTCAGCAGCACACAGCATATTCTGAAATCCAACCTGTTAAACGGCATCATAAAAAATCAGGGTGCCGTAAAGGGTCTGGTCCTGCCTGAATCCGGGAAATACTCCAGAAAAATTCTGGATGAGATCGACCGGTTTATCAAAGAGCTGGGCGGGAAAGGTGTGGTCTGGCTGAAAGAAACCGAACAGGGATTAAAATCCTCACTGAAAATCGAAAAAACGGATATTGAAAAATTTTTTAACGCCAATGGCATAGACCGGGAAAGCATTGTTTTCATCATCGGGGATAAGCCTCCCAGTGTTCACTTTCTCCTGGGCAAACTCCGGCTGTTCCTGGGAAAAGATTTTCAGGATAAAAACCGCTTTGAATTTGTCTGGATTACCGATTTTCCCCTGTTTTTTTACAACCCGGACGAAAAAAAACTGGATTCCAATCACCACCCTTTCACCTCTCCCCGAATCGAAGATATTCCCAAATTGGATTCCGATCCTCTTGAAGTCAAATCCATCGCCTATGACCTGGTTCTTAATGGCGTGGAAATCGGCGGGGGGAGCCAGAGAATACATGATATCGGTCTGCAAAAAAAGATATTCAAACTGCTTAATCTTTCTGACCGGGAAATCGACGAAAAATTTGGTTTTTTCCTCAATGCCCTGAAATACGGCGCACCGCCTCATCTGGGGATTGCACTGGGATTTGACCGAATGATTATGTTGATTACCGGAGAAGAATCCATCCGCGAAGTCATTGCCTTCCCCAAGACCACATCATCCCTGTGCCTGCTAACCGGGTCTCCTTCAAGCGTTCCCGAACAGCAACTCAAAGATCTGGGAATTCAATTCGACAAATTACACCGGCCAGAATAAGTCGCCGGGCAATCAGGCGGGATTTTTCTCCAGCCAGCGGTTAAACAACCACATCCCAGTGGCGGAGACAAATCCGATGGCCATTAAAATTACCCAGCCCATTGAATTCCAAAAGGGATCCAGCTTGAGTAATCCATTGTCAAGCCGGGCGGCATTATGGCACATGATCTCGTTGAAAATAACCGCGCCTCCCCATCCGCTGACCAGGGCTCCGATGGCAACCGGAAGATTGGCATAACCCAGGAAAAGCCCCTCCTTTCCTTTAGGGGCCAGCGCCCCGATATATTCATACGAACGCGGCGCCGTAAAAAGTTCCCCGAAAGCAATCAGGCCCACGGTAGCAATGCCCATCACCGTGCCAAAAGGCAGGGCAAACTGCAAAAACCAGACACTGATGTTGATGTTATGACGCACGCTGGAGAGGAGAATGGGAATCAGATTGACCAGCATCGAAATACCCACGATGATATTTCCGATAATGATGGAACGCACCGGCTTCAGTTTTCCAAAAAGCCGGGTGATGAGTAACTGGAAAAAAACGATAACAAACGGATTGGCGGTGGTATATATATCCACCGCCGGATCGGTTTCCAGCACCCTTTTCCAGTACAGGGGAACGATGTTGTAAACCTGGTTGTAAAGAAACCAGAATCCCGAGGAAAACAGCAGAAACAGGGAAAACCGTGGATTTCGGAGTACCAGGACCATGTCCAGCAGAATACGGCCCACTGTCCTGCGGGCCTTGTTTATCTGATTGACCACTTTTTTGCCCCGGTCATCCGGGTCACTGTACAGGAATAACACCACCAGGAATGCTATAATGCAGAACCCGGTGCCGACGGCAAATATGAAACTCAGGTCAAATTGCTTTCTCATATACCAGCTGATAAACCGGCCCAGCAACGACCCGACATTAATGGTCATGTAAAAAAGGGCAAAAGCCAGGGTAGCCCGCTTCCCGGATGTTTTTTGCACGGTTCCCGACACGCAGGGTTTGATGACCGATCCGCCGAAACCGATGAGTAAAATGCCGATGACCACCAGGATGATGGTCCCGGCCGCAGCAGTGACCTCATCATGAATGACCGGACTAAGTTCAGCGCCGCCGAACCAGACCGGAGTTCCGATCAAGAAATAACCGGCAGACATCAGCACAAAGGCAACCAGAAGCGCCCTTTTGAAACCCACGGAATCGGCTATTGTTCCGGAAAGAATCGGCAAAAAATAAATCAAAAACCAGAGCACACTGGAAGAAAGCATGCTGGGCCAGTACGCTCCCAGCCCCAACTGTCCGAGATAAATGACCATAAAACTCGCTACCGCATAATAGGCGGATCTTTCAAAGAGTTCGGTCAAATTGGCGGTCCAGAAGCTTCGAGGAAACTTCTCCTTCTTTTGATTTTGGATTGATATTCCGTTTTTTTCAGTCATCTGATTCTCCTTTGCAGGGGTTTAAAAGGTAAAAAGAACTATTTGTATATCATTGCCGGTTTTTTTTTTCAAGTCAAAAGACAGGCAAATCCCAGACAGCGAATTTACAAAAAAAAAAGATTGTTGTATAATGCGCATTATCAGATGATAAAAAAGCTTATTCCATCATGCTGGTTTTCCACAGGTTCTGTCACCGGCAGCAACAACAGGATTTTCTGAAGCAATGAACCAACATCAAAAAGAATCCGCACCCCTTGGTTTCCCGGCGACATACTGGGTAACCAATACCTTTGCCCTGTTTGAACAAGCGGCATTTTTCGCCGTCATCCCCTTGGCTGTCATCGCCTTCCATGAAGTCCTGGGGATGAGCCCGATTCTCTCAACCCTGGTAAACGGAACTATTCTCTGGGGTCTGATCTATTTTCTGCCCATTCTAACCGGAACCTTAATCCATAAATTCGGCCTGAAAAGAATTCTGGCCATCTCATTCTTTTTTCTTTCCATCGGATACATCCTGATCGGGAACATCCGACGGATATGGCCGGGAATAATAGGAACCCGGGCAGGTAAACCGATCGATTATACCATCCCGGTTATCCTGGGAATCCTGCTGCTGGGCCTGGGAAAATCACTGGTTAAAACCGGAACTGCCGGCTCCATCCGCCATTCATCCTGCAATCGACCTGTCTTCGGATTGGGGATTTTTTACCTGGTTCTCAATATCGGCGCCATCGGCGGCAGGTGTCTCTCATATATCCTGCGCACCCGGGGATTAGAACTGTTTCCCCTGAAACATGGCGGCTATTTTATACACATCAGGCCTGAGCTCATGAATATATTTGCGTTTACGGCTACCACCCTGTCGCTCCTTGGCTTATTCCTGGCCATTGTTGTTTACCGGGAACCGGAAATCCTGGGAGATGAAAAAAAAGGGACGGTACCGGAAACATTATCCCGACTCATATCCGGAATTTTTCTGGTTCTGCGGAATTCCCGTTTCCTGCTTTTTTTACTGTTTGCCAGTTTCGTCTGGATGTTGTTTGCCCAGATATTCAATCTGTTTCCCCTTTTCTTGAGATTTATCGATCCGCGGGCGCCGGTGGAAATTTATACTTTGGTTACCCCGATTACGGTGGTTACCTTTCAGATTCTGATCACGAAATTGATAAAGAGGGTAAAGACAAATTCGGTAATTCTGATCGGCACCATGCTGGCCACACTGGGAATGATAATCAATATCATCCCTGCGCTCTGGCTGCCGGATATCAGCAAAAAGATTTTCTTGTGGGGAATCATGATTCCGCTAGGGGGAATATTCGTGCTGATTTCCCTGGCCTTCTTTGCTTTCGGGGAAATGCTGTTGGTGCCGGCAATGATCGATTATATTTCCGATATTGCCCCCCGGGGAAAGGGAAAATTGTTTCAGAAACACGCCAATCTTCCGGTTTTTTTGGGCACGATATTCGGCGCTCCTCTTGGAGGAATCCTTTTTGAATTCGGGATCAACAACCCCCTTAAAAATGGAACTGCCCCCCGGCCGGTCTGGATATGGGTAATTCTGGGAACCGCCGGATTTATCGCCTGGATTGGTTTTCTCATAATCAACAGGTTGACTGCCAGTAAAATCCGGTCATCGGAAAATCCGGATTGATTTTTTTCGAATCCGTCCATTTAAACCGCCCCGGTTGACATTGCCCATAAATCTTTTATAATATCCTTTATCCAATCAAAAGCAGGAGGTATTCACATGGCCCGGATTGAGCCTTTCAAAGGCTTGAGACCCAGAAAAGAAATCGCATACCGGGTGGCGTCTCCGCCCTATGATGTATTGAATTCGGAAGAAGCCCGGAAAATGGCCGCCGACAACGAATTTTCATTTTTGCATATCACCAAACCCGAGATCGATTTGCCCGAAGATGTCGACCTTTATTCTGACCGCGTTTATCAGAAAGCCAGAGAAAATTTTCAGCGGTTTATCCGAGAAAAAATATTAATCCAGGATAAAGAAAAACTCTTTTATCTCTATAAACAAATATGGGGAAATCACACCCAGGTCGGGCTGGTTGCCGGAGCATCCATCCAGGATTACCAGAATGATGTCATCAAAAAACATGAACATACCCGTGAAGACAAAGAAAAAGACAGGATGCGGCATATCGAAACCCTGAATGCCAACACCGGCCCGGTATTCCTGACTTTCAAACAAAAACCGGAGATCGATATTCTTTTTGAAACCGCCATGAAAAGAGATCCTGAGTTCCGATTCAGTTCAGCGGACGGGATCCAGCATATATTTTATCTGGTAGATGACAGCCACTTGATCCGGCGTATTCAGACCGAATTTTCAAAACTTGAAAGGCTGTATGTAGCTGACGGCCATCACCGGTCCGCAGCCGCCACATCGGTGAAAATCGCCCGGGAAAAAGCCAATAAGAACCATACCGGGAATGAAGAATATAATTTCTTTCTTTCGGTTATTTTCCCCCACAACCAGATGAAAATACTGGCGTATAACCGGGTGGTTAAAAACCTCGATCGATTATGCAAAGCTGAATTTTTCCACGAAGTGGAAAAAAATTTCACCTTCGGTGAAACCGACAGCAAACATCCGGCACGCCCCCATGAATTTTGCCTGTATTTATCCGGCAAATGGTATGTTTTACGGGCAAAACCGGATACGTTTGATTCGGATGATCCGGTTGATTCCCTGGATGTTTCCATATTACAGAAAAACCTGCTGCACCCGGTTCTGGGTATAGCCAATCCTAGAACAGACAACCGACTCGATTTTGTCGGCGGCATCCGGACAGCGGAAGAATTGGAAAACCAGGTTGAATCCGGTTCCATTCAGATGGCCATCACCCTCTATCCCACCTCAATCGAGCAGCTGTTCAAAGTAGCCGATGCCGGGAAAGTGATGCCTCCAAAATCCACCTGGTTCGAACCCAAGCTGAAAAGCGGACTGGTTATCCATCTCTTGAACGATTAAAATTATATTCGGCCGGTAAAACGGACATGAAAAAAGGTATTGCCAAATGACAAAAATCGAAGGTACGAAAATTGCCGAGGAGTTGCAGGAAAAAATCGGAGCGGAAATCAGGCAAATTGAAGCTCAAAAAAAACAGTTGCCCGGATTGACCGTTATCATCGTCGGTGAAAATCCCGCTTCCCGGACCTATGTTAAAAAAAAACACCAGACCGCCTTAAAACTGGGTATCCGGTCACAGGTGGAGGAATTCGATAACCAGGTTTCCAGGACAGAAATCGTTGAAAAAATCGATGCTTTGAACCGGAATAAACACGTGCATGCCATTCTGATCCAACTTCCGCTTCCCGCGCACTTCGACACCTGGGAGATACTGGAGCATCTGAATCCGGCAAAGGATGTCGATTGCTTCCTCCCCGTCAACCTGGGTAAAATTCTTCTGAACCGAACCGATATTTTCCCCTGCACACCGGCCGGTGTCATGTTCATGCTGGATTATCACAAAATCGATTTGAACGGACTGAACGCGGTCATGGCCGGGAGAAGTTTTATCGTGGGGAAACCGTTGGCCGGCATGCTCACCAATAAAAATGCCACGGTTACCCTCTGCCACTCCAAAACCGAGAATCTGGAAAAACTGACCCGAGAAGCCGATCTGGTCGTGGCTGCTATCGGAAAACCCGGGGTAATCAGGCCGGAAATGGTCAAAAAAGGCGCCATTCTGATTGATGTGGGACAAAATTTTTTAACCAATCGCAAAGAGGTTATGGAATTTTGTAACCCATCCCAGCAAATGAAATTCGAAAAAAAAGGATACGGGATTACCGGGGATATTCATATCGAAGCCTTCAAGAAAGCGTCCTATTACACCCCGGTTCCCGGTGGCGTTGGCCCCATGACAGTAGCCATGCTGATGAGCAATACCCTGACCCTTTTCAAACAGCAGATAGGGGCCGGAATTTAAAGACCGGACCCCGGCTGTATATTTGAAGACCTATTGGCATGACAGAGCAAACTAAACAAAGCAAAACCGAAAACAATCAAGGCGGGAAGCAACGGACATTGAAAAAAATATTAATAACCGGGGCTTCGGGATTGCTGGGTAAAGCTCTGGTCAGGATATTCTCCGAAAATCGTTTTTTCGTGCTGGCCCAATATCACCACGCCCCGCCCGGTTCCCGGAAAAATTGCCGGTGGATTCAGGCTGATTTCACCGATATCGAAAGCCTTCGGGCATTCCTGGAAAAATACAGGGCGGATATAGCGGGTTGCAGTTATCTGATCAACAACTATGGGCCGATGACCTCCAAAAGAATTCCAGACCTGAAATCAGAGGACTTTCAACATGATTTTTTTCATAATCTGATCACTGCCTTTGAGATCACCCGGTTTTTTGTCACCCATTCGAAACCGGAATCGGTCATCAATATCGGATTTGAAAATCTGGGAAAAATCATGCCGTACCGAAAGGTCCTGACTTACGCAGTGGCCAAGAATTCGCTCCTCCTGGTAACCAAATCATTTGCCGGCCATTACCGGGATATCCGCTTCAACATGGTCTCCCCGGTTTCCATAAGCGGTTCCAAATCGATTTTAAAGAAAGGAAGAACCGTGTCATCCGGCAGAGTGGCCCGCCGGATTTATGATATCATTTGCAGTGAGCAAAGCGGACAGCATATTATCATCGAATAAAATGGAATCAATTCTTCCCCGGTACCGGAGACACTGTGTTTTTTGAAATCATCAGGTCCGATCACCGGAGCCGGGCCAGAACCGGCCTGCTGAAAACCCGCCGGGGAAACATCGAAACTCCGGTATTCATGCCCGTAGCGACAGCCGGTGTGGTGAAGGCGCTTTCCGGTGAACTCCTTCAGAATATCGGCGTTCAAATCCTCCTGGCCAACACCTACCATCTGTTTCTCCGTCCCGGAACAGAGGTGATAAAAAAATTCGCTTCCCTGCACCATTTCATGGCCTGGACAAAACCGATTCTTACCGATAGCGGGGGCTTTCAGATATTTTCAATCAAAGGCAACTCAAAGGTCAGCAACAGCGGCGTCACGTTTAAATCCCACATCGACGGATCCTCTTTTTTCCTTTCACCGGAAGATGTGGTCGATATCCAGAACATTCTGGATTCGGACATCCAGATGGTCCTGGACTATTTCCTTCCCTACCCTTCATCACGAAGCGGGGATGAAAAAGCCATGAAAATTACCCATGAATGGGCAAAAAGATCACGGGAGCATTTTCTTTCCCGCCAAAAACGAAATTTCCAGTTTGCCATTGTTCAGGGCGGCCTCTTTCCGGAATTGAGAGCCGAATCCACCGCCACCCTGGAGGCCATGGATTTCGACGGTTACGGAATCGGAGGATTGAGGATCGGAGAAAACCAAAAGGATTTCGAAAAGGTGATTACATCGCTACTTTCCGCAATGCCGGTTAAAAAACCCCGATATCTCATGGGTTCGGGAACTCCGGAAGATATTCTTTTTGCGGTTGAAAACGGCATTGACATGTTCGACTGTGTCCTGCCCACCCGAAATGCCCGAAACGGAACCCTTTTTACCTCGAGAGGAAAGCTTTCGATAAAAAATGAGCGTTACAAATCCGACGACAAGCCATTGGATCCGGCATGTTCCTGCACCACCTGCAAAAATTATTCCCGGGCTTATCTGCGCCACCTTTTTATCTCAAAAGAGATCAGTTCCGCCATCCTGAACACCGTTCACAACCTGACTTTTTATCTTGATTTTATGTCCAAAATAAGGTATGCTATAAAACATCATAATTTCGAAAAATTTAAAGAGGATTTTTTCGCTCTTTACAAAAAAGGAGTCTAACATGTTTTTATACGGATCAAACGGTGCGGCTGCCCAACCGAGTATGCTCAGCGCCCTGCTGCCATTCATCATTATTTTTGTCATCTTCTACTTTCTGATCATCATGCCCGCACGCAAGAAACAAAAGAAACACCAGGATTTAATCACCAGTTTGAAAGGCGGCGAACGGGTTATTACCGCCGGGGGAATTTACGGTACCGTTACCCGGGTCATGGATGACCGGATAGAGGTTGAAGTCGACAAAAGCACCAAACTGCAGATCGCAAAATCATCCATTTCCGGTATCATCGATACCACCGGAGCAGAGGTCAAGAGCAAATAGAAATTTTTCAAAACGATGAAAATCATCGGTTTCACGGAAATCAAAGTATCGATCACATAATCGTTACATCGTTAGATTCTGGAGGAAAAAATGACAAAATCACTGGGTTGGAAAATAGGATTAATTCTTCTGGTAATCGTGTTTTCAATCGTCATGTTTTATCCGCCCAAGGATAAAATCAAACTGGGACTTGACCTGAAAGGCGGTATGCACCTGGTCATGCAGGTCATTACCGACGAGGCCATCAAGATTCAAACCGATCAGAACATCACCCAGTTGAAAAGCCAGCTGAATGATTCCAGCATCAAGTATGAGGCCATCACCCGAAAAGACATCAATAAATTCGAAGTCAGCGGAATATCCTACGAGGATGAAGGAAACATCAAGGACATCCTGGACGACTATTTCAAAGATTGGAATTCGGTGTTCGCAAACTACCGGGTCACCCTGACCCTGAGGCCCAACATCGAAAGGCAGATGAGAGAACAATCGGTCAACCAGGCTTTGGAAACCATACGGAACCGAATCGATGAATTCGGTGTTTCCGAACCGGTCATCCAGAAAGAACTGCTCAGCGAAGACCGCATCCTGATTCAGTTGCCCGGCATTGATGACCCGGCCCGGGTCAAGGACCTGATAAAGAGCACGGCCATGCTGACCTACCGTGAAGTGGTAGCCGGCCCTTTCCCCACAGAAGCAGACGCATTGAAAGAGTACAACAATACCCTTCCCGAAGGCCTGGTCATCCTGAAGGAGAAAACCAGCCGGGCCGAACGGCGAAGCGAAAACGGCTACTATGTATTGAAATCTGGAGTCATTGTCTCGGGTAACGACGTTAAAAATGCCCGCCGGGGCACAGATGACTACGGCGGCCCGGCCGTCAGCTTTTCGCTGAATTCCCGGGGAACCAAACAGCTGGAAAAATATTCGGCTGCCAATATCGGGAAAAAAATGGCCATTGTGCTGGATGAACGGGTGATCGTGGTGGCCACCATTCAAACCAGGCTTTCCTATGACAACCGCATTACCGGCGGTTTCACCCAGGAATATGTGGATGACCTGGTGCTCAAGCTCCGATCCGGGGCTTTGCCCGCTCCCCTGAAACCTCTGTTCGAGCGAACCATCGGGCCCTCGCTGGGAGCCGATTCCATCCGCAAAGGCATATTTGCCGCCATAGTCGGTTTGATCCTGGTGGTCCTGTTCATGCTTGTCTATTACAAAGCGGCCGGGATTAATTCGGTTCTGGCGCTGGCACTCAATATGGTCATCATGATGGGCGTGCTGGCCTATTTCAAAGCCACCCTCACACTCCCCGGCATTGCCGGCATCATCCTGACCATCGGCATGGCCGTGGATGCCAATGTGCTGATTTTTGAGCGTATAAAGGAAGATTTGCGGGCCGGCAAGTCCCCCAAATCCGCCATCGATTCCGGTTTTAAAAAAGCGTTTTCCACCATTCTGGATGCCAACCTGACCACGGTAATCGCCGCCATCTTCCTGTTCCAATTCGGTACCGGGCCGATAAAAGGCTTTTCGGTTACCCTGATCATCGGCATTGCCGCCAGCATGTTTACCGCCGTGTTTGTTTCCCGGGTAATTTTTGACCTGGTCTACGGAAAACGGAAAAAATTACAAAAACTCAGTATTTGACAGGAGCCCGAAAAATGAAAATATTCAAAGAAGATACCAACATCAAATTTATGAACAAGAGATATTTCGCTTTCGCGCTTTCACTGCTGATCATTTTGGCCGGCATTATCGTATTCAAGACCAGAGGGTTTAACCTGGGAATCGATTTTACCGGCGGGACCCTGATCGAGGCCAGTTATCGAATCCCGACCAGGGTATCCGAGTTGAGATCCAGGCTTTCGGGAATCGGGCTTCAGAAATCCACCATTCAGCGGGTGGGTGAAGGCGAGGATAAATTTTTCATAAAAACCGTAAAATTCTCAGATACCTCAATCGAAACCGAGAAGGACCTCAATCTGGACGAACAGGAGAGATTTTCCCGGACCATCAAGAACGCCTTGCTGTCAAATGAAGAAAAATCTTTTATTGAACAGGGTAAAAGGGACCTGAACAACATGTCTTCAATAGAAATCTCAGCCTTCCTGGAATCAAAAGGAATACCACAAGATACGGCCAGGGAAAGCGCCGAAAAAATCACGACCTTCCGGAAAGACAGCCCCACCGGCCTGATCATGAATGCCGGAGAACTGGAAAAACTGGACCTGAAGAAGACCGTTATTTCCCTTTTGAATGATAATACCTATCTGGGCAATTTCACGTTTCTGAGTTTTGAAATCGTCGGCCCCCAGGTCGGGCATGATATGCGAACCAAAGTTACTCTGGCCACGGTATGG
>CAZOWT010000044.1:0-9013 GCA_964583345.1 uncultured Clostridia bacterium
TGCCAGATATCGATATTGATTTCGATCCGGAAAGGCGGGATGAAATCATCGGGTATATCCGGGACAAATACGGCAAGGACAATGTGGCTCAGATTGTCACATTTGGAAAAATGAAAGCCAAAATGGCCATTCGCGATATCGGGCGGGTCCTGGAAATTCCGCTGGCAGATGTCGATAAACTGGCCAAGTTGATCCCGGACGGCCCCAAGGTTACCCTGCAGAAGGAGATTGAAACCAATCCGGAACTTCAGAAGGAAATCAACCGGGTACCGGAAAATAAAAAATTAATCGACTTCGCCCTGAAACTGGAGAATACGGTTCGGCACACCTCCATGCATGCCGCCGGCGTGGTCATTGCCCCCCGAAAATTAACCGAATTTATGCCGTTATACAAAACCAAGGACGAAATCACCACCCAATTCGAAAAAGATGAAGTCGAAGAAATCGGCCTGCTTAAAATGGACATTCTGGGCCTTAAAACCCTGACCATTGTAAAAAATATTTTGAGAGCGGTCAACGAAATCGAAAAAGCCAATCTGGACATTGAAAATATCAGTCTCAAAGACAAAAAAACATTCAAAATTTTTAAAGACGGAGACACGGACGGAATTTTCCAGTTTGAAAGTTCCGGCATGAGGGAATACCTGAAAAAGTCCAGGCCGGATAAAATCGAGGACCTGATCGTGCTCAACGCCCTGTACCGTCCCGGACCGCTGGGATCGGGAATGGCGGACCAATATGTCAACCGGAAACTCGGAAAGGAAAAAGTTAGCTTTATCTTTCCGGAACTTGAGGATATCCTGAAAGATACATACGGAATCATAATCTTTCAGGAACAGGTCATGCAGATATCGGTAAAAATCGCCGGTTTTTCCATGAGTAAAGCCGATGAAATGAGAAAAGTAATGGGAAAAAAATTAACCCAAAAATTGCCCGGACTGGAAAAAGAATTCATGAACGGCGCCACAAAAAAAGGGTTTAACCGGAAAAAATTGGAGAAACTTTTTTCCCAGATGAGTACGTTTGCCGAATACGGTTTTAATAAATCTCATTCCACGGCCTATGCTTTTCTCGCTTACCAAACCGCCTATCTGAAAGCCCATTTCCCGGTTTATTTCATGTCCGCCCACCTGACTTCGGAAGCGGAAAAAACCACCACCTCATCAAAAATCATTCAGTACATTTCCGAAGCCAAAAAAATGGGAATCACCATACTCCCTCCAGATATCAACAAAAGTCTGGAAGTTTTCACGGTGGAAACAGATTCCTCAATCCGATTCGGCTTGAGGGGATTGAAAAATGTCGGCGAAACCGCTATCAGGAGCATTCTGAAAGCCCGCCAGGAAAGCGGGAAATTCAGGAATTACTCGGACTTTATTACCCGAATCGATCTGACCAAGGTCAACAAGGCCGTTATCGAGAGTCTGATCAAATCCGGCGCCATGGATGCATTCGGGATCTCCCGGCGGGCACTCTTTGAAAATGTGGAAGAGGTGATCAAACAGGCTTCTATCCTGGAAAAAAGCCGAAACCAGAATCAGATGCTGCTGTTTACGGAAAAGGAAGCCGAACTGGGCATCAACATTCCCAGGGAAAGCCTGGAAAATCCCGAATGGGGTGAAAACCTCATCATTCAGGGCGAAAAGGAGATCACCGGAATTTATATCAGCCATAATCCGGTTGAAAAATTCCGGAATGAAATCCAGAAGGTATCCAATACCAGCATATCCCAAATCGAAGCCAATGAATTTTCCAACGAACTGGTCAAACTCGGCGGTGTCGTCACCCATTATAAGCAGAGGAAGTCAAAAAAAGGGGAGTTTTACGGTGAATTGTTCTTCGAAGACCTGACAGGCCGGATAAAGGTCCTGGCATTCAAAGACAAATGGGAAAACCTGAAAAGAAACATCAAGCTTGATTTCCCTTATTTCCTGGAAGGACGTTTGCCCATGCGGGATGAAAAAGAAGTTAACATTTACCTGGAAAATATGGTCGAACTCGAGGTCTTTCTCAGGAAAAAAGCCAGAAAAATCATCATAAAAATCAACTACGGGCAATTGAACAAAACCTTTACCGAAAAACTGAATACCCTCATGGAGAAAAACCGGGATGACGTGCCTTATCTGATTGTCATCGGTCGGAAAGACGGATACCGCACCATTGTTACCCCGAGTGAAAAAGAAGGGTTGAAGCCTTCCCTTTCCATGAAAAAAGAACTGGAAAACCTTATTGGCGAGAACTCGGTCGAGATCATTTATTGAAACCCGTCAATTTTCACTATTCCCATTTAAAAAATTATTAATCGGCGCTGATTAAACTGGCAACCGGTTTCAAGGAATCGATATGTTCGAAAATAATTTTTATGGCCGATGTCAGGGGAACGGCCAGGATCATCCCCACTATCCCCCATATCCAGCCCCAGAAAATCAATGAAACCAGAATGACGATTGGCGATAAATTGAGATTCTTCCCGGTAATAGACGGTTCAAGTACATTGCCGATAATCATCTGGGTAGTCATCAGGGCCAGGATAACGACAATCACCCGCAACGACAGCCCGTAATTGATAATACCGATGAGAATGGGAAAAGCGGTAGCCACCACCGATCCGAAATTGGGAATAAAATTCAACACGAAAATAAGAAAAGCGGAGAACATGAAAAAATCAATTCCGCCGAAATAGAGAATGAAACCGCAGATCACGGCAGTCAATATACTGATTGATATTTTGATCAACAGATAATGCTGAACCTGGTCTTCGATTGAATTCAATATAAAAATAATTTTATCTCCCTTGCGTTCGCTGAATGCCTTGTTGATCCGCCCTGCCATCGAATGCCGGCCGGATAACATAAACATCAAAAAAATAATGACCAGTACCAGATTCCCCATGAAGGCGGCGAAAGATCCGAATGTGGTTGAAACCACGCCGGTAATGGTATTGATAGATTTTGTCCAGTCGATCTGGCTGATGTAATGATTGATATCGCCCAGCGGTATTTTCATGAGTTCCGAGAGTTTTTGAATCAACTCGCTTATTTTCTGGGTGTAAGCGGGGAATTTATCGATGAACGAGGATGCCATGGCAAAAACCAGAACTCCCAGAAAATAAAATACAATAAAAATAAAAAGCAGCAGAAAAACCAGTATCAGTACTTTTTTCAGTTTACCGGGTATGATTCTGGATAATATTTTCGACGAAGAAAGTTTTTTAACCACGCCATTAAACAGAAAATAAAGCAGTAGCGCCAGGCAGAGCGGCAAGAAAATATCCTTTAACTGTTTGAGGATAAAAACAAAAAATACGGCGGCGATAAACCCGGCAAAAAATTTTATGTGAACCAGGTCCCGGTTTTCATCAAGCATAAGCTGCGACTTCGCTTCTGACTTCCACCGTCTTCATTTTCTTGAAAAAGATAAGGTTTATCTCAACCTTATAGCGATAATAAAATTCAATGGTCCCTTTTTTCTGATTCATATTGACTTCAACCGCTCCCTCATCATTCTCATCAAAGATGACGTGATTGTCTTTTAAAATTTTTCTGACGATATCTTCTCCCATCTCAGAAGAAAAATAGCTGCCCCTGGCGGTTCCCAGTTCTTCAATGACCTCTTTCTCAATATGTTTGTCAGCTAGACTCGACCCGATTAATTTGACCGCCGCAAATCCCCCGTAAACAATAATCAACAGGGCAATGAGACTTAAAAAGGTTATCTTTCCCTTTTGATTCATTTTTTGCCTCCTTCATAAAAAATCATCATGAAGATATTTTTGAGTCTTCGGTTTTGATGACACGGTTTTTTCCCTCTCTTTTGGCCCGGTAAAGGGCAATATCCACCCGCCGCAAAAGAACTTCCAGATCATAGTCATCCTGGCTGAACTGGCAGACACCGGCGCTTATGGTGGTTTTGATCAGATGATCGTGGAACATTAATTCCATTCCCTCAATTTTTTTTCTGATTCTCTCAGCCAGTTTACAGGCGCCTTCATCCAGGGTGTCGGGCAGTAGCAGCAGGAATTCCTCACCACCGAATCGGCTGGCCGTATCCTGTTCCCGTAAATTTATATTAATGGTGGTGGCAACTTTTTTTAAATATTCATCGCCCGCCAGGTGGCCGAAAGAATCGTTTATTTTTTTAAAGTCATCGATGTCGAGCAAAACCACACTGAATAACCGCTGGTTTCGCTTCACCAGTTTCATTTGATTGTGCAATTCATTCAGAATGTACCGCTTGTTGTAGAGGCCGGTCAAGGAATCGGTGGAAGCGAAGGTAAAGAGTTTTGAATGGTATTTCTCCTCGATTTCATCATTGTAGCTGAAACGCAATATGGTTTCTCCGAGCTCTATTTTATCCCCGGGCTTCAGAATTTTTTGCTTCACGGAAACCCCGTTGACATAAGTCCCGTTGGTCGAATCCAGATCTTTCAATATGATTTGCTCGACGACGTCGGTAAATATCACATTTATTTCACAATGCCGCTTGCTGATTTTGGAATCCTCCAGGACCAGGTTATTTTTTTTGCTTCTGCCGATGAAAATCTTTTCTTCGGTAAAGGTAAAATTTTTCCCGAAATCGATTTCTTTCCCGGAAATCACCGTCAGGATGATATTGTATTTCTGCTTGGACGAATCTTTCTGGACTTTCTGCTTGACTTTATAGGGATCGACAACGGTCTTCTCAAAGGGATCAATATTATCTTTCTCATTTTTTTTGGTCATGACCGTTCATTTTCTGTCAAAAAAAACATTTCAGGCAATTCCTTCGATTACCTTTTTGACTGTTATGCCGATTTCTGCGGGTGATTCAACCACATGGATTCCATTTTCCCTGAGCACCTTTATCTTTTCGGCCGCCGTTCCTTTCCCACCGGAAATTATGGCGCCGGCATGACCCATCCGCCGGCCCGGCGGTGCCGACATACCCGAAATAAAAGAAACGACCGGTTTCTGGAAATGCCGGGCGATATATCTGGCCGCATCTTCCTCGGCAGATCCGCCGATCTCTCCGATCAACACTACGGCATCGGTGTCCCGGTCACTGGCAAAGAGTTTTAAAATATCGACAAAATTAGAACCGATAATCGGATCGCCGCCAATGCCCACTGCGGTCGACTGGCCCATCCCCAGCATGGTTATCTGGTTGACAGCTTCATAGGTCAGGGTACCGGAACGGGAAATCACCCCGATTCGGCCTTTCCGGTGAATTTTCCCGGGCATAATTCCCACCTTTGCCTCCCCGGGCGTAATAACACCCGGACAGTTTGGACCGATCATTCTGGAACCGGTGGTTTTCAGGAAATTCTTCACCCGGACCATATCCAGCGTGGGAATGCCTTCGGTGATGCAGACAATCACCTTCACCCCGGCCGTGGCAGCTTCGAGAATCGCATCTCCGGCAAACACCGCCGGCACAAAAATGATCGAAACATCCGCCCCCTCTTTTTTTACGGCTTCCTCAACCGTATTGAAGACCGGCAGGTTCAAATGGACCGATCCGCCTTTGCCCGGTGTGATTCCGGCGACGATATTGGTGCCATACTCCAGCATATGGCCGGAATGGAATGTTCCCTCCCTTCCGGTGAAGCCCTGAACCACAATTCTGGAATTTCTATCCACCAGTATCGACATCTCAGTCTCCTCTCGACAGCGCAACTGCCTTCCGGGCAGCATCAGGCAAATTATTTTCAATCATGAAATTAACTCCCGACTCCCGGATGATTTTTTCCCCCTCCTCTTCATTGGTGCCGACCAGCCTGATGACAACCGGCACATGCACACCGATTTCGCCAATGGCATTGACGATCCCCTTGGCTACCAGATCGGTTCTGACAATCCCCCCGAAAATATTAACAAAAACAGTCGACACGTTTTTATCAGCCAGAAGTATTTTGAAAGCTTCCTTCACCCGCTCTTCCGACGTCCCGCCGCCCACATCCAGAAAGTTGGCCGGATCTCCGCCATAATATTTGATAATATCCATGGTCGCCATGGCCAATCCGGCGCCATTTACCATACAACCGATATTTCCATCTAATTTTATATAATTCAGGTCATACTTTGAAGCCTCGACTTCCAGTGGTTCTTCCTCATGAACATCTCTCATCTCGGCGATATTGGCATGTTTAAACAGGGCATTGTCATCAAAATTGATTTTGCCATCCAGGGCGATCAATTCATCTGACTCGGTAATGACCAGGGGGTTGATCTCGACCAGAGAGGCATCCATTTCCTGGAAGAGCCTGAAAAGGTTTTTCAATAATCTGGAAAAATTTTTTTGCTGGTTCGGATCCAGGTTCAAACCAAAAATCAGTTTTCTGACATGAAAATCCGAAAAGCCTATTGCCGGCGGGACATGAACCCTGGATATCAAATCGGGATTCCTGGCCGCCACTTCCTCGATTTCCATTCCGCCTTCGGTAGATGCGATAACCACCGGCATTTCTTTCTCCCGGTCGACGATTATGGCCAGATAAAGCTCCTTCTTGATTCCAAGCCCCTGTTCCACCAGCACTTTCCGCACCAGACGGCCTTCCGGACCTGTCTGTTTGCTGACCAGTTTCATACCGATAATTTCTTTGGCATAGCGCTTGGCCTCATCGGCATCGCGGGCGACTTTGACACCCCCGGCTTTGCCCCTCCCGCCGGCATGAACCTGGGCCTTGATGACACAGGGAAACCCCAGTTGCTCGGCAATTTGAACGGCCTTATCCGCATTTTCAGCCACTGATCCTTTTGGGACCGGAACCTGGTAATCCCTGAAAACCTGCTTGGCCTGGTATTCATGAACCTTCATTTATTCTCCTTTTTCGATATTCGGGCTGGTCGCACCGCCTCTATAACTCCCGCTGATATACTTTCGAATTATGGTATTCATCGGAAATTTTAAAAAACACAATTTTTGATGAGGAATCAGACGGAACTTTAAAAACAAAGCTTTCGACCTTGGAATCGGTAATCATGTCCACCGGGATCAGGGGGTACCAGATTTCGCCATCCAAAGAATACAGCACTTCGGCAACAATTGAGGTTTTATCTCTCACATTGAATTTGATCTGATCACCCTGGACAGCCATATCGCTTAATTCGGGAGCAGTGGAATCAATGATGAACGGTTTGGAAATCATGGTCGTCGAACTCGCCGCCAAAGGCGGATTGCTGAGTGAATCGTCAACCACCAGTTTCAATTCATACAACCCGTCCTCATAATACTCCGTCAGGATATCAACCTTGTTCTCGGAAATATTTTTCTTGAAGGGAATCCATCCCCGATCATTTTTCTTTTTGATATAAACGGTAGATTTCAGGACATCATGATTCGGATCATTCGCCTGCCATTTTACTTCCAGGGTTTCTCCGGCCGGTTGCCGGTCACTTTTATTTTTTTTAATCCCGTTTTTTTCAGCCTCCGGTTTGATCACCCGGATATATTTTATCTGGGGTTTGAGGTTTTTTTGCAGGTAAAAGACCCGGTAATGATTGACAGAAGGTGTCCCGCCGATATTGGATGAATTGAACATGATCTGGATCTGAAAATACCGGAAACCGTCCATATCAATATTTGAATTCTGGCTGTCAGTAAAAGGAGCCGACCAGTCAGTCCAGGTTTTATCCGCTATATTGGAATTTCCCATGCGAACAAAAAAAGACACCTGCATCCCGGACGACACATCGGCATCCCAGTATATCTTGCCGAACCTTGATTGCACCGCTAGATCATACACTTCGGAAACATACAGGCCTTTGGCATTTAGATTCTGGCTGAGGTTGATAATGGAAGCCGTATTGTTGCCCAGAACATAAAATCCATTCCGGTTTTCAATTATTTTAAAAATTTGAGCGGATTCACTTTCATATACCAGTGAATAAAACCCATCCTTTTTTACCCGGAAAATACGACCGGAATTCCCCGTACCCACCAGGATGTTGTTATTTTTTTTGTCAAAACAAATTGAATAGATATAGTCTTCAGTGGATGACCATATTTGTTCTGTCGTGCCGTTGGTATGGAGGCAATATAATATGCTCTTTTCCCGGGGATCCGGGGATTTCTTTATTTCCTGGCTTGAAAAAAAAGATTCCAGTTCACCGGATTCATAGGACTTTTTTTTATCGATCCCCTTGGATGCCGAGAAATAGATGTTTCCGTCCGGGTCTTCGCAGATACCTCTTATTTCCTCAAGGGGCGAATCATACAGCACCTTGACCTTCCGGTCATCGATTTTATACAGTATGCCCCGGTCACCGCTTCCGGCCAGTATGGAATTATCCCGGGTAATATACAGGCTGATCAGATGAGAGTCCTCGGCATCAAAGATTTTTATGGCTTCGCCGCTTTCCTTGATCTGGTATACCCCGCCGCTGTTGCCCAGGGCACAAAAAATATTACCGGAGCGGTCTTCCTTCATGTCCCAGATGAACCTCTCTTCGGGATCAAATACCACCTTGGCCTTTTGATCCTTTCCGATGTGATAAATTTTTCCATTGGGCGAAGATCCCACAAAAATATCATTGTTCTGCCTGACCAGCAGGGCATAAAAATCGAGTTGTTCCGATTGGAAAACCAGATCAACCGCCTTGGTTGTCGGATTGATCCGGTACAGTCCCGATTTGTGGCCGGTACCAACATACAGATTCCCATCGTTCCCGGTTGCCATCGAGAGATAAAATTCGCCGGCCGGCCCCTTAATTTCTTCAATCACCGGGCCAAGCGATAACTGGCCCCGGCTGTCGATGCAGGTCCCCTTCAACTCCCCCTTCTGAAAATCCGCATAATCTCCGGCCTCGACCTTCTTGACCTGAACCGCCTGAATATTCAGCACCAGGGCAACAAATACCAGAAAAATTATACTTTTTTTATTCATCTTACCTCTCTTTTATCTTCAGTTTAAACAGTTTTTTCCCCTTTACCACCGCCGGGAATTCCATCTGGTACTCGGTGAGGGTTGAATAGCGTATGTCGGACTGATCCTGGGAAGTCGAGTTAAAAACAAATATATTTCTCAGGCTCATGG
>CAZOWT010000044.1:9113-17823 GCA_964583345.1 uncultured Clostridia bacterium
TCGGACTGATCCTGGGAAGTCGAGTTAAAAACAAATATATTTCTCAGGCTCATGGGCAGGTTCGAGTATTCATAACCCTGGATATATAATCCCTGCACCGGTGTCATGATTTTGAAATAAATCCGGTTGTTTTTTCTCAGGTTATTGATGGCCCGGATCAGGGAATTCAATTTTGTCGGGAAATATGACGTCTTAATATTCTTGGCATCAAATTTCATCAACTCATCCTTGTCGGCAACCATGAGATAAAAGGTTGACCCCGGCTTCAGATTGGGTATTTTTATGTTCACATTCTCGGTAAAATTCCCTCCCCTTTCATTGCTTAAAAGCAATCTCACATCCATTATTTCACCCGGTGAATACCGGTATTTGTCAATGAGGACATTATCGATATTGGTTCTGCGAATGGTTTCGGAACCGTTTATTTCAAAATCCATTTTCTGGATCTTGATGTTTTTCTCAGGATTATTCATCAGAAAAAAATTGATGGCCAGAATCAAATTTGAAAATTCATCAAATGCGTTTGATCCGCTAAAAATGTCATCGATAAGTATATTTTTTTCTTTTTCAATAAATATCTTACCTTTCACATTCATGGAATAAAATCCGTATTGCTGAAATTCCGACTGGAAGATATTGGCCAGGGAAATATAGGAAAGAACCGGAGAGAGCAGGGGATGATTGATCATCTCGATTTTAAATTTACGGTTTCGGTTTTTTAAAAATACCTCCAGGGGAATCATATAGGGAGAACGCCCCATTTCCGCCTGAACCGCGGAAAAACGGTCCTGAACCACCCTGCCGATCATCTGTTTTGAGGATATGAGTTTGAAGGAAGATTCATAAGAAGGGATGACCGAAACCACCTCGCCCTTGTGCAGGGGGAAATCCACCAGTCCCAGGTTAAAAAAAGGATGACCGAACAAATAAATTTTATTCCCGTCCACATGGGTCACGGTCCCGGAGACCTTGTATTCGAAATCTCCCTTCAAAAGCGGAATGGTGGCGGCATCGGCCGGGGCAATTTCAAAAAAACCAGGGGTAACCTGCTCTCCTTTGATCTGGCCGGAAACCGCCAGGTTACTCATCGGGGAAAAGAGAGGCTTCAGCAAATTCAGGGTCGAGGGATCAAGACCCCTCTGATTTGAGATCAATTTTATCGGGACAATATCCTTCACCGGGCTGGTGTTGGATCGCCTGATTAATTCTTCCTGAATAACCCGGGTAATGAGATTGATATTTTTTTTATCAAAATCAAGTTTGATATTCGAAATATCAATGGTAAATTGCTGATTGTTATATTCCGATGTTTTGATGATATCTTCGATGGGCGTCACACCGGCCAGGGGCTTTTTGGAGAAACTGAAGCCGTAGGCCACCGCTCCGATCAACTTGTCATCAATATACAGGGGGCTGCCGCTCATGCCGGCGATGACTCCGCTTCCTTTGAGTTCGGGAGATTTCAATTCCACCCAGATCAAATCCTTATCCGGCATAAAGTTTTCAATGAAACCGAGTACCTTGAAACCGAAGGTTTCAATCTTTGTCCCCTTGAAGATGGTCTTTCCGATCCCTTCCATCCCCGGTTTTATCTCGGATAATTTCATGATTTCAACGGAAAAACAGAGCGAAAAAAAGAAACCCATGCTCAGGAGAAACAGAGTGAATTTTTTAAGTTTCATCTTTGTATCATAATAAAAAACCGTGAAAAAATCAAGTCAGACGGGCTTCAAGCAACCCGGGCCAAGGCGCCCGGATTATTTAGAGACATCAACCAGCAGGCCGGACGGGGATGATTCGATTTTTATCCCTCCCCGGCTGGCGGTCGACAGCCATCTGCATCCGACGGCTTTCAGCCGGTCCAGCACCTCCCGGTGGGGAAATTCAAAACGATTGCTCCGGCTGCAGGAAAAAATGGCGATTTCGGGTTTAATGCAGCCGAAAAACTCAACCGAGGACGATGTGCGCGATCCGTGATGGGGAACTTTCAACACCTGGGAACGAAGTTTCTGGCAAACCGTTTTTGCCAGCAAGTCCTCTACCGGTTTCTCAATGTCTCCGGTAAACAGGAATGAATGCCATTGATCGGATATCCTCATTACCTGGGAATGGTTGTTGTGGGTATGTTTCGCCAGGATGAACTTCGCCGGGAACAGAAATTGAATTTCACAGCTTCCTACCTTTTTCACAAACGGCGCATGGATTTTTTTAACCCGAACCGATTGGCCCAGAACCCCCATGAGTTTCCGGAAATACATTTCCCCGAAGGTTTCCGAAGAAATCCAGATTTCTTCCGGCCGGATGATATCCAGGATTTCGATGATTCCCCGCACATGATCGGGATGGTAATGGGAAACAGCCACCCAGGTAACGCTTATATTTTTTTCCAGAATAAAAGGTAGCACCAGGTTTTTCCCCACCTCGAAATCCGAAAAATGGCTGCCCCCGCCATCGATCAGCAATGACCGGCCATCCGGAAATACCGCCAGCGCCGAATCTCCCTGGCCCACATCAAAATAATATACTTCCAGGTTTTCGGGCCGGTAAATGCCGCTTCGCAACATGACCATGGCCAGTGAAAAAACCAAGAGAAATGATATCAGCGCCTTTTGAAAACGGAAACGCTTGGCAATTCCCAGCAAAAAAAACAGAACCGGGATGAAAACCACCCAGAATATTGAGGGGGATGATCTGAAAATGGTCAAATTAACCGGGCCGGAAAAGAAATCCACCACCCGGAAAAAAAGACGCAGGGGAAGCAGATTGATCCCCAGAACCAGCCCGGCAATAGCGGTGGAGAATGTCGATACCAGAAGCATAACCACTCCCAGCCCGATAATTATGGTGGTGAGCGGAAGCAGAACCATTCCGGCAAAAAAACCGGCAAAGGAATATCGCTTAAAATAAAAAAGTGATAGCGGGAGTGAAATCAGGGCGGCGGATAGATTGGCGGAAATCAATTCCCGGATATAGACCGGGACTGATTTAAAAAACCGGATAAAAATTTTCCTGCCGGCGACGATCGACAGGGTCAGGACATAGGTAAGGATGAATCCGGGATCGAGAAACGCGGCCGGATTTTTAAAAAGCAGGATTAACCCGGAAAATGAAATAACGGCAAAGATATGGATATCGTAATAAAACAACCGGGCCCCGAGTATGAGTGCCGCCATGAGAACCGCCCGCTGGGCGGATAGCCTGAAGCCGGAAAAACTCAAAAAAACCAAGAGCAAAAACAGGGTGAGCACAATCCTCGATCTGATGTTAATCCCGATTAATTTTAAAACCAGCATGGATATAATCGCCAGGATTCCGATATGCGCCCCGGAAATGGCAAAAAGGTGAAAAACCCCGGATCTAAGCAAGCTTTCCCTCTGTTTCGCATCCATTTTTCCCCGGTCGCCCAGTAAAATGGCCTCCAGAAAAACCCCGTTTCGATCCAGAATCCCGTTCCTGCCGGCCAACCGGTTTTCGATGCATGACCGGAGCCGGTTTCTCCATCTGCCGATTGTTTTCCAGACCCAGCCGGTTTTCCGGATGACCTGAACCAGGCGGACGGATTTCGAATATCCGCCGAAATGAATCCCTTGGTAAAGCATCAGATTTTCAAATGGTGAAGGCCGGAAATTCCGGTTAAAGGTATGGGGGAAAATTCTGGCCTGAAACCGGATGATATCCCCCCTGAAAATATGCCCGAGATTTCCATTGACCCGGATACGGACTGTGATGTTCCAAAAAAATTTTCTGCGCTGAAATTCGAGCGACCGGCACTTCACCACCACCATCGACTCTTTTTTTCTGATTTCCGGAAATTCCAGCACCCTGCCCTCAATTTCGACATATTGATTTCCGGGCATTGGCAGACCGGCCAAAACCAGGAAGCGGTGCTTTTGTTCCTGAAAGAAAGCAGGCAGCAACAATACCATAACCAGGGCAGCGCACAGATAACTCCAGCCGTGTTTTTTCAGAACCCAAAACACCAGCCCCAGAATAAAAACCGAAAAGATAAACGGATAAAAAATAGCGTGATAGACATTCAGATTATGGAAAATCAGAAGGGAAAGCAGGCTGGTAAAGAAAATCGGCGAGAAAATGTCCTTCATCCAAAAATATTATGGGACTGGAAAACCAAAGTCAAACCGGGCGAATTTTCCCGGTTTACGGATTCCGTTTTTTGAGTGACTCCTTGATGAAACCGAAAATATCGCCGTCCAGCACCCGCTGGCTGTCGCCCTTTTCCAGTCCGGTCCGGTGATCCTTGATACTCTGGTAGGGCTGGAGCACATAAGAACGGATCTGGTTCCCCCAGGCAATCTCTCCTTTCTCATTTTCAAGTCTGAATTTTTCCTGCATTTTATTCCGCAATTCCAGGTCAAACAGTTTCGATCGCAGCAGTTTCATGGCCCTTTCGCGGTTCTGATGCTGGGATCGTTCGCTCTGGCACTGGGCCACGATATTGGTGGGGTTATGGGTAATGCGGACCGCCGAATCCGTGGTATTGACATGCTGTCCGCCTTTCCCGGAAGCTTTATAGGTATCCACCCTCAAATCGTTGGGATCGATCTGGATATCGATGGTATCATCCACTTCCGGATACACGAATACGGCCGCGAAAGAGGTATGCCGCCTTTTATTCGCATCAAAGGGGGATATCCGCACCAGCCGGTGCACCCCGATTTCCTGTTTCAGGTACCCGTAGGCAAACAAACCTTCAAACCGGACCGTAACGCTTTTTATCCCCGCCTCCTCGCCGGCAAGCAGGTGAACGATCTCGCTCTTGAATCCGATTCTTTCCCCGAAACGAAGATACATACGCAGCAGCATTTCCGCCCAATCCTGGCTTTCGGTCCCGCCGGCGCCGGGATGGATACTCATAAATGCGTTATCGGCATCCCGCTCACCATTCAAATAGTTTTTGATTTCGACCTGATCGATAAAACGGGTGAAGGTCCGTATTTCCTCCTGCAACTCATCCAGCAGGCCCGGATCCTCATCCAGCAGTGAAAAATAGGTCTCGATTTCCTCAATATCCCGGTCAAACCGTTTGTCCAGTTCCAGGATATTTTCCAGCTTCTTTTTTTCTTTTAAAAGGTCGGTGGATTTTTTGCGGTTATTCCAGACCTGGCTATCGGCCAGCTGGGTTTCGATATCCCTTAAACGCTTCGATTTGGCTTCGAGGTCAAAGAAACCCCCGTAAATCAGAGGCTTTCCTTTTCAGCACGTCAAACTGATTCTGCAGTTCCTGGACTTCCATCTTCCTATTTTACCCGGAAGGAGGCTTTGAGTCAAGGCGGGTCGCTTCAGAAAAATGGCCGGTTAGCGGTTGACTGGAAAGCTTTAAAATTGTATGCTTGTTTTATGCTGCGGATATATTCGGGACTTTACAAGGGAAGGCGGTTAAAATCCGCCCAAAACCCGGCGGTCAGGCCCACCACCGCCAAGGTAAAACTTTCATTTTTTGATATTCTCCAGGATCAAATCCGGGAAAAAATTTTTCTGGACGGATTTGCCGGAAGCGGAAATATCGGCATAGAAGCCCTGTCAAGGGGAGCCGAATATGTGGTCTTTGTCGATGTCCTGGATGAATCCATCAGGCTGCTCAAGCACAACCTTCAGAAAATCGGCATTCCATCCGATTTTTTCCGAATCATCAGGGGCGAATTCAACCGCAGTGTCATCCGGCTGAGCCAGGACCGGTTCCTGTTCGATATCATATTCCTGGACCCGCCCTACGAATTGCTGGAGTATGCCAATCCCCTGAAGGTTATATTCAAGCGAAAGATACTTAAACCGGACGGCATCATCATCCTGGAGCGCCCCCTGAGTCTGAAATTCAAGGCCCGGTTTTTTGAATGCTACCGGACCCAGAAAATCGGCCAGAAATGCCTGGATTTCTTTAAATATCCGGAAGTCCCGGATAATTGACAACCTCCGGCTTATTCCAGGCCGGATTCCCTTAGTATTTTCTTAAAGCCAGCCTCAGACACCCCGGTCCGGGGTGAGGGCGGCGGTATACAGCCCTCGGATTTGGAAATCGAAATATCATAGGTCCCGATTTTTCTGGCCAGTTGAATGGTTTCCTGCTTTTCAAATCCGATCAGGGGGCTGAATACCGGCAGGCCTGAGGCTGTCTGATAGGCATGCAGGTTCTTCAGGGTCTGGGAAGCAACCTGGGCCAGGTTGTCCCCGGTAATGATTCCCAGCGCCTGTTCCTGCCGGGCAATCTCTCCCGCCTTCCGATGCATCAGGTATTTGCACAGGACGCACATATAGGACTGAAATTTCCGGTTTTGGTACAACTCGAAAAACCGGCCGCCAAACAGATCATTGCGGTCGATCACCTGAAGTTTTATCCGTCTGCCGGCGGAATATTCCTCCAACTTCTGCTTGAGGCGTTTCATTTTATCCCCGTCGCTTTCACTGATCCGGAAATGAACCAGTACCGGTTCCACCCCCCTTTTCATCATCAGAAAAGCGGCCACCGGAGAATCGATGCCCGAAGACATCAGCGAAACCAGTTTCCCGGAAATGCCGTAGGGGAATCCGCCGAATCCCTTTATTTTTTCCAGGAAAATATAGAGGTTATCCTCGGCCACCTCGATAAAACAGTGCGCATCCGGATGATCCAGATTGACCGGCACACCGGTTTCTTTTAGCAGGATTTCACCGATAGCGCGTTCGATGTCCATGGAATTGGCGCTGAATGTTTTATCGATTCTCTGGCAGCTTACCCGGAAGGAAGCGGCATTCCGGATGAAGGGGAGTACAGCCCGCACTTCCTGTTTTAAAACCGACATGTCTTTTTCAATTTCCAGGGCCGGGCTGTAGGAATAGACGCCAAGGACCTTTTCAAGCGCCGGCCAGGAATGAATTCCCCGGATATAAATCCTTCCCGGCTTCAGAACCACACCGGCATGGGGCATTTCTTGTAACTTCAAAAAATTTTCCAGGTCCGATTTCAGGGCCAGTTCAAAGCGGATCCGGTTCCGCCCCTTCAGGCTGATCTCTCCGTAGCGAACGATTATTGAGTTGAATCTCACCGGATTTCCTTTAAATATTCCAGCAGTATCTGGCCGGTACGGTTCTGATGGTATCGCTCCAATTCCCGCTGCTGATTACCGAGGATCCTCTGCCTCAGATTCGAATCCATAAGCACCCGGTCCATCAGGGCCGCCATGCCCGGGAAATCCTTTTCCCTGACCAGAATTCCCCCGTTTCCCATGGTTTCGCCCACTGCTCCGCCATCAAACGCCATCACCGGAATATTCAGATAAAAACTCTCCAGCACCGGAGCGCAGAAACCTTCATGCTCGCTCATATGCAGGTAGAAATGAGCCAGCTTGTAAAAGGAAATCAGCTCATCTTCCGGGATGTGGCCGCTGAAATGAATGTTTTTTGTCCCGAGATCCCGGATGAGCTGTTGCAGGGCATACAGGTAACGTTCGAATCCCCGGTATTCCCCGATAATAAACAGCCTGGAATCGGGATTGAACCGGGTCTGGTACAGGTGAAATACCTTGATGACATCCTCGACCTTTTTGTTGGGGATGATACGGCCCACGTAGAGGATGTTGGTCTTGCCGTCATTGAAAAGCTCTTCGAAAACCGGGAGGAGCGGCGCATCGAATTTCGAAAAATCCATGACCAGCGGCAGCACCCCGGTCCGGGCGAAACCCTGTTCCCTCAATTCCTTTTCATTGTAGCGGGAATCTCCCAGGGCCAGGTCTACCTTGCCGGCAAAACTCTTGAGTTCAATCCGCCCCTTGTAGCAGTCCTTGGCCAGAATCCGGTGATAATCCAGGAAAAAATGATAGGGGGTAATGTTATGATAGATGATAACCTTTTTGTCCGGAATGCGGAGAAATTTTTTCGACACCGCCGAACCGATGGAGAAATGGAAAATGACGATATTGTCCGGTTGAGAATGGGCGTCGTATTCCAGATAATTGATGATCTGGTTGGCGTATCTCGGGTGGTAGTGAAGGGCAAAGATTTCCGATTGGTAGCCCTGGTCCCGCAGGTAGCGGCGGATCTCAAATGCCTCATTGCCGATGGCGTCGCCGTAGGAATAGGAAGTGAGAAACTGGTGAATCTGCATCAGGGGAACATTTTCTTCTCAATGGCCCGTTCCCGGTTTTCCAGGAACTCCATCTTGTCTTCCAGAACCTTAATCTTGGTTTTCAGCATTTCCTCTTCTATTTTCAATTTGGACAGTTCGGCGATCATGTTGTTCAGGGCATTATGCATGATGCGGATATATTCCTTGCTCTTGAAAAGGTCCCCCCCGTAAAGCCGGGCGAAATTGTTGGTTACCGGGCGGATGGCAAATCTGATGAGAGGGAGAAATACCTGCCTGATCTTTTGCAGGATTCTTTTTGCCAGCCCGAAAATACCGGAACGCTTGCTTTCGATTTCATACCCGAGAATGAGGTCTTCATCCAGTTGCCTGCTGAACAGGTGATTTTCGTAAACATGGGGGACTTCCTGAAAATCCGGCAGCGGTTGTAGTTCCATTTCATTGATTTCATCGATATCGCTCTGTTTCAGCAGTCCGGCATTTTTCTTGTCTTCGATTTTTTTCCGGATGGACGCCATGATGTCATTCACGTCGATGCCATCTCCGGCAGTAATGAATGGTTGGCCTGTACGGTCTTTTTCTTCAGGCATAGTTCCCTCCTTCAGGGGGTTACAAGAGAGAAATTATCACAGC
>CAZOWT010000045.1:0-17821 GCA_964583345.1 uncultured Clostridia bacterium
AAAAAACATATTCGAAAGCTGCCCGGACTGCCAATCGCTCACCAGGAAAATAATTTCAGGGACAGATGTGATCATTCAATCGGTTGAAATCAGGGAAGAGCCGGAGAAGCAACCCAAAAAAATGGCCCGGAGGTAAAACCATGAAAAAAAACTTAAATATATCAGCCCATGACCGCAATCGCTTAATCGCCGAAGACAACCGGAATTTTTTTAAAAGTAAAGGCATCTTTACCATCAACCTGATCGGCTCCCCCGGTTGCGGCAAAACATCCATCCTGGAACACATGGTCAACCATTTCAATGCACGCTTTGCGGTCATTGTGGGTGATGTCAAAACCGCTCTGGATACGGACCGAATCATCCATTCCGGGAATAAAAATGCGTTTGCCATTGAAACCGGCGGCGGTTGCCATTTGTCCGCCCAGATGATCAAAGATAAACTGGAGCAGATCCAGCCCGATAACCTGGATTTTCTGTTTATAGAAAATGTGGGTAATCTGGTCTGCCCGTCTTCGTTTGACCTGGGGGAAAATATGAAAATCGCCATATTAAGTATTCCGGAAGGAGATGAAAAAGTTAGAAAATATCCGGCATTGTTTCTCCGGGCTGCTGCAGTAATCATCAACAAGGTAGACCTGCTCGGCCTATTGGATTACGATATACAACGGGTGAAGCAGGACTGCCTCGCCCACAATCCCGAGGTGAAGATATTTGAGACCTCGGCAAAAACCGGGCAAGGATTTGAGGAATGGTTTGATTTCTTACGGGATCGGCAAAAAACATTCGTTTCCGGCTAAGCCCGGAATTTTCATGAGGATCATGCCGTTTGAACGGCTCCCTATTGGACTTTACGGCTATTTCTGAAGAATCGTCACTCAATGGCCATCCAGCACTTCCCTGACCTTTCGTGCCAGATCGGTATGAGAAAAGGGTTTTTGGATGAACTCCACCCCGGGATCAAGAATGTCATGATGGGCAATGGTATTGTCGGTATATCCGGAATAGTAGAGGACTTTAATTCTGGGATTCAAGGCTTTTAATATTTCAGCCAGCTCTTTTCCACTCATGCTGGGCATCACCACATCGGTTAGCAACAGTTGAACCGGACCGCTATGATTCTTATAGATATCCAGCGCCTCTTTTCCATTTCCTGCCGGTAACACGCGATATCCAAAATTTTGGAGAGCGGTCTGGGTAATTGTTCTGACACTGGAATTGTCTTCAACCAGCAAAATGGTCTCATGGCCATGCAATTTTGAATTGGATGTCAGCTTTTTTCGATTTTTCTTTGCTGTTTGTTTTATCCTGGGCAGATATATTTTAAAAGTGGTTCCCTTATCGGGTTCACTGTAAACATAAACAAAACCATTGTTCTGTTTGACAATGCCATATACAGTGGCCAGCCCCAACCCGGATCCTTTATCACGACTCTTGGTGGTGAAAAAGGGTTCAAACACCCGGGATATGATTCGTTCATCCATTCCCATTCCGTTATCACTGATTGAGAGCATGACATAGTAACCCGGTTTGGTTTCGAGATGCTTCTTCACATAATGCCCGTCAAACTCCACATTCGAGGTCTCGATGAACAGTTTACCGCCCTTGGGCATGGCATCCCGGGCATTGACTTCGATATTCATCATCACCTGCTCCATTTGTCCGCGGTCAATCTTCACCAGGCCCAGGTCATCACTGAGCGCAGTTTCAATTTCAATATCCTCACCCAGTAAGCGGGCCAGCATTTTCGTGTGTTCTTCTATCAACATATTCAGGTTTAAAACCTTGGGTTGAATCAATTGCTTCCGGCTGAATGCCAGCAGCTGGCTGGTCAGGCTGATAGCGCGCTCGCTGGCTTTCCGAATCTGTTCAATGTCATTTTTAATCCCTTCTGATAAATTCCGAAACAAAAGCATATCACAGTATCCCGAAATCACCGTAAGCAAATTATTGAAATCATGGGCCACCCCGCCGGCAAGACGACCGACCGCTTCCATTTTCAGCGCCTGCCGCAATTGCTCTTCCAGGCGCTTTCGCTCAGATACATCCCGTATGATACCTTGGGTGGCAATCCCCTCTTTGTATGAAACATAAGATACGGAGGCTTCGACTTCAATTGTCCGGCCATCGTTGGTTATTGACGTAAATTCATACTTCGGGTCCAGATTTTCCCCTCTTTTTAAACGTTTCGTGCGCTCTTCGACCAGAACCCGGCTTGAAGGCGCCACCAAAGTCATAAAGTCAAATTCAGGATTATTGACTTCTTCTCGGGTTATATCAAACATTTTTAGAAATTTATCATTAACGATTTCAAACTTCCGATTGTAGAGCAAATATATCGCATCATTTGACTGCTGAATAAGTCGGCGGTATTTTTCTTCACTCTCGCGTAGTGCATCCTCGGAGTTTTTTCGGTCTGTCACATCCTTGACATGCTCAATTACACCAATCACCTGACCATTAACATCTTTGAGCGGAAATGCGGATAACTCAATCCACCCTCTGGTTTTTTTTGATGATGGATAAGGGACAATTTCCGAATTCAACTCACCGGATGCCAGGGTCTTGATCGATGGGCACCAGGTACAGACCGATTTCCTGTTTTGATAAACCTGGTAGCATTTTCTGCCAAGAATTGATTCCCGGTCGGCATACATCATCTCCATCCATCGGTTAACACGTATAACCGTGAGGTTGGTATCCAAAATACTTATTCCATCCTGAATCGCTTCAAATATGCTTTGTAAAAAATTTTCGCTTTCAATAATCTCCTGCTGGGATTTTCGTTTTTCGGTAATATCTTCGGCTGAACTCAAGGTACCGATGATTCGACCGGAATCATCCCGGAGAGCAGAGTTGTGAAATGCAATTATTCTCTCCTCACCGGTTTTTGTCAGCACTGTATTGGCGGCGAATTCATTGGGTTCGATTTCGCCAGCCATCAATTTGGAAAAAACAGTTTTCACTTCTTTACGATTTTTTTTGGGAAGGAAATGATCAAACCAGTTTTTCCCCAGGATTTCCTTCTGGCCATACCCCAGGATATCACATCCCTTTCGGTTGATGAGAATGACTTCCCCCCTGGAATTCAGGGCAATGAACATCACACCGGCAATATCCAGAAAAGACTCGGTATTTATTTTGATATTATGATCCCCTTTCGTTTTCATTTTGCCTTTCAGGATTTCTCCCCAATTCCATCCCTTGCCGGATTTGCCACCAGGGAAACATAAAAAAGAGTCTCTGGCGACCGCAATCAAAAAATTTAAATTCTCTCCGGGAATTCCCTTCTCATCCCCAAAATAATATTATCAAAATTTATTAAAACAGGCAAGTTTTTTAAAAAAACAAGCCTGAAAAAATCGCAGCCAACAACAACCTGACAAACCATTCGCTTTGCCTTGGAACAGGTTTTATCACCCGATGAAATGTAAAGATATCTGCTTTTCGGCATCATGTGGATGTCCGGACCATTACAAACGAAAAGCCAGGCCACCTCGAAAAAGAAAACCATCCCAGATACCCACATCTAACAACAAAAAAACATTCCGGGTCACTTCCCCCTTTACCCCGATATTCACCTGGGCGAATGGGAAAATATCGGGAAGAAAGAAATCCCCACCCTGTTCTTCCAGATCGGTTTTCAATTCCGCCACTGTTTTACTTTCAGCTTGTTCATAGGTATCCAGTACGTGGCCGAGCTGTACCAGTGTCCCGGATACCGAATAGGATACCCGAGCCCGATCAAACACACTGCCGGAAGCAATTCCGAACCCGAAAGAGATGTAAGGATTAATTTTCCAGGAAGGTTTGATATCCCAGCGAAAATTCAAATGCAGGGATACCGGCTCGATAATGAATTCTCCGCTGCCCTGTCCCTGGAAAACATGACCCTGGGTCGATTCCATGATTACCTCGATATCGGGAATCGAAATTGTCATCGAGGTTTTTTCAACCGAGAGGCCCATACTGAAAGAACCGGTCCTGCCTTTCGGATACCACCTCAGCTCAAATCCGAAGTTTTCCCCGGAAGAATTAAAATCGATATTCTGGCTGTAACTTTTTTCAACAATTTCAGGATAATCCTTATGAATTTCATCAAGCAGCGGGTCTTTCAACTCCGTTTCCAGAGCATTACCGAGTTCCTGTTCGATTGTGGATTTTAGCAGGTTGACGCTCCAGGTTCCATAATGAAATCCGATTTCAAAGTACCCGCTCTTTTTCTCCTCTATTAGGCTCGGACGGGGGAAAATCATCCCCTGAAAAACCAGTATCATGAGAAAAATCAATGGAACACCTTTCTTCTTCTTCATTTCCCGTTCTCCTTTATAAATCTATTGATAGAACGGTCATATGTTCTTTCCACCCTGGAATCGAAAAAACAGGCCGGCAATTCATTCATGCTCCGGTGATAAGCGACACACTCACAGCACATCCCCTTTCTTGAACAGGGTTCATAGGTACAATTGCAGTTTGCCAAATTGCTTTCTTTTTTGCATTCCATTAATTTCAACCTCCGGATACCATTATATAAAATGAGGGCAAGAATGAAACCCTTTCACCCCAAATGCCTTCAGGCCGGTTCAACATATTCTCGGCAGTTGATCCTCCAGAAGCAATGGCAGTATTCTTCGTCCCCGGATCAGGGTTTCGACAAAAACCATTCCGGAATATGGGGATACGATTTCACCGATGACAGCCGCTCTTTTCCCGGTCGGACTTTGCTTCAGGATTTCAATTATGGGCAATGTATCTTCTTTTTTCACCACCATAATCACCTTGCCCTCATTGGCAGCATAAAGCGGATCAATCCCCAGAATTTCACAAACGCCCTTGACCTCTCTCCTGATAGGCAACTGTTTTTCTACGATTTTGGCGGCAAAAGGCCGATTGTCAACTATTTCATTCAGCACCGAAGCCACGCCGCCCCGCGTGGCATCCCGCATAAATTTAACACTCGCCGGAAAAGCCTTCAGGACTTCTCCTATCATTTTAGCCAGGGGTGCACAATCGGACTTCAGTCCTCTGCTGAACGACAATCCGTTGCGTTCAGCCATGATGGTGATGCCATGATCTCCGATTGGTCCATTTATAACAATCAGATCCCCCACCTGAATTTCTCTTCGCTGTAATGGATATTTCATGATTCCAATTCCGGAAGTATTGATAAACATTTTATCAACGCTTCCTTTTTCCACAACCTTGGTATCACCGGTAACCACGGTTACGCCTGCTTTTTCGCTGGCCTTCTTCATGGAAAACAATACCTTTTCCAGAATGGACATTTCCAATCCCTCTTCCAGAATCAATCCGCAGGAGATATACAGCGGTTGCGCTCCCATAACCGCCAGGTCATTGACCGTACCGTTGACTGACAGGGAACCGATGTCACCGCCCGGGAAAAACAGCGGTGTAATGGTGTAAGAATCGGTGGTAAAGGCAATTTTTTTGTTTCCCGGATCAAGAATAGCCGAATCGTCCAGCTGGAGAGAAGTGGGCCCAATATTTTTTTTGATGACCCGGTTAATCAGTTCGAACATCAGTTTTCCGCCACTGCCATGACCCATTAAAATTTTACGATTCATGTTTTGAACCTTCCGTATTTGTGGTAAGCGGCGCAGGATCCCTCTGATGACACCATACAGGCCCCGACCGGGGTTTCCGGGGAACACATCTTGCCGAACAGCGGGCATTGAAGCGGCGTGATCAATCCGCGCAAAACTTCACCGCAGCGGCATCCCCGGGGTTCGATTTCATCCGGAACCGAAACCGGAAATTTTATCTCCGCGTCAAAATCCCGGAATTCTTCTCGGAGGCGCATGCCACTCCCGGGAATAATACCGATCCCTCTCCACTTGGCATCCACACATTCAAACACCTCATGCATGATGGATTGGGCTTTTTGATTCCCATTTTCACTGACCACCTCACTGTATTCATTGATAATTTCTGCTTTTTCTTCCCGGATCAGGGAGGCCAGGGCCAGGGTTCCGACCAGCAAATTACGGGTCTCAAAACCGGTAATAACACAAGGCTTCAGATATCTGCCGGCAACAAACCTCCAGCCCTTGACGCCGGTAATCACACTGACATGGCCGGGCAGGATAAACCCATCGATATGGACTTCACCGGATTCGAGCAGCGCTTGAACTGCCGGCGGAGTCAGTTTGTTTCCTGCCAGCAGGGAAAAATTCGTGATGTTTTCCCTAAGTGCCATCCGGACCGCAACGGCTTCTGTGGGGATAGTGGTTTCAAAACCGACACTCAAGAAAACCACTTCCTTCTCAGGATTATTTCTGGCCAGGGTCAGCGCGTCCAGAGGAGAATAAACAATTTCCACCTGGCGGCCGGCAGCCTTTTCCCTTTGAAGCGAACTGGTCGAAGACGGAACCCGCATCATATCTCCGAATGTGGCCAGTATAACCCCATGCTTTCGGGCGATTTCAATCGCCCGGTCAAGATAGGCATTTGGCGTCACACAAACCGGGCAGCCGGGTCCGTCTACCAGGCTGAGATGACCGGGGAACAGATCTTTTACACCGGTATGAAAGAACTGGGTGGTATGGGTCCCGCAGACTTCCATAATGTTGACCGGCCTGTCCAATTCCAGGTTTTTCAGTTTCCCGGCCAGATGCTGTAATTCTTTGGGTTGCATGATCACATTTCTTTTCAAAAGAAATCATTATATTTTAAATCCCCGGTTTAATCAACCGGGATTTGTTCCCAACCCATGACCGGGATTCCACCATTGCACACCCCTTTTAAAAGATCCGGTGAGGACACAACCATGCACCCTCACATTTTCCATATGGAAATCAAAGAAACAGCCCGAACAAGGAACAGCATATACGCTGTCCCTACGGATCTTTGACATCTCAGGTCCCCCATATTTTTTGGAAATTGAAAAAGTATAACCATAAAATCAAAAATATTCTCAAAAAAAATGCCATAAAATAAATGGAAGGCTGATTTCGATTCGACTTGATAATTAAACCGTTATCCTTATAATAATAATATATCCTTATAATATATAATGAACCTTTCATTGCGTCTGGGTACCCTGTTGATATTGGCCGGCATGATTCTGGGAATCGCACTGGCGCTGGGAATTGTTCCCTATCAGCTTGACGACGCCTATATCCCCTACCGCTATGCCCGGAACCTGGTGAACGGGGAAGGGCTTGGTTTTAATCCGGGGAGGCCGCCGGTCGAGGGTTTTTCCAGCCCCCTGTGGCTGCTGTTGCTGGTGGCCGGCTCTTTCATATTTAAAACCCCGGCTCTGCCCGCCATCGGCGTTCTGGTCGGACTCGCCGGTTACATGCTCTGTTTCCTGGCCCTGGTTGCCAGGAACAACACAGAAGCCGAACCCGGGAAACCGATTCCTGGGCCGACCTATTCATTCCTGGTTTCAATGTTTTTGTTATCGGTTTTGCCGTCAGCCGTTTTCTATTCCTGCACCGGACTCGAAAGTCTGTTGTTTATTGCGGGATTGTTGTTTTTTTCCCGGTCGGTTGACAAATCCATCCCGCTCAAATGGGGCCTGGTCTCCGGCTTCCTGGCTCCCTGGATTCGTCCGGAGGGTTCCTGGTTTCTGGTGGCCATGATCTGCCAGCTTCTGGGGAAAGGCGAATGGAAAAACATATTCCGGAAAAAGAATTTCTTGCTGGCCGGTTCAGTCATAGCGGGCCAGATCACCCTGGTAGCAGCCAGGCTGCTTATATTCGGCCAATTCCTGCCCAATACCTATTATGCCAAATCCCCCTGGCTTAAAGCCGGATGGCTTTATGTTACACACACCCTGGGTATGGACTGGGCCGCGGCTGTCCTGGTCATCTCGCTGCTGGGAGCTTTGCTGGGCAACCGGTCACACCGGGGGTATTTTTTTGCGGGTTTGGCCTGGATACCCGCCGCCATTTTCGAAGGCGGGGATTGGATGCCGGCCGGAAGGCTGTTGCTTCCCGCCTTCGCTCTATTACTGCTCGCCATTCCCGGAATCATTGAAAACCGTTTTTATCTCCGTTCTTCCCGAAATCCGAATCGACATCGTCTATTTGGCCTGCTGGCGCTTTTGTTGACCGTAGCGGTGATGGGATTAAACCTGAAAACCACACTCGATCTGAAAAAAAAAGCCAGGGCTTCATTGTCTAACGCGGTTTACCTGGAACAGGTTCTGGCCAACTGGCTGAATGAATGCCAGGCCCGCTCAATCGGAACCATTGATATCGGGAGGATTGGATACGTCACCCATGCTGAAATTGTGGATCTGGCCGGCCTGACCGACAAGGTGATCGGCCGCTCTCCCGGGATTCACCTGCGGAAAGATTTCGACCTTTCCTATATTTTCAACCAACGCACACCGGACATCATCATCCTCAGGGTTACCCGCCCGCCGGAAATTTATACAGACGGCCGGATTGTGAGCCAGGTCAAATCAGCGGTGGAAAACCGGGTGATGAGAGACAGGCGGTTCAGGGAATCCTACCGGTTCCTTTTTGCCCTGCTTCCCCTTCATCCCGAAAAACCCTATACCGGAAAGCTGGTTTTCGGGCGGATAGATTTTCACATTCCCCCAAAAGCCCTTCCTCCTGAACGTATTGTCTATATCAATCCAAAATAAAAGGAATTCGACCTTTCAAGTCGTGGAAAATTCAGGAAAAAAATGAACCTGTCTCAACCTTTTTTTAAATGAAACAGGGAATATAGAAAATGTCCCACCGCAAAAAAAATGATAAAACCCAGTGGAATCATCATATAGGGCAATAGGGCAAGCAGCTTCCTGCCCGTCAACGACAGGATGTTTAAGAGTACACCCATTTTCATGTCCGAATAAAAAAAGGTTTTGATGCTTGCGGATTTGGCGGTGAGCAGGTATAAAATTCCCAGCGCCATCATCACCACTGAAATTATCCGGGGGACCAGCAGGGGGATCAGGGCGCGTTTCTCCAGTTCCCGGTCAATCGCCGGGGATGTCATGGCCTTTTTCCAGAGTGAATCGAAATCCGGAATACCAGGTTCGACCGCGCTATCACTTTTTTCTCCATCTTGAAATCCCCGCATCCAGGAGTGAATCAAAACCGAATCCCGGCAGGCCGGGCATTCGTTGAGGTGATTTTTCACTTCTTTTCCCGCCCGGCCCTGAATCCGTTCAGCCAGGACCCGGGTCTCAAAGGAACACTGCTTTTTCTTCATGAGACCGCCTCCCCGGAAAATCCGTTCTCCCTTAATATTTCTGCAAATTTCTTCCGAACCCGGAACAACTGGACCCTTACGCTTTTTTCCCCGGATCCGGTAATACGAGATATCTCCTTGTGCGTATAGCCATCCACATAGGCCAGCCAGAGCAGAGTTCTTTCCTTGATTTTAAGCAATTTGAATATTTTATCCATATCCATTGACAATAAAAATTGACCGTTATCAACTGGCCGGGATTCGCCTTCCGTATCATATTTTCGTTCCACCTGAATCCGCCTTTTCTGATCAATAATCAAACGCACCGCAATTTTATACAGGTAGGATTTCTTCTCCCCCTCACTCAATCCGTCGGGAACCGCCCGGAAAAACCGGAAAAATGATTCCTGAAACATATCATCCGCCATGCTGGAATCCCCGCACATCCGGTAAATGAAAAACCAGAAATTCCGGGAATACTTCATATAGAACAATTTAAAGGATTCCTTCTGGAGTTTACTTTCCGGATTTTTCATGTCATCTCTTCAGATCAGTCCTCCCGGTAACACAACGGGCGAGGGGTAATCCCCTCGCCCGAAGCATAAAATTCTTAACGGGAAAATCATTCTCGTATCAGGTTGAATCCCGACTATTCTTCCTTGAGGATGCCCCATTTCCGGCTCAACCGGTAGGACACCAGGGCCGAAACCAGGAAACCGATTCCCAGGACAAACAGGGCAATTCCCGAAGCGAAAAAGTATATGGTATTCTCACTGGTCCCGGTCATGGAACCGAAAACGATAACCCCGATCCCCAGAAATCCCACAATAATCCCGGTCGATACGGTTGACATGAGCTTTTCCTTCAGCCCCTGACCGTTAATGGTCAGTGACTGCATAAAACCGGTTCCGGTTTTGGTCTGCAGGAATTCATTCAGGTCCTTTACATTCCCGAATTTGTCCATCAGTTTGTGATGAAAGTCGCTCTTCAGGCGGATTTTTTTCCAGTCGAAAAAAAACTTGATCGCCAATAAAAACATGAAAAAGAAAATGGGCAATGTCACCATTGCGGTTACGTCACCTGATTGCATGTTTACCTCCAATTCTCGGACAATTTGTTGTCCTTGATACCCTTAAACGAGCAGGAATAGCCATGTGTTAACAAAATTATATAACGGGTAAAAAATAAAAGCCATGCCATGAAACCGTCACTGAGAGGAAAAAACGAGTATAGAAGGGATCCGGTAAGAAAACATTTTTTATCAGTCGATCGTATTACCTTGAGAGTTCTTTAAACGTCTCAGGAGAAAAGCGATGAAAAAAATGATGACCTTTGGTGTTGTCCTGTTGATATTTTTGCAATTCTCAGTCGATGCCCGAAAAAAGGAATATCAATTCCCGACCTATGCGGACATGAGAGCGGAAGTCGGGAAACTGTATCAAGAAAAGAAATTTGAAGAACTGGCCTCCATGCTGGAATGGGGATTCGACCGGTTCCCGGAGCATATGGCCGCCAACGGCTTCAACCTGATGATCACCTATATTCATCTGAATCAGCCGGGAAAAGGCATCCGGATTATGGAGAAAGCGCTGAAGCATGGAATCTGGTTTGGCAAGTATACCTTTGAGAATGACATGTTTGCTCCTTATAAAAAAGAAAAAAAATTTCAGGCTCTGATTAAGAAAAACCGCCAGATGATGGAGACGGCGCAGAAAGCCTGCAAACCCGAACTGCGGGTACAGACACCACAGGATTTCCAACCGGACAAAAAATACCCCCTTTTCATTGCCCTTCACGGCGGCGGGGAAAACCTGGAACAATTCATGCCCCGGTGGACTTCCCCAAAATTGAAAGCGGCATTCATCGTCGCCTATCCCCAATCGTCCCAGCTGGTCAACATGAACGGGTATAACTGGACCGAAGATATGGACCTGAGCCTGAAAGAGATTGTTGCTGCCCTCAATCGGGTTCTGGAAGAATATCCGGTGGACGGGGACCGGATATATGTGGGCGGTTTTTCATCCGGAGGTGTCGCGGCCCTGGAAGTGATTCTAAGAAACACCTTCCCGATCAGGGGATTTGTGGCCCTGTGCCCGGCCAGGCCAGAAGACTTCGGCGCCGATAGCGTTCTGCAGGCCAGAAACCGGGGAATTCGAGGCACCCTGATCACCACCGAAATGGACCCCCGAATCGGACAACAAAAGGAGATCATCGATACCTTCCGCCTGCAGGGACTGCAGTACCAGTTTGTGGTCACCCCCAATATCGGGCACTGGTATCCCGAGGATCTGGGGGATAAAATCGACCAGGCGCTCCTGCATATCGACAACCGCTGACTACCCCCGTGCCATCCTGAAAACCCGGGTGAATAAATCGCAGATTATTTGTCAGGCAATAGGTCAAACTGCACGATTTCCGAACGGGAGAACAGGCGCATCGGAGGCCCCCAATACCCGGTACCGCAACTGGTATAGATGTATGAGCCCTTTTTTTCATAGAGACCATAGGGATACTGCATAAAAATACACACCAGGATATCCATCGGCGGTATCTGCCCGGCATGGGTATGGCCCGATATTTGCAAACCAACCCCCCGATCTATTGCCCGGGTAAAACCTTCCGGCCGGTGTCGGAGAAGGATAATCGGCTTGCTGCGGTCACACCCTTTGAGTGCCGCTTCCAGATCGGGGCCCATCCCGGAAAACCGTTTGCCTTCATTATCATCCAGGCCGACAATCTGCAGGCTGCCGCTAATTGTCCGGCTCTGGTTGCGCAGCACCTCGAAACCCAATTTTGCCGAAAGCTTCATGAAATATTCAATGCCGGCGTAAAACTCATGGTTCCCGGTGATGGATATAATCCCTTCAGGCGCCTTTAACCTTTTGAGAGAATCGCAAAACAATTCATCGGAAATAATATCCCCGTCAACAAAATCACCGGTAATGACAATCAGGTCCGGATGGAGTTTATTCACCCGGTCAACGATCAGGGAAAGCCGCCCGGGAGATTTGTAGGAATCCAGGTGAAGATCCGATAACTGGACGATTCGGAAACCAGATAGTGAAACGGGCAATTTTTTTAACCGGATGGTAATGGTCTTTACCACCGGCAACCCCATGTTGTTAATAAGCGAAAAAATCGATACCAGCCCGGCCAGGCCCAGGACCATACCGGTTATCAAAATGGTTTTCTGAGGAAAGACCAGGTTTAAAATCCGGGCAATGACCATGAAAAAAAACAGGATAGCCAGAATCCCCAGCCAGATAAATCCATATAAATTCAAAGTGGTAAATCCCAGCCAGCGGTTCAGCGCCATTCCCAGCGGGAAGGATAACCCGGAAAAAATAAAAAAATATTTTAAAATGGTTTTCGCCTTGGGTGAAAAGGGAATATTCCTAGTGATGGTCCTGAAAACAAAATAATGCATCAGGAAATAAATCAGAGAAACCACCAGAATAAACACAACAAATGTTAGGATACGCTTCATCACCGCTCCTGGATATCGGCAATTCCTCCGGTTCGGAAATCCGGGCGGGCATTCCTTCATTCTCCCGCTTCAGGAATATTGCCGGAAAACAGAAAAATGTATTATCAAAAAAGGAATCAATTGTCAATCTCCCGCACATTTTTGCCATATTATTCGAGGATTGACTTTCGGCCGGTGAATCGCTATCATGGTTATCGTACAGGCATTCATTTAAAAAGGAGCGACCATGAACCAAAAAAAGATTTTCCGCGGATCGTCATTGATCGGTTTTTTCCTGATTCTCCTGGGTGTTTTCTGGGTACTCAACAACCTGGATATCATTGACCTCCAGCTGGCAGAATGGTGGCCACTGGTTATCATTGTCCTGGGTATCATTCACCTGGTAAACGGGAGAAGTCTATTCAATGCCGGGGCCTGGATTCTGATTGCCATCGGCGTAATTTTCCTGTTGAACACAAATGATATTTTGGAATGGGAGGAAATCTGGCGATACTGGCCGGTATTGCTCATTTTCATGGGAATATCCATCATCGCCCGGCGTCAGGGGTTCACAACCCACCGAACATCAACCGAAGACGAAATCGACGGTTCCGCGCTATTCAGCGGCATAAAGAAAAAAATTAACAGCAAAAATTTCCGGGGAGGAAGCGTTTCCACCCTTTTTGGCGGAGCGGAAATCGATTTGCGCGACTGCACCCTGGATGAAAAAGGAGCGCTCATCGATATTTCGACACTGTTCGGCGGAACCGAAATCAGGGTACCGGAATCCTGGCCCCTGGATATCCGCTCGAGCGCAATTTTCGGCGGTATCGACAACAAAACGTCAAACGAAATAAAAAAGGATGCCCGGGGATTGGTGATCAAGGCCTCGGTTATTTTTGGCGGAATCGAAATAAAAAATTGAAACCGAAAAAAACAGGTAACAAAATCAGCCGGGTTGATAATGCTGCCGGATTCATTTAAAAAGGGGACTGGCAAATAATGGGCGGAGAAACAAAAATGAAAATTGTTCTGGCTTCGGATCATGCCGGATTTGAATTGAAAGAAAAAATAAAAAACTTTCTGCAGGAAAACGGATACCCTTTTTCGGATTTGGGTACCGGATCAACCGAATCGGTCAACTGGGCCGAGTATGGCGCCCGGGGAGCCCGGGAAGTCGCCAGAAATCCCGAAAAGACAAAAGGCATTTTGATCTGCGGGACCGGTATTGGAATGTCCATTGTGGCCAACAAATTCAAAGGCATCAGGGCTGCCCTATGCCTTAACCCGCATATGGCCGAAATGAGCCGAAAGCATAACAATGCCAATATTTTAACCCTGGGTGCCAGAATCCTAAAAGGAAGGATGGCCATAAAAATCGTAAAAACCTGGTTGAATACCGAATTTGAGGGCGGCCGGCACCAGAAAAGACTCGATTACCTGCACCGGGTCATCGAAAAGCAGAACTTCAGGTCACATGAATGATGACCTTTTCCCGACCAACCGGCTGAGCAGCCAGCACATTAATTCTCTGCCCATCATCCGTTTCAAGGGCGAGATCATCATGATCAATACGCCGGAAAAAGCGGATGAACATTTGTCCCGTCTTTTTCAACACCCGGCAATCGGGTTCGATACCGAAAGCCGCCCTTCCTTCAAAAAGGGCATTACCTACCCATTGGCCATTGTCCAGCTGGCAACCCATGAAACCGCCTATCTTCTCCAGATTGAAAAAATCAGAGTGCCCGATATACTGGTCGACCTGTTTTGCAACCGGAAAATCAAGAAAATCGGGATCGGAATCAAGAATGACCTTGAAAAACTTCAGTCTATCCGTCCATTTATTCCCAATGATTTCATTGACCTGAGCGCGATTGCCACCCGGAAGGGTATCATCCAGGTCGGGGCCAGGGCGCTTTCCGCCCGATACCTGGAGCACCGGGTAACCAAAAACGCCCAACGTTCAAACTGGTCCAATTCTAACCTGTCCGAAAAACAAAAAATATACGCTGCGACTGATGCCTGGATTTGCCTGCAAATATATCCCCTTTTAATCGAAGACCCATCCGATTACCGCCAGCCGGAGGCCCGGTCATCGGATAGTTGAATCATTTAATCCATCCTGCTCCGGTTTTTGAAACTTTTCAACCGGTTCCGGCATCCCATCAGATAGAGGATAGGCAGGAGCGGCCAGGCCTTTTGCCGTGAGTGAACAATAGTCGGTTCACTTGGTGAATCCCGAACCTCCTCAATATGTCATCATTTTTCCTCCCCGGGAACGGTCATTGGCCTGGCCTCTCTATTTCCGATCCCAAGGCTTCCTGAGGAAACGATAGCCCGCCAGAATGACGGACAAATTTCAATCAAAGAAAATACTTGCTTTTTTTTTTATTTAAAGATATAAAAAAACCAGGAGGTATTCATGTTCAGGGTAATGATATGGGGTGAAAGTGCTATTATTCTGGCCATCGCAGCGCTGGCTTTCTTCGTGTTCCAAAAATCAGACAATTTAAAAAAGAGTTTCCTGGCAAAACTGATTTTAATCGGCCTGCTGGTTATGTCGGTGGTTATATTTCTTTTTTCATTTGATTGCGTCCGGTTTTATTTTTCCAGAATTTTTCTGTAGAGCCGGCTTAATTCCGCCCCATAGCCCTGCCGGCGGGAATAGGTGATGAAATGGGTGGGGCTCATGCCGGCTTGAAAACAACCGATTCGATTATTTAACCGACAGAAATCCGGTGACTTTATTCATTGACGGAAAAAATTCCCGGCTAATGATTCAACAGAAAATTTAAATACTCGACCGGAGGATTCTCAACCTGGCAGCCGATCTGAAAGGCATTCTGCACCGAATACTTCTTCTTGATCCATTGAATCATGCCCTTGACAAAAATCTCTTTTCCGGAAGCAGAGAAAATGATATCAACTTCTTTTTTTGATGGTGGCGAATTGGTTGAAATCTGCACCCCTTCCTCCGAGAAATCACTCAGAATTCCGGACTTTCCATCTATTTTAACCAGAATCCGTGCCCTGACCCGCTTCTGTTTTCTTTTGTCCATCTGCTTTTCCCCTTTGTTTAAATTTTATACTAAAATTCTTAAATATTCAACAAATTAGTTTAGAATATATTTGTTTTTTTTTCAACAACCGATTTTTCCCAAACCGCAATACCCGACCGGTATAGAGAAATCCAATGGCCGACCCTGCCTCACATATTACCGCATGGAATACGGAACGGGCATGTCGAACAGTATTGAATATTCCGGTTATTGGGAGAAAATGTGTCCCGAAGATAGATATCCGCCATGATTTCGTGCAGGTTATGTTTGAAGTTTTTCATCAGGGTGTCTTTCTCCTCGATGGAAATCATACCGGATCCGGTCCCCCGGATAAAAACCGGTTTAAAGAAATCATCAGCCTGCTTTAAAAACATATAAGCCGCGTCGATTCCGGAGTAATCGCCGGATGGGGAAGTTACCATCAAAGCGTACAGCAACAGTTGAAAACTTTCATAACAAACCTGCAATTCCCTGAGAGCGGACAGCCATTCCGGCTTCTTCAGGTCTTTCAATCGTTCCAGTCTGAACTTGATTCCCTTTTCTATGATCTTCGGATTAAAAGGTGCCCCGGTCTTGTAATCAATGAGGCGCATCAAATTTCCTTCGCGTTCGATCCGGTCAATTCTTCCCCTGAACCTGACCGGAGAATCCGAAAACGGCAGGTCCATTTCTGTTTCAACTTTTTTTTCAAGGCTCGCAATTTCAATGCCATTTAACAGAAGCCGCCGGGAATCGGCGGTGAGGAAATCTTTCAATTTTTCGTGCAGTACCCAGTGACGGATTTTGCCAATCCCCGAAGCGGTGGTAAATCCCTTCTTCTCAAACTCCTCGGCAATCAGGTCTCTCAAATTGCCTTCCAGCCGGCTGGAGTTTTCCTGAATGGGAGCGTTTCGATAAAACCTTTCCAGTACCCGGTGAACCAGGCTTCCCAGTTCTCCGGAATCCGGATCGAGTGAAATTTCCGAACGCTCTTCCAGCCCGGCGACATAGGCAAAGTAAAACCGCAGTGGACAGCGAATATAACTCTCCAGGGCAGAGGCGGAAAAGCTCATACGGCTCATCCTCTCCCGTATGGAATCGTTCTTCACAACGGTTTTCAATTCTCCGGTTTCCAGCCGGCAGGGAAAATTTTTCCGGATGACAACCGGAGCTTCCCGAGTCTGTTTTTCAATTTCATATATGATGCGTTCGACAAACCGGCTTTTCTCCGGTTTCTCCGAACCGGCCTGGTTGTTATCCGTCCAGAGAATGTGGGCTTTTTTTACCGTTCCCAGTAATGAAAAAAAATTGTTGGCAAAAAGTATTTCCCACTGGGAATAATTGCTTAACCCGAATGCGTTCCGGATATCATAGGGGAGAAGCGGATCATATTTCAATGATTTCGGCAGCACCCCCTCGAGCGCATCGACCACGATGACTTCATCAAAATTTAACCCCCGGGATTCCAGCATCCCCATTACCTGTATGCCCTTCAGGGGAGAACCCTGGAAATAAATATGGACACCGGTAAAATAATAGGAGAGAAGCGATATCAGAGAGTTGAAGCTTGCCTGTCCGAGATCAGCATGATGCTGGCCGGAAAATTCAATGACCTGATCCAGGGTATTGGCCGCGGTATTGATATAATCTTCGAGAAACAGGTGATGTTTTTTGTTTTCCCCCACTGCCAGAACCGCCTGTTTCAAAAATTCAGCCAGTTCCAGTAATGAATTTCTGCCGTCGGCCAAAAAAGTCTGATGCAGCCACTTCACTTCCCCGGCGATTTCACATCTTGATTCAGCCGTGTATTCATCCGATTTTTCCATGATCAGGGTGATCTGATCTTCGATTTTTCCCGGCTCGAAAAAGAGCAAATTTTCCCGGCTGATCAAGTCTTCGATCAGATGGATCCCTCTTTTTAAAGGCTCTTCTTCTTTTCCCGTCTTCCCGGAAAATTTCACATAGGGGTGTCGGATCAGATTCAAATAATCCGGAGAAAAAATCATCCCCCTCTCCAGGCGGGATTTAGCCGCCTTCATCATGGATATCAGTAACTGATAAAGCGGGGTTCGGCGAAACGGATACCCCAGGGAAATGTTAAACGGAATCTGCTTTTGCTTCGGTGAAAAACGGGATACCACGCCATGAATGA
>CAZOWT010000046.1:0-17757 GCA_964583345.1 uncultured Clostridia bacterium
AAGCGGCCGGTTGAACTTCAAACCGGTGAAAAATTTTACCCTGAATCTGGATGTTTCCTATAATTATTTCATCGATGACTTTACCCGCCTGATTGCCAAGATTTCGTATGACAAGGAAGGAAGTATCATCAACGGTTTTATCTCCTATTCCAAAAACCGGAATCCCTATACCACCAGCAGTTATTTTTTTAACCGGACCGTTATGCAGGGCCATTTGGAACTGAAAATCCCGCGGTTCCCGGTTGAATTGAATTCCAGCATGTATTATGATATTACTGAAAAAGAATTCAGATCGGCTTCCATAAAGGCAAAAATTGATTTCCAGTGCATTACCATCAATACCGAATTTAAAATATTCAATTACCTGGGGCGGCAGGAGAGCCAGTTTAATATCGGTTTTTCCTTCGGGAATATGGGCATGGTATCAAATTTCCTGGGGGGGGGTGAGGGTTAGTTATGACCCGGGTGCTGATAACCGGCTGTTCTGGATTTCTGGCCGGCTATTTGATCAATGACCTGAAAAAAAAACCGGATCACCTGATTTATGGCCTGACTGAAATCGAAAACATTAAAATTCCGGGGTGTTCGGTTTTTCAAGTGGATATCCGGAATCAGGAACAGGTTCGGGCGCTGGTGGAAGATTTGAAACCGGATATTGTTTATCACCTGGCTGCCATTTCCAATGTGGGATTCAGCTGGAAAAACCAGAGAGAAACCTATGAAGTCAATATCATTGGCAGTTCAAACCTGATTGAAGCGGTCAATCTGTTTTTCCCGAACGCCAGAATTATACTGTTAAGCTCTGCCGAACTGTACGGGAAAAGCAGCCGGGATAAAATCGATGAGAAAACACCTGTCGTCATTGGAAATCCCTATGCCCTGTCAAAATACGCCATGGAGATGGTCGGGGACCTTTATACGGACTCCAGAAAAATGGATATTATCAAAATAAGGGCTTTTAATTTTACCGGACCGGGCCAGAACCATGATTTTGTATGCTCTGATTTTGCCTACCAGATCGCCTGCATCGAATCCGGGCAGGTAAAACCGGAGATTCGGGTGGGCAACCTGGCAGCGGTGAGGGATATTTCGGATGTCAGGGATGTCACCCGTTATTTGTTGGCCATTTCCGAAAGGGGGAAAAGCGGAAAAGTCTACAATTTATGTTCCGGGAAAGCCAGATCCATTAAGGAGATACTCCGGATTCTGCTGTCATTTTCCAAGACCCGAATTGATATCATCAAGGACCCGGTGAAATTCCGCCCGGTGGATACACCGGTGCTGGAAGGGAATTGCACTCTGATCCGGCAGGAATTCGGCCTCTCACCCAGGTTTGATCTCGAACAGACCCTTTTCGATATTCTGGCATACTGGAGATCCGAACTTAAATGATTGTGCACCTGGTTTCTGACCGCTTTGCGCTGGGCGGAGGCATGGAACATATATTTCAAATCGCCAGGGGATTACCGGATGTCCGTTTCCGGATTTTCGCTTTACCGAAGCCCGGTTCCCGGAGAGCCGATGATAGATTCAAGGCGTTGAAAAACGTGGAAATTGATAACCGGGGATACGGTCCGAAATTGGTTTTGGACAAAAAACCCGATCTGGTTCATATTCACCATCTTCGGCCGCTTTTTGAATTCTACAAAAATCCGTTTCAAAAATATCCGGTTCCCGTTATATTTACCGCCCACGGCCTGCACCTTCATAAATTTGAATTTGCCTCCGGCTCCCGGGGAAGTGCTATTCAAAACAGACTGAAATACCGGCTCCGTTATTGGCTGGAAAAAAAGCTTTTTTCCAGGGCGGACCGAGTTATAGCGGTTTCAGGCGATGACCGGGAATTTTTAGAGAAAAAGTATGGATTGAGAAATGTGATTTACCTGAGCAACGGCATTGATGTAACCGGTGGCGGTTCGAGTCGGATTAACCGTTTGCGGATCAGAAAATTCCTGAATTTGCCGCCGGATTTTTTTTTGTTTGTCACCGTGGCCCGTTTTGATTTTCAGAAGGGATATGATTTCCTGGTCCGAAGCATTGCTTCGATGAGAGCTTTTATAAAACAGCAGAAGGTGGGATTTGTTTTTGTTGGAGACGGACCGGAAATGCAGCCCACCAAATTACTCGCAGAGGAACTCAGGGTATTGCCTTTTGTTTTTTTCCTGGGCGAGAGGACGGATGTGCCGACGGTGATGAAAGCCGGTGATGTTTTTCTCCTGCCCTCGCGCTGGGAAGGTTTGCCGATAGTGCTTCTGGAATGCGGTTTGTTGCGGGTACCGGTGATTGCCTCTGATACCTACGGGAATCGCGAAATCATCGGCAAAGAAAACGGTGTCCTGTTTGAAAACCTGAATGGGTCAGCGCTGGCCAATGCGATCAAAAAATCCGTCAGCGGGGATTACGATTTCAAGCTGTATACGGCTAACCTTTATGAGGAAGTGCGGAAAAATTATAATCTGGATAAAATGCTATCCGGATTAAATAAAATTTATACGTCTCTATCCGGTTGAAATTATATTTTTTAACAGGTTTGGGGCAGCCTGGAACGCCTTTTATCGACCGGGTGACAATAACTATTTGCTGTATTTGAGATGAATCAGGCTGCCGTCTTATATCGCCTTTTCGGCTTTGTTTCCGAAACGATCTCTATTCCCTTCCAGTCAACCCGATATCTTTCAGAAACAAAATGCCCCGGCTTCCGCTGTAAGCGATTGCGTTGTTGATGGAAAAAAACAGCGAGGTTATTCGGTCAAGAGCAGGCGCAGTTTTTTCCCCGTTTATCTGGGGGAATTCATCAAACGGAATGTAAACGGTTTTCCAGGATTTTCCGGCCCGGAACGAGTGACGGTACCAGCATTCTCCGCTGTTATTTTGGCATCTGAATTCGATCCAGAATCTGGCATCATGCCTGGAACGGGCCTGAAATAGAATACCGCCGTGGGATGAAAAATCAAACCGGTTTCTGTTGGAAAGGGCTGACCAGAAATTTTTCTGCTCCGGTTCCTTTTCCAGACGATAGGTAAACGCGGTGATCGATTCGCCGCGATTGTTTACAACGGTTACTGCCTTTCCCCGGGAAAGGCGGCTGGTTTCCACAATAAAAAAATTTTCCCGGTCAACCAGTTTTTTTTGGATTAAAGGGAGTTGAACCATTGTCAGGCTGTGTTTGACACCTACAAATATGGGATTGGTTAATATCCAGGGAACATGACTGAAACGGTTTTGGCTGACGAAAATTTCCGCCCGATAGATTCCGGGATCAGTGATGGCAAATTCCAGGTTTTTTTTACGGTTGCCTTTAATTTCGGTTATCGGTTCACCGTTTTTTTTGACGATGACCCGGGTTTCAAAATCATAGGGAACCCTGATGATAAATTTCCCCCTATGAACGGCTGTGGTGTCGCCCATTTCAGAGGTTTCTCCATCTGACCCGATAAAATAATTTTCAAAACCATTTGCCGGAGAAATGGCTTCCACGGCATTGAAAAAATGCCCTTTCTTTATGGCGGATATGACGGCAGAGGCTGATTGGTTGGGGTCTTTGACCAGATCGTTTTCCAGTTTGACATAGGTTTGAAATATTTCAAACATGGATTTGTAGGAAGGAAAATGGAGTTTGAAATTTTTTGTGATCGGCAGCTGGGCATGGGCATCGGTGCAATAGATGGCAAAACATTTTTCTTTTTCATTCAGACTGTCCCACTTCGCCATGTTTTTTACAGGATAGGAGAGTGTATTCAACAAAGCGTATTTGGAGTTGACGGCATACTGAAAAGGAAAGAACAGGAGTTTGAAAATACCGGCCCGGCGAGCAGAGCTGTAGGAATTAAACACCTCGATTCCGGTCAGGCCATGGATATTCCAGTCGGTCCAGGGGATATTGTCATCAAACGGATGGGAGATGAAATTGAATCCCCCCATCTGATTGATGTCAGCGATGGCTTCCTGTGGCTCGGGGGGCAGGATAAAATCAGGTACCGGATAGCCTGCCGTTGCCAGGTGCCCTGAATTTAAAGTCAACTCCGATCCCCCGATAAGCAGCACATCGTTCATCCAGGTGGTGGACTTCAACGACAGAATATTGGGATTTCCGTGATCGGTAAGAATGACAAAATCCAGGTTAAGCTGCCTGGCTGCTCGGGTGATCTCCTGAAGGGTACCCCGACCATCTGAAAAATTGGAATGGATGTGATACACACCTTTTTTATAATGAGAGGGCAGGGGAAGGGTATTCAATTCCGGGTGATAAAAAAAAGAGGGCAGAATGACCAGGACAGCCAGCAAAAGAATCAGCCCGAAAAACCACTTAACAATTTTCTTTATTTTCATAGGTGCCCCGTTATTCAGACAGTATCAAAACTGAGTATCGAATTATTATAGCACCCTTATTAAATGGAGTCAAAACCGGGACGCTGACCCGGATTCCTGCGCAGCTTGATTTTTCCAGGGAATTGGGATATATTGAACCATATAAATTGCATTTTTTTATTTCGGGATTTGCAGAGAGCTGAGCAAACAGATACTTTAAAATGGATAATTATTTTGACAGGTTGACCAGCGAGGTAAATAAATCCCTGCTTAACGGGATTGAATGCAGGGGGAGTTTTCTGGAAGAGGTGATCTGCTATTCGCTTTCGGTCAAGGGTAAACGGATGAGGCCCCTGCTATTTCTTACCCTCATCGACGCTTTTAACGGGAATATAAGCAATGTCATGGATATTGCCTGCGCCATTGAATATATTCATACCTATTCGCTTATTCATGATGACCTGCCGGTGATGGATGATGATGATTTTAGAAGGGGAATGCCGACCGTTCATAAAAAATTTAATGAATCCATTGCCCTGCTGGCCGGTGATACCTTGCTGTCTCTGGCTTTCGAACGAATATCCATAAGCCGGATTTCCGAGCTTCAGATGGCCAGGATAATCTGGATCCTGACCAGCAGTATAGGGATCAATGGCATGGCCGGCGGCCAGGCGCTGGATCTGGAATTCAAGGGTGAAAAACAGAAAATATTCCGGATTCACCGGATGAAAACCGCTGAGTTGATCAAGGGTACTATGCTGTCTGCCGCCGAAATCCTCAATTTGACGGAGAATCAGAAAAAGCTGCTGCGGTCAGCCGGCATATTTATCGGTATCGCTTTCCAGATGGCGGACGATCTCCTGGATATCGAAGGTGATGAGAAAGAGGTGGGGAAAAAAATACATAAGGATAAAATCAATCAGAGTCCGAATTCGGTCATTTACTATGGCAAGGACTTTGTTGCAAGTAAAATAGATTATTTATACCGAAAGACTCTGGACCGGCTCCATAAAGCAAAAATTGATTATCCCCCTTTCATGGATTTGATCAGAAGGATGGCTTTCCGGAGCAAATGATGGCTGTCCTGGATAAAGTCAATATCCCGGCTGATTTGAAAGCCCTGTCTTTTCATGAATTGGAGAAATTATCCGGAGAAATCAGGGAGATTATCATTGAGGTGGTTTCCAGGAACGGCGGGCATCTTTCATCCAATCTGGGAGTTGTCGATCTGACCCTGGCCATTCACCGGGTATTTGATGCCCCGGTTGATAAAATTATCTGGGATGTAGGGCACCAGAGCTATACCCATAAGATTATCACCGGAAGAAAGGAAAAAATATTCACCATCAGGCAAAAACAAGGAATTTGCGGTTACCCGGATATCAGGGAAAGTGAATTTGACTGCTTGAATACGGGGCATGCATCCACATCGCTGGCCTTTGCTTCCGGCATGGCAGTTGCCCGGGATATGGACAAAAAGGATTTTCATATTGTTTCCATTCTGGGTGACGGGGCCTTGACCGGCGGCATGGCGCTTGAAGCCCTGAATCATATCGGGCAGGTTAAACAGCGATTGATTATCGTGTTGAATGATAACAAGATGTCTATCGCTCCCAATGTGGGCGGTATTTCAAAACATCTGAATTATCTGGTTTCCGGAAGGCCTTATATCCGGATGAAGGAGTTTCTGCAATCCCTGCTCGGTTCTATCCCCGGAATCGGAAAATCCATGGTCGAGGTGGCAAAAAAAATCGAGGTCCTTATCCGCACCATGATGGTCCCCGGATCATTATTCGATGAATTGGGAGTTAAATATATCGGGCCCATCAACGGACACAACATCCGGGAAATGGTCAAGGAGTTCGAGGATGCCAAAAAATATGATTTTCCGGTACTGCTGCATGTGATTACCAAAAAAGGCAAAGGCTACAAACCTGCCTCCGACAACCCGGTTTCATTTCATTCCTCGGCGCCTTTTGATATTCAGAACGGGAAATTTATCAAATCGGGCAACAAACCCTCCTATTCAAAGGTTTTTGGAAACACGGTTCGGGAATTGATCAGAAAGGACAGGCGAATCATTGCCCTGACGGCAGCCATGCCCGAAGGGACCGGCCTGGACGCGGTTCAGAAAGAATTTCCGAAAAATTTTTATGATGTGGGAATTGCCGAACAGTACATGTTCGATTTTGCCGGCGGCCTTTCGCTGGGAAAGATGAAACCGGTTATCGGAATTTATTCCACATTCATGCAACGGGCAATCGATCAGATTATCCATGATTTTACCCTGATGAGCATCCCGGTGGTGGTGGGGATTGACCGGGCCGGGCTGGTCGGCGGTGACGGCAGTACCCATCAGGGGATTTATGACATTGCCCTGCTCAGTTCACTGCCCGGGGTGGTCCTCATGGCTCCCAAAGATGAAAACGAACTGCGACACATGGTTTACACCGGGGTCAAACTGGGGAAAACCGTGTTTATCAGATATCCCAAGGAACCCGGTATCGGGGTGGAAATGGATCATGATCTCAGGGAAATCCCGTTGGGAAAGAGCGAGCTGTTGATAAAGGGCAAGGATGCCCTGGTGCTGGCCGTGGGACCTCTGGTTTATCAGGTGATGGAAGCGGCGAAACTGCTGAAAAAAAAGGATAAAATCAGCCTGAGTGTGGTGAATGTCAGGACCATAAAACCGCTGGACCGGGAAATGATTCTCGGCCAGCTCAAGAAAACCCGAAAGATTATTACCGTCGAGGACGGGGTGAAAAGCAGCGGTTTCGGGTCATTGGTACGGGAATTTCTAGATACCGAAAACATTAAAAAATACAGCCTCCTAACCCTCGGTGTCCCGGATGAAGTCGTGGATGTCGCTTCCCGCCAGGAACTTTTGCACCAGTATCATCTGGATGCCGAGGGAATTTACCTGGAAGCGCAACGGTTTTTAAAGAAAAATATTTTCGATCGGTTTCGAAATCAACGGCAATTCGGAAACCACAAGGGAAATCGGTAGATTTTCCGGCCGGATCAGTCAGGATCGGTTTTTAACTGCCCGGTAATCTGAAGCAATTCGATTTCTTTCAACTTTGCCTCAAATTTTGCGGCGGAAACATTGCTGCGCGAGCGAATCAGATTGAAAAATATTTAAAAAGGCGGTGAAGCCAGTGGGCTTTTAGTTCGATGGCCTTTTCCGGGCACATTTCATGGCAGCAATAGCAACGGATGCAATCGCGGTGATGGATTTCAGCTTTCCGATCAATCAGTTCGATGACACCCTGGGGGCAGGCATCCCGGCAGGTTCCACAGCCTGTGCATTTATCTTTTGAGACCACCGGTTTTAGTGAAGAGGCGTGCTTGAACAGGGCCTCGATGGCTTTACGGACCGGAGCAGGAATTCTATCCAAACCCGATGCGGCTTCAAGGGTGGATGGAAGTTTGAATCCCGCAAACGCAAGCTGTTCCGGTCGGATTCCAATCAGGTTGATTTGGTCGATACGGGTCGGAGCCATTCCCCGCTTCTCTGCCACCATGAGCAGGGGATTCTTATTTTTTGGCAGTCCCATGATTTCGGCTGCCACCACATCCAGTGCCAGGGGACTGGTTGAGCCGAGAAGGTATCCGGTTAAAACCGGATCCCCGGCGTGCGGGCCTTCGCCCATCATGGAATAGACCGCATCCATGATCGATAAGCGGGGAGATACATATTGGAACAGGTCCAGGAGCATGTCGGCAAAGTAATCGGCATCTTTCAGTTTTGCATGATATCCCGGTTTGGTATATCCCGGGATTACGCCGAAACAGTTTTTGACGGCCCCGGTCATGCTCATGAAACTGTGGGTCTTTAATTTGCACAGGTTGATGATGCCGTCGGCTTCCAGTACCGGCGTGATCACCTCGAAACGCTGGATGAGTTTTCCCCGGGGAAAAGAAACGATACGATGGGAAAAATCCCTATTCAGTTCAATTCCGGCCTCCTCTGCCGCGCCGGTCATGCCGGTTTTATGGTAAACCCTTTCCATGGTCCGCGACCGGTAGGGAAGGCCGGCTCCAGGGCTGTCGGCTATCAGTACCCGGGCGCCTGTCGGTTCAATTAATTTTCCCAGGGCGGAAACCACGGCGGGGTGGGTGGTAACCGCTTTTTCCGGTTCGGATGCCTGCAGCAGGTTGACTTTAAGCGCGATTTTTTCTCCGGCGCGGAAAAAATCCTTTCCCAGGTCCATCAGGTCTAAAAGCTTTTTCAATTTCGCTCCAGTCTGGCTGTAATCCGGGCATTTCACCACCGCCACCCGGAATTTTTTCTCCCTGATTTTCATGTGAGTCCCAGAATATTTTTTATTGTCGAAAATACGGTTTCCGGATCCCGGTTGCCGTCAACCAGGACAATTTTTTCTCCGGATAATTTCAGGTAGTTGGCCCTCACTTTTTCCAGAAGTGTTTTTTTTTCAAACAGCTTTACCTTCGATTTTCTATTCTTCTCAATGCGGTCAAGGGCAATATTGACCTCCACATCGATGATCAGTGTCAGATCCGGTTCCGGGGCAAATTTCCGGTTAATCCTGATGATTTCGCCCATATCCATGCCCCGGGCGCCCTGGTAGCAGGCGGTTGAAAAATAGTAGCGATCAAGGATAACGTTGCTGCCCTGACTCAGAGCTGGCAAGATATTGTGTTCGACATTCCATTTTCGGTCTTCGATAAAATAATGCAATTCATCTTCGATGGGAATCCGGTCCCGTTTTTGAGAGAGTTCTTTTATTTTTTTTCCGAATTCGGAGTCAGATGGTTCGCAAAGCCATACCACGGATATGCCTTTTTTATTGAGAAAGTTGAAAAGCATCTTCGAAAGTGTGGTCTTTCCCGATCCGTCGATGCCTTCGAAAACGATCAGCAGCGGTTTATTGAAATCAAGCATTTTTCACACGGATAAGATGATGGCATTTTTTTCATCACCCGTCAAGTTCGGTTTTATTTATTTATAATCTATTATTTTTTGATCAAAAGGCGGTTGTTCGGGAAAATACGGTATTTTCTATACCGGAAGCGTCCATTGAAAACCTATCGGTTAACCCGTTATTTTTTGAGAAATTTTAAAATAAAAATTCCGTTAGATTCATATTATTTCTGAAATTTGGTTTTCAATTTTGTTTTCCAGAATTTTCAGGCGATTGGCGTACGTTTGATTGGGGCTGGATTCGAACCCCAGGCGTTCCTGTTTCAGGAAGTTATAGGCGGTTTTCAGGGTATTGAGGATGTCACCGGATTTCAAGTAGTCGAAAAAACCGGCCGGCGGTACCGTGGATTCGTTTTTCAGCAGCCGGTTTAAAAACGGGAAACGGGTTTCCACCCGTTCGGCCTGCCTGAACACAAATGGCTTTCTGCCGGCCGGGTGCTCGCTCCGGTATATGATCTGCCTTTTAAATTCCGGATCGTCGGCAAGCAGGCGGTAGAGAGGGGTTGATGAATAGGGGATGAGAAACGGGGCATGGGCCAGGATATGAAAGGCGCTGTACCTCATTTTCAGCTCCAGAAGAAACAGCAATTCCTCTGAAAATTCCTCCCAGTCGGAGAGATGGTCGGAACTGATCCAGTAGTGGTAGTTCCGGATGTTGCTTTCTTCAAATTTCCGGATCAGGGATTCCAGATGCTTTTTGTCCGGAATCATTTTCCCCAGTTTCTTCCCTCTTTTTTTTAAAAATGCGTCGGTCCCCAGCCAGAGAAGCGGAGTTTGATTCACATACAGGTCGGGATCGGAAATATCTCCGATCAAACCGGTATTGACTTCCTTCCCGGATTTAAAAAATGAATCCACCGACGACTGGATTCCCCAAAGCCTGAAACCGTGTTTCTTGATGAGCTGAAAAATCTTCCGGGCATAAACCGGATCCTGCAGGAGGTCATCGTCGTTTATGTTTATGGTCCTGGATTCGGGGATAGCGATTTCTTCTGATTTTATTTTCTCCGCAAAGCGGACCAGAAGCTGTTCGATTTTTTTGACCGGAATTTTTCTTAAGGTTTTGCCCTGCAGCCGGGAACAGAAAATACAACCACGCGAACATCCCCGGGACACATTGGCTTCCAGGCCGTTGCCCAGATGGGAGGTGTTCAGGAAATCCAGGTTAAAATGAAAGCCGTTGAAATGCCAGGGGCGGTTGACCCGGTCGAAATCGGACATGATCATCAGGCCGCCACGCCGAAACAGGAATCCCCGGAATTTCAACAGGGCAGCCAGGTCGTTTCTGCCAATAGCCCGAAGCATTCCCGGGAAAACAAATTCCGCTTCACCCCGGACCATCAGATTGATTTCGGGAAGGTGGTAGGCCGATTCCAGGGGATTTAGGGTAACCATCGGACCACCGGCAGCCAGCAATCCTTGGTATTGATCCCTTAACCGATTAAGAAGCGGCTGAAGCGAGGCGAACATGTCTTCATAGAGGATAAATCCCAGGATATCGAATGAAAACCAGTGCCGGTAAGGCCCGGACCCGGGGAAGGAGAATTTCTCGACATCGACCTGAAAATGATGGTTGACCAGGGATGAGCCCAAAAACAGCCAGGATGGGGGAACCTGAATGGTCTTCCACCTTTTGTCCGAAAGCATGGCTGGGTACAGGAGGAGTATGGTCTTTGGCTCTTTCGGGAATAGGTTCTCCTGGACCGATTCTGCCCGTACGCTGGGTTTTTCGGTTAAATCGGACAATCGATGCTCTTTTAAATTCAGGGTAATGGAATTACCGGAGATTGAAAAATTATTTCCGTCATCGGAGCTGTTCAGGCGGATCCTTTTAATCATTCGATCCAGGTTTTTATCGAGAAGCCAGGATTGGATATCGTGGCAAATTTCCAGTACCTGCTGTCCTGATGCCGATTGCGGCGGATAGGACACGATCCATTTTCCGAAGAGGTGCGGGTTGTGATGAATCATGCCGGACCCATTATACAACAATTTCGAATTTCCGAAGATTTTATGATGAAATATAATTAATAATATTGGGTAAAAAAATTAATAAAATAAATAATAATGTTGATAAAATTAACAAATTATGTTATATTAAATTAAATAAATTAATAAAGAGGTAAAGATGAAGAATGATTGGTTTGAGTTGACCCGAATGACCCGGGGAGAAGCGATTGTCATTGAGCGGGTTAGGGTGAAAAAAACCGATATTGTTATTGAGGGAAAATTCGAACCGGCCCCTCTGTCCCAGCTCAGCATGGAGGAACAGATTTTTATCACCGCCTTCATCCGCAGCCACGGTTCGATTAAGGAAATGGAAGCGTTGTTTGGCATCAGCTATCCGACGGTCAAAAGCCGCCTGAACAGCATCGCCGGAAAATTGGAATTCGTGGAAATTAATCCCCCGGCCCCGCATAATGAAGTTCTCGCACTATTGGATAAAGGTGATATTTCGGTGGGAGAGGCTCTGAAGAAATTGAGGGGTGACAAATGATTCCGGTATTCCTCAAGCTTCATGTCAGAGGAAAAACCGGAAGAGGCTTCAACCTGTGGTTCCCGGTGGTCCTGATCTGGATCGTTTTGCTTTTTTTTATGGTTGTATTTCTGCCCCTGGTGGTGATAGCAGCCATTTTTACCTGGAGGATAGGATACGGGAAATCACTGCTCATGTTTTATCCCTGTTTTTTCTATCTGCTCTTCCAGCTTTCCGGTTTGAAACTGGATATCGAATCCAAAAAAGAAAAAATATTTTTAAACTTCGTATAAATCAAGGAGGTTGACCATGAACGAAGAAAGGCGAAAGATTTTGGAAATGCTTTCCCGGGGTAAAATTAATGTCGAGGAAGCGGAAAAGCTGCTTTCCGCCCTGTCAAATTCCGATTCGGGTACGCCCCGGACCGATGAGTCTGGCAACGGTTCAGCCAGGCCTAAATACCTTCGGGTGCTGGTCGAACCGGCCCCGGGAAATTCCGAGGCCGACCGGGTAAACATCCGGGTACCGCTAAAACTCATCCGGGCGGGCTTGAAAATGACGTCATTGATTCCCAAACAAGCTCATGAAAAGGTGAATGAGGCCCTGCGGGAAAAAGGGCTGGAAATGGATTTCGCCCAGATCAAACCCGAAGACCTGGAAGAAATTGTTTCCCAGCTCAACGATCTGTCAGTTGAGGTCGAGGGAAAAGAGACAGTTCGGGTGTTTTGCGAATAGCCTGAACCGGGGGGTGGGCCATGTTTTTTTTTAATAGCGGTTTATTCTGGTTTGCGGAAGGCATACTGGCGGTGCTGGTGATTCTCGGTTTCAAGGCCTGGATGGAAGACCGTGGGGTTTCCATGAGCTGGTGGAAATGGATTCTTCTCGCTCTGTGGGTGCTTCTGGCCGGATTTACCATCGCTTTTGTCGGAGCCAGTATCGGTGAAAAAGAATTCATCGCCGCATTCCGCGGGGGCCTTATCTTCGGGTTGCTGACCGTGTTTGCCGGAATAGGGGTGTGGAAAGCTATCCACCTCCGTAAAAAACGGGAAAAATAAAAAACAGACCGCTAAATCCTTTTAGTGGATGACCTGGTAAACGATTCGCCCGCCTCGCTTAACCGGCCTATAGTAATAGCCCCGGTAGTGGAATCGTTTATGTCCGCCTTCATAAACCGTGCGGTATCCATAGGGAAGCGAATTGATATACAGGCTGGAAGGCGGTTGAGCCACATAATAAAAACGCCGTCCCGGGTCATAGCGATAGTAGGTGCCATAGTGATAGTAGTAGGGGGTTTGTCCGACATAATAGGTTTCATATCCGTAAGGAAGTTGGGGAATCTGGGCCCCCATGGGTGATTCAACCACCACGTACATGCCATTTTCCTCGTCATAGGCATAGTAGGTCCCGTCGAAGTAATAATAGGGAATTCCATTCACGTTATAGGTTTCGTACCCATAGGGAAGTTCCGGGATCTGGATGCCGATAGGCGAATTGGTGGCGATGTAGGCGCCGCCGCTCCGGGAATAGTAAGTGCCGCCGAAATAGTAATAAGGTTGGCCGTTCAGGTAGTAGGTTTCATATCCTTCCGGCAGCATGGAGATCTGGATCCCGTATGGCGGATTGATAACAATGTATTCTCTTATCCTGGGATCATACCGATAATAGGTTCCGTAATAATAGTAATAGGGATTGCGGTTGTAATAGATTCTCCGGTAGCCATGGGGAAGCACGCTCAACCTGACGCCTCTCGGGGAGGGAATCCAGTAGTAGCCGGAGTTGCCATACCAGTAGTATCGGCCGTTATGGTAGTAATACTTTTTGCTGTGGTAGTTTACAACCCGGTGATTCCTGGGCATGATTTTGTATGACGGACCTCTTCGGGGATAAGGAGCCACCTTGTGAGGGGGATGTACTCTCCTGACCGGGGTTTTCTTGATCATGGGCGAAGATTTGTGCATGGGAGTGGATTTGTGATAGGTGGTGGTTTTATGAACGGTGGTTTTTTTATAAGGCGTTGATTTGTGCACCGTGGTTGATTTTTTCACAACGGTCTTTTTTTTCGTGGTGCGCTTTTTAACGGTGGTCTTCTTTTTCTTGTTGGTGTCCGCTCTCAAAGAATAGGGTGAATCCGGGCTTATTTTTTGGAAAAAATCATATGAAAAGCCAAAAAATACCATTCCGATAAAGGTAACCAACATAAAGTTTCTGATTAATTTTCGCATCATGTTTTCTCTCCTGTTGTATTATTTTTACTCTTTCTATTTTATATAAATACATATTTTTAATAAAAATGCAATATAAATTCATATTTTAATTTTTTCTTCGGATTGATTTTACGGTTTACTGGTTAAAAAAAATGTTCACCCGGAACTCAGCTCGACAGTATTCGCAGGATTTGGTTCAGGTTTTTTTCGAAATCAGCAGCCGGAAAACTGCATGACCCGGCTCCGAAATGGCCGCCTCCTCCGAATTTGGCACATAGCTTGCCCACATCCGACCGGCAGGTCTTATTGAAAATGCTGTGGCCCACGCTGACAATCAACCGGTTTCCATCCCGGTCGTGCCGGCGAATTTTGATGTTGACAATTGATTCAGGAAACAGGGAAAAGACCAGGAAACGGTTGCCAGTGGGAGTGGGGTTGAACATTCTAAGGTCAGTGATGGATATGCGGTTGACCATACGGGTGTGTTCCTGAAGAATTTTTTTATATTGCTGGTTCTCTGCCTGTGCCTGAACGGCGTGTTCCCGGACCAGCGGGTGCTGCAAAATACTCTTTATGTCGGAATCCCGAAACAGATTTACCAGCAGGTCCCAGTAGGCCCGGTCATTGCCTTTCATACTGCTGATGGTATCCGCAAGCATTATATACGGATATTTTTCCGGCGCCAGAACTTCATCCCGGTTCAGATCAGCGGAATCGATTTTATCGGCAGCTTCGACCAACTCCCGAAAATTTCCCTTCAGTTTTTTTTCAAAAAAATCGTAGATCACCCGGGCAGCCGAAGGAGCGATCATGAAGCTTCCCTGAAAAGGGATTTCGATGCGGTTTGATGAGTGGTGGTCGAACCACAAAGAGCAGCGTCTGTCATAGGCCAGGTTGGCGATGATATCCCCTTTGCGAATATCGACTTCGCCGAGGTGCATTCGGTTGGGTTCGACCCATTTGACCGGTTTGGTTATGGCCAGTGCTTCCTTCAGCAGCACGGCACAGACGATTCCGTCGAAATCAGGGCGGGTTACGATCCTCAAAATATCACTCCTTAAATCCAATATTATGGGGGGTGAGATGAGAAATGTCAATCAAAAAAAATGTTCCTGTATTGTATTTTGCCTGAAATAATACTAAAATGGGTATGGTTAATCAAATGAGGTAATTGGTGAAGAAAGAAGGACAATCCGGTTTTAAGACCTGCCTGGTTTGCCGGTTCAACTGGCCGGACCGGAATCATTTTATTGAGGATCCGGATATTGAACTGGTGGGCTACCAGGTCCATTTCCGGGATCTGGACAAGGGATTGTTTATTTTTAACCACCACTGTAAAACCAGCCTGGCCGTTCCGGTCGGATTATTCAAGGATCTCCATGAGGGGCCGATTTTTAAAAAAAGCATGACAGGCACAGATGAATGCCCGGAATTCTGTCTGAGAGAATCTGAATTGAAGCTTTGCCCGGTCGAATGTGAGTGTGCCTTTGTCCGGGATATCATTCAATTGATAAAAACCTGGCCAAAGAGAAAACCGATGCATCAACCTGTCCGGGAATCGTCATAAAATCCGGTTTTAACATGGTTGTCTTCCAGGCTTTTTTTTGATATACTCAACCCATGAAAAAAATAAAAACCCACAAATCGATTATTTTATCTGTGTTGTTAGGTATGTCGGTCATACTGCTTTTCAATGCGCCGGTCAAGGCAACGAACCAGAAAGTTGAAAAGACAGATACACCGCCTGTTGCTACCGGGGAAAATCCTTTCTTTAAAGCGTTTCAAACCCCGTTCGGCTTGCCGCCATTCGATCAGATCAATGATGAGCATTTCATCCCTGCTTTTAAAAAAGGCATGGAAATCGAACGCGGTGAAATCGAAGCGATCATCGCCAATCCGGAAACCCCGACATTCGAAAATACCATCGAAGCCATGGAAAAAAGCGGGGAAATTTTGGGGAATGTTTCCCGGGTGTTTTTTCATCTTTACGGTGTGGACAGCAATGATAACCGTCAGAAGGTTGCCCAGGAAGTCATTCCGCTGCTAAGCCAGCACCAAAGCTTTATTGCCCTGAATGACAAGCTTTTTCAGAAAATAAAAGCCGTTTATGAAAAAAAGGATGAACTTAACCTGAACCTAGAGCAGAAAAAACTGCTGGAGGAAACCTACCGGAGATTTGTCAGAAGCGGTGCCAACCTGAATCCCGAAGATAAAGAAAAGGTAAAAAAGATTAACCAGGAATTGTCGGTTTTGGGATTGAAATTCAGAAACAACTTGCTGGCTGAAACCAACAATTTCAAAATGTTTCTGGATAAGGAATCCGACCTGGACGGCCTGCCGAAAACGGTAATCGATGCCGCTGCCGAAGCTGCAGAGAAAGCGGGTCAGAAAGGCAAATGGTTGTTTACTCCCCATAAACCAAGCTGGATTCCCTTTCTTCAATACTCAAAGAATCGGGAATTGAGGGAAAAACTGTACAAGGGGTATATCAACCGCGGGGATAACGATAATGAGTTTGACAACAAAAAAATCATCGCTAAAATCGCTGCGCTACGGGCTGAATTTGCCAGAATCATGGGATATAAAACCTATGCGGATTTCAAGCTTGAAGTTAATATGGCCAAGAATCCCCAAAACGTAACCAAACTTCTCGACCAGTTATGGACCCCGTCCCTGAACATGGCCAAAACCGAGGCCCAAACCCTTCAGGCCATGATTGATAAAGAAGGGGGAAATTTTAAGCTGGAATCATGGGACTGGTGGTATTACACCGAAAAACTCAGAAAAGAAAAATATGACCTGGATGATGAGGTCCTCAGGCCCTATTTTGAACTCAACAATGTCAGAAATGGCGCATTCTACGTGGCCAATAAACTTTACGGCCTTCAATTTGTGGAAAAGAAGGATCTGCCCAATTACCATAGGGATGCCCGGGTATTCGAGGTTTTGGAAGCCGACGGCACCCATCTCGGGATTCTTTACACCGACTACTTTTACCGAGGCGGCAAGAGGGCCGGAGCCTGGTGCGGTGATTTGAGGGTCCACTCCAATATCGACGGCAAAGAAAACCACCCGGTGGTTTACTGCGTGGGCAATTTTTCATTGCCCGTGGGTGATAATCCTTCACTGTTGACCTTTGAGGAAGTATCCACCCTGTTTCACGAATTCGGCCATGCCCTTCACTTCCTTTTCAACAAAACCGCCTATCCCAGTCTGGCAGAGCCGCCCTGGGATTTCATAGAGCTTCCTTCCCAGATTATGGAACACTGGTGTGCGGAACCGGAAGTATTGAAAATATTTGCCAAGCATTACCGGACCGGAGCAGTCATTCCCCAGGAACTTATTGACAAGCTGGTCAAGAGCAGCCAGTTCAACCAGGGATTTATCACCACCGAGTACCTGGCGGCCTGCTATCTTGATATGAAGTGGCATACTCTGCCCGAGCCAATCGAGATGGATACCGACAGTTTCGAGAAGAGTTATTTCAAGAAGATAGGCCTGATACCCGAGATTATTTCCCGGTACCGGAGCACCTATTTTTCCCATATTATCGGTGGTTATGATGCCGGATACTATTCCTATATCTGGGCCGAGGTTCTGGATTGCGATGCCTTCGAAGCCTTCAAGGAAACCAGCCTTTTCGATGCCGATACCGCCAAACGTTTTCGGGAAAATGTTTTGGAAAAAGGCGGAACCGAAGATCCCATGGTGCTGTATGTCCGTTTCCGGGGCACGGAACCCAAGATCGATGGCCTGCTGAAAAAACGGGGACTTAATTAGATAATTTTCCTGAGCATAGCCGGAAGCATATAGGTCCGGACGAT
>CAZOWT010000047.1:0-13207 GCA_964583345.1 uncultured Clostridia bacterium
AATAATGGGCTTGCTTGATCTTTTTAGACCAAAGTGGAAGCATTCAGATTTGAGAGTGCGTTGGGATGAAGTAAAAAAAATCACTGATCAGAAAGTATTAACTGATATTGCAAAAAATGGTGAAGATAGTTATACACGTGGGATGGCAGTGAAAAATATTACCGATCAGAACGTGCTGTCTGATATTATAAAGAATGATAAACATTGGGATGTACGTGTGGAAGCAGTAAAAAATATCACCGATCAGAACATGCTGGTTGAAATTGCAAAGAATGATGTTAACTTTTCGGTACGCCATGTTGCATTAGAAAAAATAGTTGACCCAGACATACGTAATCAGATTGTACAAGAAGATAAAAGTAGAGATTTAAGTGGGCTTTTGGCTGCAGATGAAAAGAAAAAGAAAAGGAATACTTATAATGATTTGAAAGCTGACTATTGTGGGATTTGTGGGAAAAATTGCGCTGGATTACCTATCATGAAGCACAGACTCACTGGGCTTAATTGTTGTGAGGATTGTGGAAGAATAATTGGCGGAGTCAGTAATTTTGTCATTCTCGCTGCAAAAGCATCACAGTGCTCGAATTGTAATTTTCTATATATCTCCAGTTATGCAAAGTTCAACATATGTCCACATTGTGGGCAGCCTTTCAAATAGGGAATCCACCTCCATTGTTTCCCGGTCCGGAAATGGTATCCCCACTAAAAAGGAGCGCACTTGGCGCCCCTTTCGACCTAAATAATATGGGTCATCATGGTCATTTTCATTTCTGAAGATAATGAATATCAATTCAATTACAAGCAGCACCGCTTCTTTGGAAAACACTGCTTTTGCTACTTTTTTCATTGCTTATTTGATTTTCATAGTTGGTCCCTCGAGTCGAGTAATGAACAGGAAATATCAAAATAAAAAAATAATTGAGTATACTGCCCCCGGAAATTTCTGGAATTGCTCCCTTTGATTTGAAACAATTCCCTGTTTTGTATAAAATATAAATTTGGTTTAATAATATTTTTCTTTTGGTTTATTTTTTAATTTTATATGAAAAATATTTGATAGCATTACATTGTTTAAATAAGAGTACGGGTGCAAGAAAATCATGGGAACCATTAAGAAAAAAAGAATTGGTGTTTTAACCGGTGGTGGGGACTGTGCGGGTTTAAATCCGGCTATTAAGTGGATTGTAAAAACAGCCATGGATGAAAGACTTCAGTGGGAAAGAGAAATCTCTTATGAGGTTTTGGGAATCAGGGAAGGTTGGAAGGGACTGATTCAGTCATATGAAGTTGGTTCTGAAACACAGGGATACATAACTCCCCTGGACCAGGATATCGTTAGAACCTGGGATCGTCTGGGTGGTACATATCTGGGGACTTCGAGAACCAATCCCTATAATCCCGAGAATAACCAGTCGAAGAATATGCTAAAAAATATTCATAGACTCGGATTGGATATAATTATTGCCATTGGAGGGGATGATACGTTGGGCGTTGCCAACAAACTCCAAAATGAAGGCGTAAATATTATCGGAATTCCCAAAACAATTGATAAAGATCTCTCGGCAACCGATTACTCACTGGGTTTTGAAACAGCGTTGAATGTAATCACTGAAGAAGTAGACCGATTAAGAACAACCGCCGGATCCCATAAAAGAATTTTTGTGGTGGAAACAATGGGGAGATATGCAGGATGGCTGGCTCTTGAAGGTGGTGAATCCAGCGGCGCTTTTATCATTCTGATTCCAGAATACGATTTTTCAATCCGGAAGATCAACGAATTGGTTATGGAAGGGAAAAGATCAGGGGCCCGGTATAACATCATTCTGGTCGCTGAGGGAGCCAAACCAGAAGGCAGTTCTGAATTTGTAAAGGGAGAAATAACAGACAGCTTCGGTCATAAGAGTTTGGGGGGAATCAGTGGTTTCCTGGCCAATGAAATCCAAAAGGGAACTGAACTTGAATGCCGTAGTGTTAATCTCAGCCACCTTCAGCGCGGGGGTGCTCCCTGTGCCTATGACAGAAGAATGGGACGATATTTCGGCATAGCTGCGATTGATCTGGCAGTCAGAGAAGAATTTGGTCGGATGATCTGTTATAAAAACGGCAGGATTACTTCGGTGCCCTTGGAAGAATCCATAAATAAGCCCCATCTTGTTGATATTGAAATCCAGTATGATACGGAGAGGTACAACGGCCGTCGAACCATTTTAAACAAATCAAAATCAAAAAAAAGAAGAAATTAGATTTATGATTGAAAAGATAAAAAATCATTCATAGCTTCCTCCACCCCCGACTCTATAAAAACGCACATCCGGATGGTCTTCAGCTAAGTGTCCGGATCCTACTCCCGGAATTCTCAGGCCGCATCAGGGTTGAGGGGGCAGATACGCCGGACATTAGTGAGGCACTCCGCATGTGATGTATGGTTTACCTATTGATTTTTCCATGGAAGTTTTTTACAATTCCATCGTCGAGGAAATGGTTTTTCCTCTCAACACTCATGAAAAGAAAAAGTATATTTTCACTGGCTGGGCTGCTCGTCATTTCCATCATTCTTCTACCGGCTGTTCATGGTCAACATGCCGCCGTGGGGAAAACAGGAATCCGGACCGTTTACCTGGTCCGCCACGGCCAGTATGACCACGCCGACAAACGGGATGAGTTCACCGGCAAGGGGCTGGTGCCGCTCGGTTTCGCCCAGGCCAGGCTGCTCGCCGCCAGGCTGAAAGCGATGCCGGTAGCCTTCACCTCGCTCACCAGCAGCACCATGACCCGCGCCAGGCAGACCGCCGCAGTGATCCAACGCGATCTCCCCGAACTGGAGCTGAAGCAGACCCAATTGATCTGCGAATGCACGCCTCCGACCTGGAGGCAAGACGTCATGATGGAAGTGACCACGGCAGAAAGGGAGGAGTGTGTCGGGAACATCGAACGTTTTTTCAAGGAATTCTTCGTTCCCTCTCCAGATGCCGCTGCCCGGCACGACATCGTCGTATGCCACGGCAATGTCATCCGCTATCTCGTGGCGAAAGTACTGCGGGTGGACCCGATGTGCTGGCTGCAGATGAGCATATCCAACTGCAGCCTGACGATCGTTCGCATCCTTCCGGACGGGACGATGAAGCTGGATGCGTTCAGCGATTACGGGCACATCCCCGAGAACATGAGGACCTACACCGGCGGGGACGACGAACCCAAAGAACTGATCGTGCCGCCGGGGTCAAAATAGGAACTCATTCGGAAATCGCCGCCACGTACTTCTCTAGCAAATACGAGCGCCTATTCCCGGCCCCATAAACACGCACAGTCAGATAGCCTTCACCTGATCTCTCTATCTATGCTCCTCAAACTCTCCGGCTGCATCTGTTTTGCTTTTGGGGATATGATATAATGATAGCATGAGGTTGGAAAAAGGAATCGTGCGGCTGACATATATGTCAGATAAAGACGAGTCTTTTGTTGATCTGCCTGGCGGGGAATTGATTTCATTTATGTGGGAACTGACCAGAGAAATCTGGTCGTTGAGGGGTAAGGATCTTGTTGAACGAAGATTACAAAGAACTGTTACAAATCTTATTAGACAATGAGATAAAATTTCTCATTGTGGGCGCCTATGCCATGGCTGCCTATGGATATCCCCGCGCCACCGGGGATTTCGATATCTGGGTTGAAAAAACCCAGGAGAATTCTACAAGACTGTACCGGTCTCTATCCCAGTTTGGAGCCCCGGTCACCCGGATCACTAAAAATACCTTTACCGAGCCAGATGTGGTATTCCAGATCGGGATCGCTCCCCGTCGAATTGATATATTCACCAGCATTGACGGTGTTGATTTCCGGGAAGCCTGGAAATCAAAAATTGATATCGAGGTAGAAGACCTGCCACTTCCTTTCATTTCAAAAAAAGACCTGATAAAAAACAAGGAATCCACAGGCAGGGAAAAAGACAGATTGGATGCCGCTCTCCTAAAACGCACCGCCGGTAATGTGTAATTTTAGCATTATTTAAAATCAATCCATCAATCCTATTCAACCTGGCGGTATCGACATATTTTGTGATCAGTTTTTTAATTTTTTCATAGATCGATACCGGGTAGTCCAATTGGACCAGTCAGACAAGTTAGATCAGTTAGACGAGTGTTAGGCCGCTTAGACCAGTTATCCGATCCTGAATCCACTTCCGTAGCGCTGATTCCGTCTCATCAATAATAGTCATACCGGTCATTAAACTAATCTAAAGATAAATTGTCTTACTAGTCCTACTGGCCAATAAAACATACTCCTGCATTTTAAGTAAATTTAACTTTTTTCTAGATTGCGACCTATTGGACCAGTCAGACCAGTAAGACAAGTTCGACCAGCTCTAACAGTTAGATCAGTCGGGCCGAGCAGCTAAAATCCTTAAAAAACAAGTCAGACTTTATAAATGAAAAATTTAAAAAGTAATGGTGGATTTTGCTGTTTCTTTAAAGTAAAATGAACTTCAGGAGGCAAGCATGAAAAAATTATGGTTACTGATATTTTTACCGGCATTCATATTTGCCGAGATCGGGAAGGTTTCGGCAAAATATCCGCTGGACATGGACCAGCCTTTCGGCCTGGCGATGGATCACAATGTGCTATTAATAGCCGACCGGGCATCGGGGAACCTGTACCGGTTTTCGCTGGAGAAGAAGCGTATTGTTGATCATACTGCCTTGCCTTGCCAGCACCCCATGGGAATCGCCTTTGACGGTGGCGGACTGTGGATCAGCGACCTCGAAAACATGAGGATTCTTCACTTCAACCCCAAAATGGGGAGAGTGGACATGGTGCTTTCAGAAGTGGAGACGGTTGCTTCGGGATTGGCCTGGGATGGTGAATGCCTCTGGGCGACCTCGGGAAACAAGTTTATAAAACTAGATCCTTCTGACGGGACAGAACTTCAGACCTTTGATGGGCCGGGCCGGGACACCACGGCCATTACCTTTGACGGTACCTACCTGTGGCTTTCCGAGCGGTATGCTGACAAAATTGTCTGTGCCACGCCCGACGGAACTATACTGGGCGTTTTGCCTTCTCCCGGGCCTTATCCGGCCGGAATCTGCCGCATAGGGAATACGCTGTGGGTCCTGGATTATGAAGAGAAAGCCTTGTATTCACTCGATATCGGCTACAATTCAGAACCGTTTTATCTGGGCGAACCGCACCGGCGCCGCATTCATTTCACTCACTCCCTTCACAACCGTGGCCCTTCCAGTGATGTCGATTCCAGCCTATATCTTTGCGTGGGTGATAATGACCTTCACCAGAAAATATTGAAGCCCATTTTATTTTCTCCGGAACCAATCCCGTTTGTAACCGACAAATGGGATCAGAAGTTTGCCGTACTCAAGGGGAAAATACCCGCGCTTCAAACACTGGAAGCCGGTTATCAGGTCGAGGTTGAAACCCGGGATTTAAAATATTTCATTCTCCCGGAATGGATTCAACCGCTGGATCATATTCCGGCTGAAATCAGGGAAAAATACCTGGTGGACGGGCTTAAATTGAAGCTCAATGATCCTTTTATTAAACAACTGGCAAAAGAGATTACCGGAGGCGAGAAAAATCCCTTCTGGATTGCTTTCAAGATTCACCGGTATCTACATAAAAACATGGAGTATCAAATGACCGGGGGGTGGAACGCCGCTCCAACGATTCTGAAGCGAGGAAACGGATCCTGTTCCGAGTTCACATTTTCCTTTATCGCCCTGGCCCGGGCTGCCGGTTTGCCGGCCCGGTATGAAGCCGGACTGGTGGTGCGTGGAGATGACGGCTCGGTGGACCGGGTTTATCACCGCTGGGCGCAGGTATATCTTCCGCCTCTGGGCTGGATTCCGGTTGATCCCAGCCGCGGCAAACCCGCTACTGACATGGATGTGGCCATGAATTTCGGTTCTCTGTCCCATCGATTTTTTATCACCACCCATTCAGGCGGAGACTCGCCCTATCTGGGATGGACATATAACTATAATTCTTTTTATGAATTTTCCGGCCAGGCAATCGTGGATGCGGATTCCGAAGCCAAGTGGTATCCGCTGAAGGAAGCGGAATAAAGACGCCTGAATATTATTTTTAGGAAGCGGTTTTATCGTGTTTATGCAGGATGGGCTTGATAATCAGGATTAGCCCCAGAATTACCATAAGAATACCCACTATCAGCGTATTTTCAATGATTGCCGAATAGAATATGGCTGACAGGATCAATAGAATAAATGAGGGAATCAGGTATTCGTTTTTCCTGGTGACAAAATAAAGGCCCAGGAATCCCAGGCCCGGGCCGATCAAAAAGTTGGGCCAGCTGGTGGCCGTATAGGCCCAGGTGGTAAAGTTCAACCACAGGAAATAGCCGCAATAAAACAATAAAATAATGATTGGCAATATAACTCCCGCCGATCTTTTTTTGTCCTGTATCCATACGGTAATGAGAATTGCTACCGGAATGAGCAGGAACAGGGGCCACAGGGTTCCAATCCCGATATGGGGGATCAGGTTCACCACCAGAAATAAAAGCCCGACTCCGACCAGTATGGCGCCAAAAACAACCATCCCTACCTTGAATTCGGGTTCATTTTTTTTATCCATTCGTAACCTCCGTACTCATGAAATAGATTTCTTTTCAATAATTATTCTATCATTTCTTTAACGAACGGTCATGTAAAAAAGTTCTCGGATGTGATGGCGGCAGCGCCAATATTTTTTAGAAATGCCTTTTTTTGTTTTAAATTTTTGTTGAAAAAATATGAGATTTATCACATTAAATAATTAATTCAGGGATCGGGGATGGAAAAACGAATCGACCGGAGAATCAAAAAAAAACTGGTGGTCAGTTTCGGGGATGAGGGATTCGAAAATATCGCCATTACCAACAACATCTCCGACCAAGGATTGTGTATCCTCTCCAATATTCCCCTGCCCGAGAAACGGGAAATCCGATTAAACCTTGCCATCGAAGATAAAATCTATGAAATAAAAGGTCAAGTCATATGGACGAAATACCCTTTTGACAAAGCCGAGGAAAAAAACATGAAGGGTTCCGGTATAAAAATCACGCAGGCTCCGCAAGGGTATTTCAATTATGTTGATTTTTTTTACTGGCAGAATCATTTCAAGGATATGCCCTGATTTGAATTGTTTTTATCTTCACCACATCTGCTCAATGTTGCCTGAAAACAAATATTGACTTGATTTTACTTTGGATATCTTATTTATGGTAATATAAAAGAAATAAGAAATAAAAAAGTGCGGGTGAAAAATGAAATTAAAAATCATGATAATCTCTTTTATGATGCTGGTAATGGCTGTGGCCGAATCCCGGGCAGCCGAATTCAAAGGCTGGTGTGTCAAGGTTTTCGAAGGTGATACCATAACCGTCTATGTCAATAAGAAAATGTTGACCGTTCGGCTGGCTTTTATCGACTGCCCTGAAAAAGGGCAACCTTTTTTCACGGAAGCCACCGAGTTCACGTCCAATTTGATTTTAAAAAAGAAAATTGACGTGTTAATCGAAACCTATACCGGGAGTGAATTCCTGGTGGGACGGGTTATCCTAGACGATAAAGACCTATCCATGCTGCTGATTGAGGCCGGTCTGGCCTGGTATTACAAGGGTCATGGCAATGACCGTTATTTGTCCAAGGCGTTCAGAAAAGCAAAAAAGAAGAAGGCCGGGATATGGTCTGAAAAAAATCCGGTTCCGCCCTGGGAATTCAGAGGTGAAAAAGGGGGATCCCCCGATGATTCGGAATAGATATAGGGATGATGAAATCGAAAAACCTATTTTTCAGGATTGATATGCATCACCATATGGGTTAAAATAGAATGAACGGATCGAGGAACAAATGAAAGATAGGAAGAGGAAAAAACTCGAAGATATTCACAATATCATTATTCGTGATGAAAAAGTCGGCTATACGGCAACCATTAAGGACGTTTCCAAGAGCGGGATGTCTATTTTGTGCGAGCATGTATTTCCGACCTATAAACTTGTTGATATCCTGATTAAAATCGGCGAAAAACCCCTGCAGTTGAAGGGGAGTATTCGCTGGGTCAAGGAACCGCTGCCTGAACTGGAAGAAAAATTCAATGAAATCGGGATTTCCCTGATTAATCCACCGGCAGAGTTTATCAAGTTTTTTGAAATCGAAAAAGAGTAAGTCAAGTCTTTCCATGTCGATTCTGGGCCTGATATACTCTTTCACATGCGGTAAAAAATTTTCTGATGGATATTCACGGAGCGAATTATTCCAGAATATAGAATTTGTGTCAATCAGGGGAAACAGATATTTTCAATAACTGACGGCTTTTATCCACTGGATTTCCAAGCGGAAAGGGCCCGGCTGCCGGTCATCAACCATGATTCCGATACGGATAATTCTTGACTGGTCCAGTACCGGCCATTCCCGTATCAAGCGGCCACGGTAGTAGGGGACAAAAGAACTGAATGGTAAAAATACGGTATCCAACCTGTCTTTCCGGGTGTTGAAACCTGCCTGGTAAGATACACCCGGATTGGTTGAATGGTTATAAATGCAAATTATATAATATTTTCCGTCCCCCTTTAATCGAATCAACAATCCGGCAAATGACCGCAGCTGGTGGTTGGCTGACGGGGAAATCACCATGCAAAAACCGCCGATATCTTTTTGGGGAACGGTGCCTGAAAAAATGGCCAACCCAGGCGGGGAATGGAATGACAATTTTCCTTTCAGGCTCTGCAGATTTTCGGGCTGGGAAATAACCTGCCATTCTTTCAAGCTCTCAGCCCGGCTGAAATCGAAAATAAGGACATCCTGCCGGATGCCGGAATTGATGAAAACCAGCAGACTGGCAAGGATTATTGAACAGACAGAAACCCGGGGTTTGGCGGTTTTAGAGGATAAATTTTCCAGGTGTTTTTGCATTTGGTTTCAGGTTAATTCTGATTGTTGGCTTACCGGAGGCGAAATTTCATTTTTTCCGACTTTATTTTGTAACGTGTCTTTTAAGGCAAGTCCGATATTTTCAATGGTGTAGGGTTTTTTAATATAGGGCCCGGCTCCCAGTTTTTGGGCTTCTCTGACCCTTTCGCTTTCAGAATAACCACTGGTGATAATGGTTTTAATGCCGGGCTTTATTTTTAGCATCTTTTTGTAGGTTTCCAGGCCATCCATACCGGGGGGCATAATCATGTCCAGGATCACCAGGTCAATCCGGTTATTCGTCAGGTATTTGATGGCTTCGTCACCGCCGGAAACGGCCTTTACCGAATATTTCAGTTCCCTGAGCAGTGAGGATGCAATTTCTCTCTGATCTTCCACATCATCGACCACCAGAATCTTTTCACCGCGTCCCATCAGTTCTTTCATGCTTAACTTTATTTTTCTGTTTACTATTTTGTCACGAATCATGGGAAAATAGATTTCAAATGTGGTTCCCTGGTTTCTGGCGCTTTTTATCACCAGGTTGCCGTGGTGATCCATTACCGTTCCCCAGACCACTGCCATGCCCAGGCCGGTTCCGCTTCTTCCCATGGCTTTTTTGGTATAGAAAGGTTCAAATATCTTTTTTATGGTATCTGATGGGATTCCCGTTCCTTGGTCTGATATCTTAAAAACGATGTATTCTCCCTCGGTTATCAATCCTTCATAGCTTCTAATCGGCTTATCGACATAGCGGTTGAAGGTGGTGATGCCGATCTGCCCGCCTCCGGGCATGGATTCGGCAGCATTGGAGACCAGGTTCATAACCATTTTGCTCAGGTGGATTTTGGAGCCAAGAATGTTGTTCAAACTGGGTTGGAGATCGGTGGTCATCCGAATATTGTTATGAAAAGACAGAAGTTTTTCATATTCCGGTGATTTCTGGTATTCTTTGATAACCTGGTTTAAATTGAGCACCTCTTCGGACTGCACACCTCTTCTGGCCAGGGTCAGCAGATCCTGTACGATGGCAGCCGCTTTTTGCCCTGATTTTTTCATGGTCAGAATCGGTCTTCTCAGAGGACTCTCGGCCGGGATATTCATTAAAAGAAGATCAGGATAACTCACGATGGCACTCAGCACATTGTTGAGGTCGTGGGCCACACCTCCTGCCAGTTGCCCTACGGCTTTCATTTTCTCCGAGTGGTTCAGTTTATCTTCGAGTATTTTTTTCTCTTCCTCTGCCTGTTTTTGTTTGGAAATATCAATGATTACCCCACGGCTTCCGATGATTTTATTTTCCCTGATAATCGGGGCCGAATGGATGATGACCGATAAAAAAGTTCCCTCTTTCTTTAGTATTCGGTATTCCACACCGCCGAGTTTTTCCCGCCTGAAAACCTTCCGGGTATTTTCCTTTAAGCGCCTGCGGTCCTCGGGAGCAAACATCTGAAAGGCATCAAAGTGCTCATCGAATTCGTCTCTCGAATAACCGGATAATTCAAACCCGGAGCGGCTCAGATAGGTCACCTTTCCCGACAGATCGGCTTCGAATACAGGCTGGGGAAGCAGCTCCACCAGTTCGCGAAACCGTTTTTCGCTTTCCCTCAGTACTTTTTCCGTGGATTTCAGCTCGACAATGGTATCCTTAAGCTCTTTATTTTTTTCTTCCAGGGTCCGGTTAGTCCGGGTTCTGACGGTTTCAAAGAAAAAAGCCATTGCCGTGATAATGAAAAAGGCACTGAAAAACCGGATTAGGAAAGACAGGCTGTGTTTTTGCTGGGGAATATCCTGAACCGGATTCAGAAACAGGAAAAACAGCAACAAGAGAAAAATAAGAATGGCCAGAGAACCCTTCCTGGTGCCGAAAACAAACAGCAGGAAAATGGGAATCGAAAGTGACCACAGGTGCCCGCTGTTGTCGATTCCTCCGGTTATAAATAGGAAAATGAAGAATGCGGTCATGAATCCGGCAATAACCGAACCGGCCAGAAAATATGTGCCGGATTTTCTGATGTGGATGAAACAAAGAATCACCAGGATTAATCCGAGAAATTCCATGGAGGCCAGCCAGAGATTCATTTCTTTCAGGGCAAAAACCGAAAAATAGATCAGCATGGGCAGGCCAATACAGAATAGGATATTGAGCAGGATTATTTTCTGCAGGGATTCGATATCAAGTTTGTTTTCGTAGCCGCCGCTAAAGAGATTATGAATGAATTTGATAAATTTTTCCCGGTTTTTTTTTGCCATCACCCTCATACCGTAACCGAATAGTCGGCCTGACAAGCAATAATATATATTAAATAAATTTTTTTTTCAAAGCATTTGTGGAATTAAACCATTTTATTTCCGGAGTTGTTCCTGGCCGCATTTGCAATTGATGGCATAGCCCGAATAATCAGGAAAAAAGCAAAATCAGAAATTTATCGCGAACTGCTGTGGAGAGTTGATATTTTTAATATTTTTCTTTAGAATCCCATTTTTAACAGGAGTAGGGAATGATTCTTCCGGTTGGACATGAAAGTGATACAGTCAGGCGAATACCCTGGGTGACCATTTCGATCATTTTCCTGTGTGTGGTTATTCATTTGTTCATATCCGAGAGCATGAAAAACTGCGAGCGCAAGCTGGAAACGCAATTTGTCCAGCTGTTTCGGTTTTACTTTGAACACCCTTATTTACAGCTCGATCCGGAGCTAAAAGAAATTCTTTTTTCAGCGGAAAGAAATTCAATGGAATTGCTGGAATTTTACCGGAAGAATGGAAAAAAACCAGAAGACAGTGGGTTGGTGAAGGAGCAACAAAAGCAACTGGATGAATTCACCGGAAAGGTAAAACATACCATCGATAATATTCCATACCGGAAATGGGGATTGATTCCGGCAAAAAAGACCCTGACCGGATTGCTGGCTCATATGTTCGTGCATGGTGACTGGATTCATTTAATCGGGAATCTTTTCCTTTTGTATTTAACCGGCCCATTCATCGAGGACGCCTGGGGAAGATCGATTTATCTTGTTTTATATCTGCTAATGGGGATATTTTCAGGATTGATGTTTGCCGTCCATTATCCCCAGTTGAATGGTCCGCTGATCGGCGCCTCAGGCGCCATAGCCGGTTTGATGGGGGCTTTTTTAATCCGCTTTTGGAACACCAAGATAAAATTTATTTATTTTTTTATTTTTCCGATTTTTGCGCGTGGCTCTTTCAAGGCACCCGCCTGGATTATGCTCCCGATGTGGTTGTTTATGGAATTCTTCAATGCCCAGACCGTGGATTCAATAAATCCCCAGGGCGGAGGGGCGGTCGCACATTGGGCCCATGTATGGGGATTTGCATTCGGCGCACTTGTGGCGATACTGATCAGGGTTTTCAGGATTGAAGAACGATTCGTTGCCCCGAAAATTGAAGCCCAAACCAGTTTTGTTAATCAATTCTTCAAGCAATATGAGGATTCATTGTCGCTTCTGGAAAAAGGGGAGAAAAATCAGGCGTATGACCTTCTTTCCGCCGCCACTGCCGGCGATCCCTCACATATCGAAATGGGCCAAACCCTGTGGCGAATCGGTCAGGAACTGGGAAAAATCCCTGAAGCCGCCGGTATTTATTTAAAAGTCATTGAGAATGAGATAAGGATGGGGCGAATTTCTCCGGTGCTGAATGATTATCTTGAGCTGAAAAACAAGGTGCCCGGGTTGAACCTGAGCGTCCAATCAAAAATGTTAATCGTGCGATATCTTATTGACCATGAATCAAAAAAAGAGGCGAAAGAAATGTTTGTTCATGACATCCTGAATGATATCGGACCGGTGTCACCACCGGGATTCCTGCTCCAGGCATCCGAACTGGCCTTAAAACTTGGCCACGGACCCGCTGAAAAAATTATTGCCATTACACTCAGGCATCCTGATATCCCGGAATCCAGGAAAAATAATTTGCGGCTATTGGCCCGGCAATTTAAGAGACCAACTGGCCGGGAAGATAACTTTACCCTTAAATCTGACCGTTTTCAACAGCATGGGGCAGCGCATACCGAACCGCAATCGAAACCTTCCGGAAATAATAAGTTAAAAATTACCCGGGTGTGCCCACTGGAAATAAAAAACAAAACCCTCATTTTGGATATTGAAAAAATGGGGAAACGGTCATTACCCATTGAAACCATCAAGCAGGTTTCCCTGGCCAAAATTGCCCCTCCGGATACAAAACCCTATCTCATCATCGATCTGCTTCTGGATGACCCGGCGATTCACCCCCCGGAAATAAGGCTGCTGAGGATATCC
>CAZOWT010000047.1:13217-16907 GCA_964583345.1 uncultured Clostridia bacterium
AAAAGATCCTATGAATGCCTTCAGGATTTTTGTCTTGTATCTGGCAAAAATGGGGAAAGCCAGAGTTTTCCCCGATCAGGATTCGATTCAATTTAAAAAATTCTCAAGCTTTGTTTCAACAAAAAATTACCATGATTTTCTGTTGGGCAAGTTTTGAACCATTTTGACCGCCATTCCCGGCTGGTCGGTGATTATTCCGCTAATCAGCCGATTCCCGAGGAGCCGGCGCATTTTTCTTCTGTCGTTTACCGTCCATACAAAAACGGGCAGATTGAATCGCCGCGCTCTCTGGAGGAATCCGAACCTGAGAAGTTTCCAGTGGGGGACGATGATATCGATCCCGGCATCCAGGCACTTTCTGAAGGGGAAAAAGTCAGAATGGTATCTTTTAAAAAGGTTACCAGTTTTTTTTTCTCCGATAATGAGGCCCGTCCGGATACGGGGATCAATCTTTTTAATGACGGCAAGCGGGGTTTCTCTAAAAGAAGTGATGACAAAATCTTTTCTATTGAAGTATTTCAGAATCAATTCGACGATTTCCTTTTCGTCTCCGGACTCCTTGATTTCAATGTCCAGCTTTATTCGGTTTCTGGTTTGGGCGAGCACATCTTGAAAAAGCGGGATGTTTATTCCCTGGTCATGGCCCAGGCGGAGAATATCACGGAAGGGAATGCGGTTTATGGGATTGCCCTGAATCGAGTCATCGTGGTGGATTAAAAAAAATCCATCGCCTGATTTCCTGACATCCAGTTCTGCCATGTCCGCCCGGCAGTCGATTGCGGCTTGAAATGCAGCCAGTGTATTTTCCGGAACTGAATCGTGAGCACCTCGGTGGGCAATAATCAATTTTTTTTCCATGAATTTCAAAATCCATCATATCAATTTTAACGGGTTTTTTCAAAAGCAGAGCCACCAAGGTTCCGGAAAGCAATGATACACGGTTGAAATAAAATTGATAATTTCATAAAATGTATTTTGTTTTTCCCATTGAGATTAAGATTGGAGGAGGTTTTATATGAATTATTCACCGGTGAGAAGGGCGTTGTCCAGGTCCGCGATTGCAGGGTTGATGCTGATGGTTATATCATCCGCTCCAGGTGTCCTGGCGCGCAAGGTCATTACCTGTACCCGGCCCGAACTCAGATTGGAATGGTATCGGAAACATGTTCAAATGAAGGAGCAATCATGGTTTAAAAATATCCGATGGCAGTTTCTGGGCCCGTTGAATATCAGTGGAAGGATGACTGATGTGGCCGTGGTTCGTCCCAAGGGTAAATATTACACCATTTATGTTGCCGGGGCATCGGGCGGCGTCTGGAAGACTGAGAATGAAGGAACAACCTGGCAGCCAGTATTTGAACAGGCACCGTCAGTATCGATCGGAGATATCGCGATTTCTCCTTCCGATCAGAATATTGTCTGGGTTGGAACCGGAGAGGCGAATATTTTCCGAAGCTCAATGGCCGGGGCGGGTGTCTTCAAATCACCGGATGGGGGGAAGACCTGGTCCCATATGGGACTGGCAGCCACCCAGACCATTTCACGGATAGTCATTCATCCGCTTGATCCCGAATGTGTATATGTGGCGGCTTCCGGTCATGAGTGGACCGATAATCCGGAAAGGGGCGTGTATAAAACAACTGACGGTGGAAAATCATGGAACCAGGTCCTCTTTGTTGATGAAAAAACCGGTGGAATTGACCTGGTTATGGATCCGGGTAATGTTAATTGCCTCTATGCAGCCACCTGGCAAAGAAAGCGGAAAAAATGGAACGACCCCCGCAATGAAGCGGATTCCCACGGTAGCGGTATTTATAAAACCGTGGATGGCGGCAAGAACTGGACGGCCATCAACCGGGGCTTGCCTGCGGCCGAATACCGGGGGAGAATCGGAATCGATATAGCTACCTCCAATCCCAATATTCTTTATGCATTTGTGGATAATTATGAGGTGGTCGGGGAGTGGACCGAGAGTGAGGTGGATTCATACGGACGGCCGAAGGAAGGTATTATCAGGGGCGCAACGGTTTACCGGAGTGATGACCGGGGCGAAAACTGGAGGCAGGTCAGCCAGGATAATGAGATCATGAGAAATTTGTCCGCAACTTATGGCTGGGTTTTCGGGCAGATAAGGATTGATCCCAACCATGAGGATAGAATATATGTGATGGGGCTGGAACTGAATGTTTCCGATGACGGCGGCAAGACTTTCCGGGAACTCCGTGGAATGCACGGCGACCATCATGGCCTGTGGATCGATCCGGATAACTCCGATTATCTGGTCAATGTCAATGATGGCGGAGTGGCGATTTCGTACGACCGGGGAAAAAACTGGCGGACCTTTTCCGATAATCTGCCGCTGGTTCAGTTTTTTAATGTCAGTTATGATATGGATAGCCCTTTTCATGTGTATGGTTCCATTCAGGATCACGGAAGTTTCCGGGGCAAGGTGGATCTCAGCCAGGGGAGGATTAAGATTCCGGCGGTGAAATGGGAACCGGCGCCCGGAGGAGAAGGCAGCAGCCATGCAATCGATCCCGTTGATCATCATGTGGTGTATTCGGCCGGTTTTTATGGTTCGCTGACCCGAACCGATTTGAGAACCGGCGAAGAAAAAGATATCCTTCCCGAGCCGGGTCCGGGAGAGGAAAAACTGCGCGGCCAGTGGTTGGCTCCGTTTATCCTTTCTCCCCACAATCCCCTGATTATTTATCATGGGATGAATTGCCTTTTCCGCTCATTAAACCGCGGCGATGCCTGGGAAAAGATCAGTCCCGATTTGACCTATAATGAGAAAGACAAAATGGGTGATATTCCCTTTCATACCATTTTCAGCATTTCGGAATCTCCAATCAAATTCGGATTGATCTATGTGGGAACCGATGACGGGAGGGTGCATGTAACCCGGGATGGGGGAATGAACTGGGTCGAAATAACCGATGCCCTGCCTTACCGAAAGTGGGTTAGCAGAATTGTTGCCTCTGCCTATGACCTGGGGACGGTTTATCTGGCCCAGAACGGCAAACGGGACGATGATTTTTCCGCTTATTTGTGGAAATCGACCAATTTCGGCAAAAACTGGAAGAATCTGACCCATAATATTCCATCCGGACCAATCAATGTTATCCGTGAAGATCCGGTTAACCGGAATGTGCTCTATGTGGGGACCGATCTGGGTGTATATGTGAGCATTGACGGAGGAGAACACTGGCATACACTGGCAAAAGATTTTCCCACCACCTATGTTCACGATCTGATTATCCATCCCCGGGATAACATCATGGTATGCGCCACCCACGGCCGGGGCATGTATGCCATGGATGTCCGTCCTATTCAGCAGTTGACCGCAGAGATAAGGAATAAGCAGGCTTATCTGTTCGATATTGACGATGCCAGGCTTCCGAAGTGGAGATGGTGGCGTTGGGTTGGCGGACAACAGGCGGTCATCACTTATTTTCTGAAGGATCACGCAGATATAAAACTGGAAATCAAGGATAGTGATGGAAACACGGTTAAAGACATAAAAGGGACAGCCGATCACGGTTTGAATGTCGCCGTATGGGATCTGTCCGGCCTGCCGGATGTGAATTCCGCAGCCGGGAATGAAAAGAAAATTTATGTGGAACCGGGGGTTTATACGGTGGTATTGACCCTGGGTTCTTTTACCGAAGAAAAACCGGTCAGGGTGAG
>CAZOWT010000048.1:0-14015 GCA_964583345.1 uncultured Clostridia bacterium
CAAAATCTTCACCGTAAACCACCCGGCGGAAGCCCCTGCCATACATGACCGGAGGTCTGGAAATCCATGACAAATAGGATGATCCGTTGCTTCATTCTTTTTTGCCTGTTCATCCCCAGTTTCCTGCCGGCCTCGGTTGATATTTCCGGATACCTGGAAAACCGCTTTTACCTGGTCGTGGATCCGGGGGCGGCCTGGAACGATTGGGGAGAAAAATTCAGCCTGGGAGATTACAACCGCTTGCGGCTGATTTTGGATGCTTCTCCGTCCGAGAAAGTTCATGTGAATGTGGCTGTTGATTTTTTTACCTTTTTCGGATTTATCACCTCTCCTCTGGGAACGGTTGGCGGAAGCGCCTCTTCGGAGCCGGACGACCTGAAGATTGACCTGGACCGGGCTTATGTCGATCTGTACTTCAAACATTTTGACCTGTCGGTTGGCAAACAGCGGATTGCCCTGGGCGTTTCCTACCTTTGGGCCCCTCTGGATATTTTCAACCGGGTAAATATCCTGGAACCCAAAGAGGAGAAACCCGGAGCCAATGCGTTGAAGATTTATGTCCCCCTGGGTGCATCCTCCAGTCTTATCGGGGTATTTTCGCCCGATGACCATTTCGATTCCTCAAAATATGCCATCCGGGGAAAGACTCAGATGTACGGGGTGGATATGGCGTTCACTTTAATCCGTTCTGGATTGACCGACACCATGGTTTACGGAATGGATCTGCGTGGGGAAAATTTCATCGGATGGTGGGTTGAAGCCGGTTATTTTGACCGGCCGGACCAAAATGCCGCCAAAATGGTTATCGGATTTGACTACACCTTCCCGGTTAAAAACGGGATCTACTGGTTGAATGAATTTTTTTATGACGCCAGCGGGGAAGCGGATAAAGAAAAATATGATTATGCATCGCTGGCTTCCGGAGAACGATTTACCCTGGCCCGGCATTACCTGTTCTCCATGCTGCGTTACGGTTTTTTTGAGTTTCTTTCGGTGAGCCTTGCCTATATCGGGAACTGGGATGACGGTTCCGTAATTATCAATCCTGCCATTCAATATGATTTAAGTCAAAATGTGTCCCTTTCAGGGGGGTTTTATTTTCCAATTGGCCGCCCAGGTGGGGAATTCAACACGGTTTATTCAGATGAAACAAAAAACCGGGCTCCCTCGATTTTTTTTATCTGGCTGAAGGTAAATTTTTAGAAAAGGAGGTAACATGTCAGTTATCAGAGTTGAAAATGTATCCAAAATCTACCAGACCAATGGGATTCCGTTCCCGGCTCTCAGGGGAATATCATTTTCGGTTGAAAAAAAGGAATTTTTATCCATTGCCGGCCCTTCGGGTTCGGGGAAAACAACCATACTAAATATTATCGGCTGTCTGGACCAGCCATCCGAGGGATCTTTGTTTTTGGATGACATCGATATCACCAAAAAAAAAGCCCTTGATCTGGCCATTATACGGCGTAATGCCATTGGGTTTGTTTTCCAAACCTTCAACCTTATTCCTATACTGTCTGCATTTGAGAATGTGGAATTTCCCCTGATCCTGAAAGGCGAATTGACTCCTGGCCAGAGGAAAGAATGGACGGAAAAAATTTTGATCGATGTGGGATTGAAGGATTTCATGAAACGCAAGCCATCGGAGATGAGCGGCGGTCAGCAGCAGAGGGTCGCGGTTGCCCGGGCCCTGGTTAAGCAGCCCCAGCTGATTCTGGCCGATGAACCGACAGCCAATCTGGATTCAAAAACCGGTGCTGAGATTCTGGAATTGATGCTGAAGATGAATGAGAAAACCGGAGCCACGTTCATATTCTCCACCCATGACCGGATGGTCATGGATTTCGCCCGGAGGCTTATCAGGCTTCGAGACGGAATGATCGAATCGGATGAAAAAAGGGGATGACCATGTGGAGCCTTTTTAAATTAGCCTTTCGCAATATATTCCGTTTCAAGCGGCGGACATTCATTACCTTTTCTGCGGTTTCGATCGGCCTGGCATTGCTGATTGTTATTATCAGCCTGATGAACGGGATAGACAAACAATCCATAAACAACATCGTGAACAGTGAAACCTCCCATATCAAGATTTTCAGGAGGGGGTATTTCGTGAAAATGGATGAGGTCCCGATGAACCTGACCATTGAGGATCCCGATGAAATCAGGGAATGGCTTAAAGACAAGCCGGAAATCAGGCAGATGGAAAAGAGAATTTTATTCGGTGCCAGTTTGATCAAGGGCGTGGACGAGCTTCCCTGTCTGGGGGTGGCTATGGAACCGGCTCTCGATCCCCTCATTTTCAACATAAAAGCATCGCTGCTCGAAGGGTCCTGGCTGGAGTCCGGTTCATCCAAGATTTTGATCGGGAAAGATCTAGCCGATGATGTGGCTTTGAAGGTTGGAGACCTGGTAACCATTCGTATGATATCTTCGAGTAGCGAGGAAAGCTTCAGCTGGAATGCATTAGATATGGAAGTCGGCGGTATTTTTGAAACCGGCAATCCCAATACCGACGGACAGGTGATCATCCTTCCCCTGGCGCAAACACAGCAGGCGTTGAGTATGGGCTCCCAAGTGACCGAAATCGTGGTGCGTCTAAATGTTCGGGAAAACACGGACCCTAAAATAGAAATCATCAGAAAAGACATAGAAAAAACCTTGACAGGAAAGGGGGCGGATATTGAAGTCTTTTCCTGGAAAGAACTGGCCGGGGAATTTCTGGTCATCAGCAAAATGAAAACCAAAAACTCTTCAATGATTATCCTGATTATGCTGATTATCGCCTCCATGGGAATTGCCAATACCATGCTGATGGCTGTCCTGGAACGAACCCGGGAAATCGGCATGTTTTCTGCCATGGGGATGAAAAAATCAGAGATATTGCTGTTGTTTTTGTTTGAGGGCGGATTGATCGGAGTCCTGGGATCAATGTTTGCCTGTATCCTGGGCGGTCTGGGAAGCTGGTACCTGGAAGTTCACGGTTGGAAACTCGGTTCCGGGGCCTTTTCGGATATAACGGCCTCATTTTATCCGCTTAAAAATGTTTTTTACGCGGATTTGACCGTGAATGTGTTGTTCATGACTTTTATTTACGGAACTGCCATTGCGTTGATTACCAGTTTTTACCCGGCGCTGAAAGCGGCGAGAATGAATCCGGTCGATGCCCTGAGGCATATATAGAGGGGTGAGGAATGGTCAAGAATATATTTAAGTTTGCCTGGAGAAATATCTGGAGAAACAAGCGAAGAACCATCATCACTTTTCTGGCGGTAACCGTGGGGGTCATGACCCTGATTTTTATGAGGAGTTATATTAATGGACTTATGAACAACGCTACCGAAACCATGCTCAAGTTTGATATCGGTCACATTAAAATTGTCCATAAGGAGTATCTGCGCCTGAAACGGATCATGCCCAGGGAATATCTGGTCCCGGATCTGGAAAAACTAAAAACCGTAATCGCAGAATTTCCCGAGGTGACCATGGTGGATCCCCGGCTACGGTTCAACGTCTTGCTGAACCATGAGCAGAACAATGAAATCGGGATAGCGGTGGGTATTGAGCCAGCTCTTGTGGATGAGAACATAAAATTGTCCGAAAGGATTATTGCCGGCCGTTATCTGGAGGGCACGGGACAGCATATTATCGTCGGGAAGAAGCTGGCCGATAGGTTAAATGCCGGGGTAGGAGATGAATTGCTGCTGGTCACCACCGATATCAATTATTCTTCATATGCCCTGCCCTTCAGGATTGCGGGAATTTTTGAAACCGGTTATGCCTACATGGATAAATACCTGATTTTCATTCCCATTGGCCAGGCCCAGACCATGCTGGACTGCGGAAACTCGGCTCATGAGGTATTGCTTTTTATAAAAGATCCGTCCCGGGCAGAACCGCTGGCAGAAAAAATACATTCGGTTTTAAACAAACGGAATTTTTCTTCGGAAATTGCGGTTATTCCCTGGCAGAAAGACGAATTGCTAGCGGACCTGCTCCCCATGATGAAGGAAATCTGGGGAGGCATCATGGTCATTATCATGTTCATCGTCGGACTGGTAATATTAAATACCATGCTGATGACCGTCATGGAACGGTACCATGAAATCGGGGTGATGAAGGCCCTCGGATTTAAAAATAGCGAAGTATTCTTCATGATCCTGACCGAAGCCTTTTATATCGGATTTCTGGGGTCGGTCATCGGAGGAGCCTTCGGGAGCCCCCTTTCGGTTTGGCTGGAAAAAACCGGAATCGATTTGGTAAAAATGCTGGGGCAAGGGATGCTGGACAAATTTGATATTCCGATTCCAATGATCTCCACGGTCATATATCCGGATTTTACCCTTTCCATATTGATCGGATCTGTTGTTTTCGGCATCATTGTGGCATTGATCGCGGTGCTGTATCCAGCCCTGAAATCCCTGCGCATGTCACCGGTGGAAGCCTTCCGGTCCGAATTAAAGGTATAATCCTGTTTTGAGGAATTGATTGAATCATGATGAGCATATTTACAAGGCCCGTAGGGGACGCATATATGCGTCCCGCGTTTGCAATATTGATCCCAGGCAATTCCAAGCAAAAGACCTTCCCGGGGGGATACGCATATATGGATAACATAATCAGGTGTGGGAATCGGATCATGAAACAAAGGCCCATAGGGGACGTATGTATGCGTCCCGCGTTTGCAATACCAATACCAGGTGATTACGATGAAAAAACACAAAAGAGGCATTGCTCCTGGTATGAAAAAGGAGACATAACATGAATAGAATCGGTTTGGTTTTCGGTATATTGAGCCTGGTTTGTGCCGGCGCACTGGCGCAGGAAAAACCATCGGCTTTTGACATTCTTGAAAAAATTGACCGGAACATGGTTTTTAAAACCGCCTACGTCGAGGCGGATATGATTATCCATATCAAAAACCGGGTAATTACCAAGAACTTTACCAGTTTTTCCCAGGGTAATGAGAAGTCATTCATTGAGTTTTTAAACCCAGCCCGGGACCGGGGAACAAAAATATTAAAAATTGAGGATATCGTTGATATTTATTACCCCTCTGCCGAAAGGATTCTACGGTTATCCGGTCACATGCTGCGCCAGAGTATGATGGGTTCGGATTTTTCATTCGAAGACATGACCGAACGGTCGGAAAAGCTCCGGGAAGATTACACCGCTGAAATTGCCGGCGAAGAAGAACTGGACGGCAGGCCGTGCTATGTACTGGTAATGGTTTCCAAACTTCCCAAACAAACTTACTACACCCGAAAAACCTGGGTTGACAAAGAACGGTATCTGGGATTGAAAGAGGAGCTGTATGCCAAGAGCGGGAAGTTATTGAAGGTGATGAGGGTGGATGAAATCAAAGTTTATCAGAACCGGTTTTATCCGGTGAAAGTCACCCTGGAAGATAAATTGCGAGAGGATTCGAAAACCGAGATGGTGATTACCAAAATCGATTTTGATATTGTCATCCCGCCCGAGACGTTCAGCGAAAGAAACCTTCTGAAAAAGTAACAAATCAAAAGACGTGCGGTTTATTTGAAGACAGCAATATCATTGTCGTGAACAACATCATTAAAGGAATTGCCAACCGGATGAAAATATGGTGACTCCAACCGGAAATAATGAAGCGAGGTTATCCCAACCGGCGTTGGCAGTTCGGGCAAATTTTCCAATGAGGTTTTATCTTTTCTCCGCAGATACACATATTTAAGGATAGAACATTTTCACAATTGGGACATATTTCCCAGCCGGATTTCACTTCTTCGCCACACACCGGGCACTTAAATGTTTTGTCCAGGTTTTCCCGGGTTTGGACAATCGGTTTTCTTTTTGCTTCCTTTAATTGGGTATCCATCTTGTATAGGTCCCCGGCAATTTTTTTCTGGGAATTAAGCAGGGCGATTTCAGCGGCTTTGGTGAATTCTTTTTTATTTCGATAAAAAACAACATACTGGTTGAGGCAATAACTGACTTTTTCGTTGCGAATTTCCGATTCTTCCTCGGTCAAATGTTTGCTGGCAATCCGGCCGAAATATTTGAAAAACAATTCAATAGATAATTCGGTTTCATCGATCTTGATCAGGTCATAGGCAATATTGAAGGGGTCATAATCTTCCAGTTTAGCGATAAATTCCTTTAAGAAGTTTTGCTCCTTGGCAAACTGAAGGTGAAACGTATAATTTCGATATGGATTATATCGATAGTCTTTTGAAATCTCTTTGCCGATTTTGACTTCGGTCATCATCAGATTTCTTAAACATTCTGCAGCCTGGTCGACCATTTTGGCACGGGCATAACATTCGGTTGCATGCCGGAGCCAAATCTCATTTGCGATCTTTTCACCTGATTTCCCTTTGTTGACCAGGTGATAACCTTTGCGAAAAAGTTCTGCCGCATATTTATATTCTGCTACATTTTTCAGTTTTTCGGCGAGAATAATGATTAATGGAATTCCTTTGTTGTCATTTGTCTCAACATCCTGAACATACCTGACAAAGCGGCGGGTCTGGTCTTTTTCTTTCAACCAGTCTTCTATGGTAATCTTTGTGCTTGGATTCAATTGGAATGATTCCCAGGAATCGTTTCGTTTGAAACAGTTTTCAATGGCCCGGCGGGCCCGGTCAATATCGTGGTGCTGGATGAATAAATTGGCGGCATTGTGCCATTTGCCCATTCTGCTTAAAATTTCCGCGGCTTTGATGTAATCACCGATTTTAACATATTCCCGATAGGCATCTTCGAATCTTCCCTTTTTTTCCAACAGTTCGGCCGCGGTGTGTTTTTTGGCCACCAGTTGTTTTAACTTCTCAAGCATCTCATCCCTTCTTGCTTTCTATTTTTTGTATAGCACCTGCCTTTTTTTTTGTCAAGGGATTAATTTTAAAATTATCCAGCCGGGGCGGCCGGTTTAAGCTTCGGTTATTCACTGGCGCGAAGAAATTGATTCTCCGGAGCCAGGATTATTTTTAAACCGAACCGGTATTCCCTTTTTTTTAAAAATATGGTATGAATAAACCAAGCATGACTAAATATTATAACCTGGATGGTAACCTGATATTCGAATCCCCGGAAGGAAATGGCTGGATTGAGTGGGAAGAGACCGATGACCACCTGCTCCAGTGTTTGATAGGGGACATCAAGGTAGACCGTAATATCGATGTGACAATTCTTAACCAGACCAGAAACCGTTGCGGGGAATCAAAATTCACCAATCTGGCCGAAACCCGGGAGTACCTAAAAACCCTTCCGCAATGGGATAAAACCAGATACTTTTCAAAAATAACCGACCTGGGAAGCAGAGGTCTCATGGACTGCAAAACCGGAGATGTAATTGACCCCGGTTTTGAGTATGATTTGCAGCCCCATCTGGTCATAAAATATAACAACATCGTAAAAAAAGAAAAATGCGCCATTTGCGGTGAAAAAATGCTGAAGCGGATTCCGCTTGATCTTTTTCTTTTCGATTATTCGGCAAGTTCTGTTTTCCGGCCGGTCTGTGATCTCTGCGGTAAGAAGTATGCGCCGGTGCTGGTAAACATATTGGCCAATTTTTATATGGGTAAAAACGCTAGTACCCAGTTTAAAATTCAGGAATAAACGCCGATATTCTTCCCGGCATATGTTTTCAGGCCGGGAATATGCCGGTCTGAAAAAACAACACCTATAACCTGAACAGGTCCAGCGATCTGTACTGCAAGGCCTCAGTGAGATGAATGGTTTTTATGGCTTCCTGTTGGTCAAGATCCGCAATGGTCCTTGAAATTTTTAATATTTTGAAATAACTGCGCGCGCTTAAATTCATTTTTTCGACCGCTTTTTTTATCAATCTTTCGCATTCGGGATTCAGTATGCAAAACTTTTTTATTTCCCGGTTTGACATTTGTCCGTTGGCAAAAATTCTGAAGCGTAGATTTTTCAAACGGTCCAGTTGAATCTCCCTGGCCGCTACCACCCTTTTTTTTATCTCCCGGGAACTCTCTGCCATGACCCGGGATGTGATTTCATCAATTTTGACCTTTTTAACTTCGATTTGCAAATCGATCCTGTCCAGGAGCGGTTTTGATATTTTTGAATAATATTGTCTTTTCTGGTTTTCGGTGCAACCCAGGTAAGGGTAATTCTTAATCCCGTAGGAATCTTCACAGGGATTCATGGCCGCTATCAGCGTGAATTTTGCCGGAAATGTATGTGAGGTTAATGATCGTGAAATGGTGATTTTTCCGTCTTCCAGTGGCTGCCGGAGTACTTCGAGAGCCGTTTTTTTAAAATAGGGCAGTTCGTCGAGAAACAGAACACCGTTATGGGAAAGGGAAATTTCACCCGGGATCGGGTATTTTCCCCCACCGGTAATCCCCACGTCCGAAATGGTATGATGGGGAGAGCGGTACGGACGTCTGGAAATTACTGACCGTTTTTGGTCCAGCAATCCGGCTGCACTGTATATCAGGGATGTCTCCAGCATTTCTTCCTCCTCCATATCCGGCAGAATGGAGGGAAGAGCTTTGGCAATCATGGACTTTCCCGAACCCGGGGGTCCGATCATCAGTACATTATGAAAACCGGCAGCGGCGATTTCCATTACCCGTTTGGCTTGATACTGGCCCTTGATTTCACTGAAATCCTCGCACCGGTCCGGTTCCGACCTTGGATTTTGATTGCTTTTAAATGGCTGGCAATCAGCCGGATTCATGATGAACTCAACCACTTCTCTCAGATGTTTGAATGCGTATATTTCAATCCCGCTTACAAAAGATGCCTCTTTTCCATTTTTAAACGGTAGAATAATCCCGCCGAATCCGTTCCGCTTGGCAAACAGGCTCATGTTCAGAATGCCCTTCACGGGATTCAGTTCACCGTTGAGATTTAGCTCTCCGCAAAACAGGAATTTCCTGAAAATATTGCTTTCAAGATGATATTTATTCCTCAGAATACCGATGGCAATAGGGAGGTCAAAAGCCGAACCTTCTTTTCTGATGTCTGCGGGTGAAAGATTGACGATGATTTTCAATCCCACCGGGTATTCGAATCCGGCATGTTTTATGGCCAGTTTGATCCTCTCCCGGCTTTCTTTAACCGCGTTATCCGGTAGGCCCACAATGGTAATCCCCGGAATTCCCCGGGAGAATCCCACTTCGACTTCGGTCAGAATTCCATCCAGACCGTTTAACACCACTGATTTTATTCGACTGACCATTTTTTTTTATAACAAAGCCAAAAAATAAAATCAAATAAATGTTGAAAAAAAGTTTAAAGTTCTATGTTCTAAGTTACAAACAAATCAGCTTGTAATTCAATAGTAATTTGCAACCTACGGTTGCGTAATTCAATTGTGATTCGTGATTGGTGATTAGTGACTAGGGACTGGTGATTAGTGACTAGTGATTGGTGATTAGAGAAAAAAGAGATTTGAAAGAACCTCTTTTACCAATTACTACTTACTAATTACTACTTACTGCTTCTTTACTTCTCAACTTCTTATCTTCTTAACTTCTACCTTTACCTGGGAATCAGGAGCCGCCTGCCCGGTTTGATGAGGCTGGACCGCAGCTTATTGGTTTTTTTTATTTTATAAATTGTGGTATTGAATTTACGGGCAATTTGATAAAGATTATCACCTTTTTTGACCCGATACCATCCGACGAAAAATTCTTTTTCCGGAGGCAGCCTGTCTATCCCGGATATGATGTTTTCATCAACGTGATGGGGAAGCCGTATGGAATACAGATTTTTATCGAATGGGGTGAAATCATGGATGAGCTCGGGATTCAATGCCTTCAGGGTGTTTGCGGGAATATCGAGCAGGCCAGCTATTGTTTTGATGTCCACCGGGGAAGGAATATCAACGATTTTTGTTTTTTGCCAGGAGTTTTCCGTCTCGGTCTGAATGAATCCGTATTCACGATATGATTTGGCAATAATCAGCGATGCCAGGAATGCAGGGATATAATTCCTGGTCTCTCTTCTTAAATAACGGGTCCGGGAAATCGAGAAAAAATCACGGGTCTTCAGATTTTGGATGGCGCGGTTTACCCGGCGGGTCCCTCCGTTATAGCATGCCAGTGCCAGGTACCAGTCTCCGTATTCGTCGTAAAGGCATTTCAGGTATTTTGCAGCTGCCACGGTAGCTTTGACCGGGTCCCTTCTTTCATCGACTATCCAGTCGACCCGAAGTCCGAACATCCTGGCAGTCGACGCCATGAATTGCCATATCCCCCTGGCACCCGCCCTGGATACCGCCTCCGATCTGAAACCGCTTTCAATGATCGGAAGGTATACCAGATCTTCGGGTATCTGATATTGCCGGAAGATACTTCTAAAGGTGTCAATATAGGCAGTCGATCGATTCAAGGCATTCTGAATCGATTCATGTCGGATCGATTGAAAGGCAACCAGAAAGGATACAACCTTTGAGTTGACCTGAATCGGGAAATTGTATTGAGGCCGCTCCTTGATTAATTTTTGCTCTATCCGGCTGACATCTTTTTTCGAAGGCGTGAACAGGGGGGTGGCGATAACTTCCTGTAAAAAATTCTGATGCCTATCCATGTCGTCGGGTTCGCTCTCAAGCAGATAGCTCAATTCGAGGGAAGCGATCCTGTCCACAAGCCACATCAACGGTTTTTTTCCATCGAAATTGTCGGAATTCGAATCCAGCAATATGTTTATGGCCCGATCAAAAAAATATTTTGACCCGTCGACTTCCCCGTTTTTAATTAATTCTTCCCCTTTGCTAAAATTGACTTCTACCCGTTTAAAATAATTCTCTCCAGTAATTTTCGGATTGCGGTTCAAATCTTTTCTGGGAACAACGGTACAGGCATTCAAAAAGGCAATGATGATGATCGAAATATAAAAACTATTTCTCAACATCCAGGATCAGCATGATCTTCTTGATTTCCGGTTTAACATCAATATCAATGGATTCCAGAATATTCGCTTGCGAATCCCTCACCTGAATGGATAATTCGGATTCCTTCAGGGGGATTTTCTTGATAACCGTTATCCTGGACCGGTCCTCCATGGTGTGCAGCAGGTCCAGCCCTGAATCTTTTATGGTTTTTTCAAGCACCTTCAGTTCTTCTACCCGTTCTTCGGATTGATCCAATTCCAGATTGAATTCATCCTGATCGAAACTGGATATGTTGTCGATTGAGATTTTCTTAAATGGCAGAGCCTCTTTTTTAATGATTTCTTTCTTATTATTGGTATCAAAATTAATGGCGATTCTTTCTTTCGGTTGATAAACCGAGTGTTCAATGGCGTTTTTTATTTTCATCAGTGTCAGGCTGGATATTTCCCTGAGGGTTTCAATGACCCCTTCTCCTTTGATGGCTTTGGCCTCGAAAAAGGCCCATTTCGAGGCATTCAGGGTACTGTTCAATTTTTCGACCGGGATTAAATTATTCAGGTCCCTTTTATTGTATTGCAGGACAATTGGCAGCTCGTGCAGGTCCTGATTCTGTTCGTTCAGGTTTTTTTTCAAATTTTCCAAGCTCTCGATATTGGCATCCACCATCGGTTCCTGGGAATCGCAGACAAATACGATCCCATCCGCGCCTTTCAAGACCAGTCGGCGGGTTGAGTCGTAAAATATCTGCCCGGGAACGGTATATAACTGGAATTTAGTCTGATAACCTTTGACAAGGCCTACATTGATGGGGAGCAGGTCAAAAAAAAGGGTTCGTTCGATATCGGTTTCAATGCTCACCAGCTCTCCCCGGGAATGGGGATTGGTAACGGAAAATATATACTGGAGATTTGTGGTCTTTCCGCTCAGTCCGGGGCCGTAATAGACGATCTTGGCAGTGACTTCTTTGGAAGTGTGGTTGATAAACATCAGCAAACCCTTTGCATTTTCTCATTTTTGATCGATAATGTCAAGGAAACCCAGGAAGCGTCCTGACCGTCTCTTTCCAGGCTGGATTGACAATTTCCGGATTCTGAGTTAATATCAGGATTAATTTTTAGAGTCATGTTTCCGGTTTTCCTAAGAAGAAGCCTATGAGCAAATACAGCCATCAAAAAAATCCCATGGTTTCCATTATCATCCCGGTCAAAAATGAGGAAAATTTTATTGAGAAATGCCTGGAGTCTGTTTTCAATCAGGAGACTGATTTAAAATTTGAAGTCCTGGTTATAGATTCCGGTTCGGTTGATAAAACCCCTGCACTGGTTGACCGGTTTAAAACCGTAAAAAGAATGGCTATCAAGGCAGATGAATTCGCCCATGGCCGGACCCGGAATTTCGGTGCCGAAAATTCTTCCGGGGAATTTCTGGTGTTTCTGAATGCCGATGCCATTCCCGCAGATAAACATTGGCTTAATCAACTGCTGGAAACAATCAATGCGGACCGGAAAATTGCCGGTGTTTTCAGCCGGCATCTGCCCAGAGAAGATTGTTACCTCTATATGGTGCGCGATCTATTGAAATCCATGCCGGATAAAAAAATAGTCAGAACCGGTTTTAACCGTTTTGACACCATGCTGTTTTCCACAGTGAGTGCCATCATTCGCCGGGAAATATGGCTGAAGTATCCGTTTGAGGATGATATCCTCATCGCCGAAGATCAGGAGTGGGGGAAACAAATCCTGAATAAAGGCTATAAAATTATTTATCAACCTGATTCCCGTGTATATCATTCTCACAATTATTCGAATACCGCATTGTACCGATTAAAAAAAGCGGTTGGCCAGAGTATCAAACTGTTTGACAGCCGGGTATTGAATATCATTTTAGGCCCGGTATTTACCGTTGGAGGGATGGCAATAAAAATAGGCGGAGATTTCTGCTTCATTATCCGGCAGCGTATGACGTTGAAGCGAAAATTCCGGGAACTCGGCATTTCTATAGGAGCGAGGGTCATGGGTTTTCTGGGAAGATATGCCGGCTGGATCACCAAACATGGATAAACTGAAACTTCTGAAAAGTCTGGCTCCGGGATTTTTGCCTCTGATTGTTTTTATAGTGGCCGATTCGGTATGGGGAACCCGGGTGGGTCTGATGGTTGCCGTTGTTTTCGGAATAATAGAATTCTTTTTTTCCTATTTCAGGGAAAAGGTAATTGACAAATTCATCCTTCTGGACATCGCTCTCATCGTTCTGCTGGGCGCCGTTTCGATCCTGCTGGAAAATGAAATTTTCTTCAAACTCAAACCGGCGATTATTGAGTTGATTTTCTGTGTGATTCTGGGCATCTCCATTTTTTCTCCGGTGAATATTATTATGCTGATTTCCAAACGCTACATGAAAAATATTGAATTGGACCCGACGGTTCAGGCGCAATTCAACCGGAGCCTGAAGCTGGTTTTTGTTCTGTTTCTGTTTCACACAATTTTAATCATATATTCCGCTTTTTTCATGTCAAAACAGGCCTGGGCCTTTATCAGCGGCGGCTTGTTTTACCTGATTTTTTTGCTGGTCTTTTTATTCGAATCCTTGAGAAACCGGTTCGGAAAAACAGACTGGAACCGGGAATATCCCGATGAGGAATGGTTTGATATCGTTGATGTTGAAGGGAAGATCGTGGGAAAGGCTCCCAGGAGTATTTGCCATTCGAAACCCGGCATGCTTCATCCTGTCGTTCATATCCATGTCCTGGACAACCGGGACCGGTTTTATCTCCAAAAGCGGTCATCGAAGAAATTGATCCAACCCAGCAAATGGGATACGGCCATTGGCGGTCATATTTTAAGCGGTGAAAAACTCGAAGATGCGCTGAAAAGAGAGGCAAACGAAGAACTGGGTTTGAAAGAATTTCAACTGCATTTTGTCAGCCGTTATATATGGGAGACCGATATCGAATCCGAACTGGTTTTCATGTTTTTTACCCGCTGTGATCAAATTCCCGTCCCAAATCCGGATGAAATAGATGAAGGCCGATTCTGGAAAATCAAGAAAATCAGGGATAATCTGGGGAAAGGAATTTTTACCCCGAACTTTGAACATGAATTTGGATTGTTACTGGATAAGGTTTTTAAAATTACCGAATAACGGAATTATTCGGCGTCCACCTGGC
>CAZOWT010000048.1:14025-16873 GCA_964583345.1 uncultured Clostridia bacterium
CAGTGCCGAGGCAATAATTTTGTTGATATGTTTCTGAATTTTGGAATCTTCCATATAGATACTCAACAGGGCTCCCTGCAAGGTATCTTTGGATCGATCGCTGATTACCGGGATTTGATTTTCCAGGGTTTTCTGGGCGATAAACTGGACTGTGGATGGTGTCAGGAATGTATTGTCGGTAATCACCACCACGGCTACTTTTTCCATTTTTTGTATATCATTGATGGTTGAGGCGACATCACTCATTTTTTCAACACCAAAAATAATGTATTTCTTTTTGGTTATCAGTATTGCCGGTCTGACTTCATTCTCAATTCTTTTTATTGCCGACGGGGTTTTGTTGTAAATGATAGAAATGGTTTCTATTTCCGGTAATGCTTTTTTAACAATAAACCCAATCTGGGAAAGCGATTGGGTATAAATGACAGAACAAAACAACAACAGGAAAAAAATAACCATGCTCTTCTTTGTCATTTCTACCTCTTATGTCCGTGCTTTTTAATATCTATAATATATTTAAAATAAAAAGTCAAATAAAAATTATGCCTAAAATATATTTTTGATCATACATTTCCGGGTGATCGGGAATCAGGTTATTTGTTGAAACGAAACTGCACGATTTCCCCATCCCGGATGATATACGTTTTTCCCTCGATTCTGATGAGGCCCTTTTCTCTGGCCTGGGGAAAACCACCGGCACTGAGAAAATCATCGATGCCGATGATTTCGGCGCGGATGAATCCCTGTTGAATGTCAGTGTGAATTTTCTCGGCCGCATCGTAAGCTGTGGTCCCGGCGGGAATGGTCCAGGCTTTTGTTTCCTCTTTGCCAACGGTAAAAAAAGAAATCAAATCCATCGATTTATAGCTGGTTTTGATAAAACTCTCCCGAATATAGACATAATGCTCAAGGCCGTACTCCTTTTGAAACAGGATGCGTTCCGCGGCCTCGAGTTCCAGCAATTCCTTTTCAATCTGTCCGCAAAATGTCATTCCGACCATTTCGTTTTGCGGATCTCTTTCGAAATCGACCCAATCCGAATATGAATTTTCGTCTGTATTGATGATATTAATCAGGGGTTTGATGGTCAGGAATTTATAACCTTTGATGATATGGTCCTCGACAGGGGTTATGGGATATTCCCTCAGCGGTCTTCCGCTTTCCAGCGTATTTTTTAATTTGCCCAGGAGTTCGTGTTCATCGGTTAATTCTCTGGATTGCATCTTTTTCAGATCGGCGTTGATCCGGTCAAGCCTTTTCTCGATCGAGATCAGATCAACCAGCAGAAGTTCCTCTTCCATGTTTTTAATATCCCGTCGGGGATCAACCGATCCGCAGGCATGAATGATCTCCGGGTCATGAAATCCCCGGACAATATGAACCAGTCCGTCCGCTCTTCTGAGCAGGTCGATGAAGGTTGAGTTTTTTACTTCGCCGTAAGAAATGGGCCCGGCGTCCAGGTATTCAATTTTGGCATAAATAGGGGGAAGGTTCAAAGATTCACCCAGTTTTGCCAGGCGGGCATCAGGCACATCCACGATTGCGGTATGGTATTTATGGCTTGAAACAGAAAATTTGGAAACTTCCTCCTGTTTATCGGTGAGGAGATTGAACAGCAATGTTTTGCCGGTTTTTGGGTATCCGAAAATTGTAAATATCATTTTTTACGGGTCTCAGGTGGATGTGATCTGCTGAATGTACGAGGACCCGTTGAAGAAAAATAATTTTATGGCATTGAACAGGAAATACAGGCTGAATAATATTAACAGGTATCCGAGGAATTTCACCACCTTGTAGGTGCGTTCCGGACTGAAGACCTTTTTCAGTTTGTGGGTGATGGTTATGATGATAATAAAATAGCTGACGGCGCCGCTTATTACCACCAGGAAAAAGAGTACTTCATACCTCAATTCCAAGGGGATATAGAAGCTTAATTTTCTCAGGAATGATAGGCTGACCATCCAGGATACGATTCCCAGGGGATTTACCAGAACCATTGTTAATCCCTTGATCAGGGCCCATCTTTTTTTTTTGATTTTTATCCTCTCGATAATTTCTTCTTCTTTTTTTTCAATGAACCGGGCATCCTTGATAGCCAGAATTCCCAGAATCGCGGTGACAATTGAGGTGAAAACAAAGAAAATTGCCTCCATGTTTTTTGAATACAGGAAGGGAGAAATTCCGAAAAAAGCGCACCAAGCCCAGGTGGCATCACCGATAGCCGCGCCCACGGCAATACTGATTGCCTGTGGATACAACCTTTTCACCGCGTTTTGAAAGACTTCGATATTGACCGGTCCGATGGGGATACAGAAGAAAAATGAAATAAAAAAACAGGCGATGTAAAAAAAAATGATTGAGGACATTAGAAAAATATTAGCAAACAAAGATTTAAAAAGTCAAATGAAATATCTTTTTTATTTTGTTGAAAAAAAAAAAAATATATGATATATCTTTTCGCAAGGAGGATTCATGAAACTGGAAGTAAAAATCTTGTTTGTTTTAGTCGCTTTGTTTATCGTTGCTCAACCGGTTATCCTGGATGCAGCCATAAGACCTGGGGACCCCGGGTATAAAGAACCCTGGATTGCTTTCTGGTTGTCGATCCTTTTGCCCGGATTGGGCCACCTCTGGGTTGGAGAGGGGATGACATTCTGGCTGATTCTGGGAATCGGCGCTTATGTGGTTTGGTTTGTGTTTTGGTGGGCCGTGGCATGGTCTTTGTGGTATATAATATGGCTGGGAGTCCTGGTATTGGAAATCTTGTCCGGACTGGACGCCATGAAAGCCGCTGATGCTCACAATGCCAGAGGCGGTCGTCTGGCTCTCACCGACACCTTCACTCCAG
>CAZOWT010000049.1:0-11592 GCA_964583345.1 uncultured Clostridia bacterium
AAATACTCTCAATATATTTAATTTTCAATCAAAAAATTAATGTGGGCCTGCCAACTACGGCGTTGCTGTAAAGTTCTGTCGCAACTCCCAGGTTTTCGAAAAAAACCAAAAACGGGCATTTGACACAGGTTTTCCCGGTTTGCCGGCCTGGCATTCGTTTTGCTTTACAATGGCATGAGGAACTTATTGGACATTAAGGTTTAAGAGCCAATTTGAAATTGACAACAGGAGGTCAACATGAATTTATCAGGCTGGCAAAAACAAAAAATCGGGATTCTGGCCGATTACCAGGATATGCTCTCATTTCTCTATACCCTTTACAGCGAGAAATTTCCGGCATACCAGGATTTCTGGCTGAACCTGGCGCTGCCCAAGTTGAGGTATGCGGACTGGCTGCGTTCATGCACCCAGAAAATCATCGACAGTGTTTATAATTACAACATGATGCGCTTTACCAACGAGACCATACTGACCGGTCTGGATTACCTCCAGATGCTGGTCCGGAATGCCCGGTCGGAGAAATTCACCCAGGGTGAAGCGGTGGCGCTGGCGTTTGTGATTGAGTCCGGAATGATTGCGTCCAAATTCTATGAGATCGTGGATTCAAAAAGCAATGATGAATTGTCGATCATCGTCGCCGAATTCAAAACCGAAAAAATTGAAAAATTGCGGCTGTTGAAAGATTTTAATTCCTTCAGCCGGGTCAGCGGCCAGCGGATTTCGGCATAACCATTCATTTGAAAAGCGGGAACCGGTTGGGCCGGTTGCTGTTTTCAGCCAATAGGCAGGGTGAAAACCACCCGGGTTCCTTTTTTCGGTTCGCTCTCCACCCATATTTTTCCGTTGTGCTTATCGATGATGAGTTTGACGATGCTCATGCCCAGTCCGGTTCCGGTGGGTGCGGTATCCGAACTGTCGGCCCGGTAGAATTTTTCGAATATTTTTTTTACCTGTTCTCCGGTCATGCCGATGCCCTGGTCCTGGATGCTTACCTGGTAATTTTTGCCTTTAATGGCGGTACTGATCCTGATTTCCCCGCCTTCGGGCGAGTATTTGATCGCATTGGAGAGCAGATTTTGAAGGATCTGTTCGATTTTTCCGGGATCAGCAAGCACCGGCCGGCCGTTTTCTTCCAGGTCGGCTGTAAATCTGAACTTTGGGAATGATGTTCGGTAATTTTCCAGCAGTTCGGTAATGATGTCGTTGGGAATGCATTTTTCTATTTTCAATTCGAAATCCTTCCCAGACTCGATTCGGCAGATATCCAGCAGGTCGTTGAGAATCTGGGCGAGGTTGACCGATTGTTTATTGATGTAGCGAAGAAATTTTTCTTTTTCATCTTTTTTCAGGTCCTTCCGGGTTAACAGCACTTCGGAAAATCCTTGGATGGTGGTCAGCGGGGTTCTGAGTTCATGGGCGGTGGTGGAGAGGAAATCGGTCTTCATTTGGTCCATTTCCTGTTCCTTGGTTACATCCCGCAGCGTGATGATAGTCCCAATGGATTTGTTGTCTTTATACATGATGTTTTTTGCCGAGGCTTCCAGGATAATTTTCCTGCTTTTGTTGGTTCCCGGTATTTCAATATCGATCCGGGTGGAGGAGGTTTGACCGGGCCCGGTATCTTTGATCAATTTTATCAGATTTTTCTGGTTGAGGGAATCATCGATCAATCGGTTGTAAACCATGCTGAAACGGATGTCCAACCAGTCTTCGGCCAGGGTGTTCATCATCATGATGCGATGGGTAATGTCGGTGAGTATCAATCCTTCGGAAACGGATTTAAAAATGGTTTCGATGCGCTCCCGGTTGGTTTCGGAATCACGCAGGGCATCGTTTAATTTTAAAGTTCTTTCTTTTACTTGTTCTTCCAGATAATTCCGGGACTGTTCGAGTTCCTGCTCCATTTTTTTTCGCTGGGTGAGATCCCGGCAGCTTCCGTACACCAGCTGGTTGGGCAACACCACGGCATTGAGATCAGCCGGCAGGGTGGTTTTGTCTTTTCTGACCATCACGATTTCCGCGTATATTTTTCCCGTTTTCAGTATTTTTACGAAAAGTTCGCGTGATTTATCAACGTCTTCCGGTTGCGAAATATCAGCGATATTCATGGCCATCAGTTCTTTCTGGCTGTACCCGAGCATGCTGCTAGCAGCTTTGTTGACATATTGATAATTGCCCTGCTGATCGGTGATAAATATGGCATCCGCCGAGTCTTCTGTGATCGAACGGAATTTTTCCTCGCTTTCGCGAAGCTCTTTTTCAATCACCAGCCGTGCCTGGATTTCATATTCGGTCTCCATCATTTTTTGTTCGAGTTTTCTGATCAGCCGTTCGTTATAGAGTTTAAAAACCTCTTTTTCGGTGACGGGTTCAGGTTGAATGTCTCCTCCCCGGTTTCCGGCCTCGGTCATTACATCGGTTACTGCCTGCAGAAAAACATCAGGTTCACAGGGTTTGACGATGAAACGGTCCGCTCCGATCTTTCGGGCGAATGCTTCATCTTTGGGGCCGGTATAGGTGGCGGTATAAATAATGAATGGAATGGATCGCATGTTTTGGTCGGTTTTTACGGTTCGGCACAACTGGAAGCCGTCCATCACCGGCATGAGAATATCGCTGATAATCATATCGATCCCCCCGCCGGAAAGTACCTTGAGGGCGCGGGCGCCATTCGGGGCTGACTGTATGGTATGCCCCTTGGCTTTCAGCATGCTTTCCAGCAGGTAGATGTTATTTTCATGATCGTCGACAAGCAAAATATTCATTTCTGTACCCCCTTTTTCTCCCCCCGATGCTGATGCAGGAACTGCTTGATTTCAGATACGAATATATCCGGATTGATGGGTTTTTCGATATAACCGTTGGCACCGGCGGCCAGAATCCGTTCCCGGTCTCCTACCATGGCATAAGACGTAACGGCGATAATCGGTACGTCCGCTAGTTCGGGATGATTCTTGAGTTCTTTGGTCACGGTATAGCCATCCATTTCCGGCAGTTGAATGTCAAGCAGAATCGCCCCGGGCCTGTATTCAAGGGCCTTCTTGATTCCATCGGGGCCGTTTCTTGCTTCCATGACGGTAAACCCATTTTTTTCCAGCAAAAAGCGCATCATGTAAAGATTCTGCTCATTGTCTTCGATAATCAACAATCGGTTGCTCATGTTTTCTCCTCTGAATGTCTCGGCAGGCGAATGGTGAATGTACTCCCGCGGCCCCATTGACTTTCGACATCGATGGTTCCGCCCATCATGACCATCAGTTTCCTGGAAATGGAAAGTCCCAGTCCGGTTCCTTCATGTTTGCGTGTCAGTCCAGTATCAATCTGGTGAAAGGGCTGAAAAAGTCCGGGAATTTCTTCCGGTTGGATACCGATGCCGGTATCTGAGATTGCAATAACATATTGTTCATTGCCGGTTTTGCAGAAAACCCGGATGTTTCCATGTTCGGTAAATTTGATAGCATTGTTGAGCAAGTTGAGTATTACCTGCTCCAGCCGGCGCTGATCCGTGTGCACTTCGGTGACACCTGCCGAGATATCCAGGTTCACATCGAGACCTTTTTTTTCGGCTATCGGGGAAACCAACGCCACGATTTTTTCGATAACAGGACGCAGGGCAAAGGTATCGAAAGTAAGCGATAACTGTCCAGCCTCGATTTTTGATATGTCAAGCACGTCGTTGATCAAGTCCAGAAGGTGGCGGGAGCTGGTTTGTACCATTTTTATCTGTTTTTGCTGTTCCGGGTTCAATTGGCCGGGTAGTCCCTGGAGCAGGATGCCGGTAAATCCGATAATGGAGTTGAGCGGCGTGCGCAGTTCATGGCTCATGGTGGCCAGAAAAGCGGACTTGATGCGGTCGGCGGATTCTGCCTGTTCCTTGGCTATGGCTAGCTCTGCGGTGCGTTCTTCCACCCGTTTTTCCAGATTTTCCGCATGGCGTTGCAAATCATCATTGAGCCGGTTAATCTGCTCCTCGGCCTGCTTGAGATCAGTTATGTCCGAGCCAATGCTCAGTACCTCTTTTATCTGTTTCCGCTCATCGAGCACTATTCTATTCCGCCAGTCGATCCATACCCGTTCGCCGTTCCCGCGGATATTTTCATTGATATTTCTTTCAAACGTCTTCAGATTTTTTGGAATATCCTCCAGCATTTGCCGCAAATTTCGGCCGTTGCTATCAATCTCGGGAACGATGGTTCCGATCAGGTGTTTGCCGATAATCTCCGATTCGGAGTAGCCGAAAAACTTCAGACCGAACTCATTCATGAAAGTGACCCGCCCATCGTATGACCAGCGCAGGATGATGCTGTTGGCCAGCATGACCAGCTCCCGGTACTTTTTTTCGCTTTCACGCAATGTTTCTTCCATGGCCTTTTGTTCGCTTACGTCACGGACCGTCTCGATGGCGCCGTATCGCCGGCCATCCAGGTCATATAGGGGCGACGCCACGCCCCACAGGTGGATTCCCCGGCCGTTGTTGAGACGCTGGATAAATAACTCGGCATAAATTCTGTCGTTTTTGCGGTCAATGTATTTATAGGTGGATTCCATTTCGGAATCAGGCAGGTCCAGCAGGTCAATAAGAATAGGACGACGTTGGCCGAAAAATGCCTCGGAATAGGCGTAATCGCCCTTGCCGAGAATGGATTCTTTATTTACGCCTGTCATGGCTTCGCATGCCAGGTTCCAGGCGATGACTCTCTTGTCCTGATCGATTACAAAGGTCGCATCGGGTAGAAATTTGACAATGTTCTCGAAAAGCTGCCGCACCGATTGATGCTCTGATTCGGCTTTGTCCCGGGCAATCCGCATCCGGTGGCTGATTATGCCGACGGTCATATTGTTGGCGATTTCGGTAAGGAGTCCCACATCCCCGGGATTAAAATCGAGGGGATCAACCGAATATATCCCGAGTACGCCGAGTGAATGATTCTGGGATATCAGGGGAATCATCAATGCTGAGGAATAACCCCGCTTTTTGGCATCGGTTCGCCATGATGTAAATTCAGGGTTGGATAAAATATCCCGGACGGTATAATTGCGGCGGTTTCGAAAGACCTCTGTCGCGATTATACGACTGGGATCATGTTTGCCCCATATCATATCTGTGACAGAGGCATTTTCCTTTTCAGGGACTGCTGCTGTCACCAGACGGAGGGCTTCGGGGTTGTCCGATTCCGGGAAACCGATACAGGCCAAACGGTATCTTCCGATACTCACCAGGATTCGACAGACGGTCTCAACCAGATCGGTTTCGTTTTTGGCGTGAACCAGCGTCTGATTGGATCCGCTCAGAATATTTAAATCCCGGTTTATCTTTTGAAGTTTCCGGGTCCTCACATTTACCTGATATTTCAAAATGATGCTTCCCAGTAAGCTGATGAGAAGGGCGCCGCACACCGTGAGAATGGTGATTTTTATCCAGTCCGGCAATGTATAGGAGATCTTCTCGGAAGTCCATTTTTCAAGAGACTGATGGTATATCGAATCGGGCTCCTTTTTTAAATGGATCAGGTGGGTATCGATGATGTCCAGTATCGATTTGTTTTTCCCGAGCGGAGCTGCGAAGAAAAGTTTTGTGGGATTGAAAATGACCGCCGTATCTTCAAGGTTGTATTTCCTGGCGTGTATCGATCCGTAGTAGCGGTTTGTGATCACCGCTTCGGCATTCCCGCTGGCGACCCGTTCAAACATGGTTCGGTAATCCGGCAGGGAAATGAGCGAAATTTTCAATTCGAATTGCTTTGCCAGTTGATTAAAGGCCGTCTGCTGTACCGAACGATTCAGGACGGCAATCCGTTTTTCTGCCAGATCCACGATTGATTTGATACCGCTACCTTTCCGGGCATACACCTGGAACCAGTCTGAAAGCGCCGGTTCCTTGTGAAAGCTGTAAATCGTGGCCCGGTCCTCCGTTAAGGCCACATCAACCATCAGATCGATTTCGTTTTTTTTCAACCGGTCCAATCCCTCTGACCAGGTTCCGGGACGGTAATGTAGTGTCCATCCTTCAATATTTGCGATGTATTCAATTATATCGATAAAAATTCCGGCGGGTTTGCCCGATTCGGTGATAAAAACTTTGGGCGCGTTTTCATAAATACCGACTGTCACTTCGCGGTTGCCGGCGCTTAATGGCAATATGCAAATGACAGCCAGAATCAACGTGGCAATGACCAGGTAAAAATAGCATCGCCCGAAGCATTCTGCTCTATGATGGTCATTCATTGCGCATTTCCCTTACTTCAAGGTTGCCCTTAATTGTCCGCATTCCTATTGGCCTTGTTCGCACGCCGTAAAACGCTTTTTCGCGAAATTCCTTTCAGGTTCCGGTTTGTATCTTTTGTTTGGGAGAAGCGATCAACATTGGCGATTCTCTCCGTTTCCCTTTTTGAAAAGCCATTTAAAATTTTCAAATTTTATTAATCAAATTTGATTCCCCTTTATTTTTAATACAATATGAAAAATAATTCAATATTTTTTTTTATTCCGGAATCAATTCCCTCAGCCGGGCCTGCTCCAGCCGGATGTCTTTATTAACGGCTTACGGGATGTAGAAATCGAGTTTATTCATTTGCTCTTGTGGGGTTTGGTTTATGTTTCTTTCGCTGCAGTCGCTTGTTGAGGGCCTGGCGGGAGATGCCCAGCATGGAGGCGGCGATTCCCTGGTTTCCCTCGGCCTGGTGCAGAGCCCGGTCAATCAGGTATTCCTCGGCCCGGTCCAGGGTGGGGAAGCCGTCCAGAAACTTGGTCCATCCGGTATCCCCTTCCCCTTCGTTTGCCGGTATGGAGCCGCCCTTTTCTAGTTCGATGAGGGTTTTGAAACTGGCCATGGGTAGCATCCCGGACTCATAACGGGACATGGCGTCGTATACCAGAGCCTGGAGTTCGCGTACATTGCCGGGGAAATTATAACTTTTGAGCAGGGTGATGAGTTCGGGCGGGTGGGTGGGGATTTTCTTATGCAAATCTTTTGCCGCCTCATTCAGGAAAAAATCGAATAAGATCGGGATATCTTCTCTACGGTCCCGAAGCGGGGGGATGGTAATCTGGTGAGCCAGGAAGCGGTAGTACAGATCTTTTCTGAATACTTCAGAATTGACCCGGTCCTTGATGTCCCGGTTGGTGGCGGCGATGATCCGGCAGTCAGTTTTTTTTGCCAGGTCAGAACCCAGGGGATAGTATTCTTTCTCCTGGATGAGGCGCAGCAGCTTGACCTGGGACGGGGCGCTCAGGTCTCCGATCTCGTCCAGAAACAGGGTTCCACCTTCGGCCTGGGTGATCAAACCCTCCCGGAAAGCGCCGGCGCCGGTAAAAGCCCCCTTGGTATGGCCGAACAGGGTATCGGTGAACAGGGTGTCGTCCAGGCCGGAAACGTTGACCAACACCAGGTTTTTGCTGGCCGAACTGGACAGGTGAATGGCCTTGGCGATCAGTTCTTTGCCCACCCCGGTTTCTCCCAGGATGAGCACCGGGAAGGGGGAATCGGCGATGGCTTCGATATATTTGAAAATGGAGATCATGGCCTGGCTGCCGGTGATGAAATGGGAAAACGCCTCTTCTTTTTTCAGTCCCCTGGTGAGCAGGGAGTCTTTCAGGGCGGAAACCTCGGTTTCGAGTTGCCTGAGTTCCAGCACCTTGCGGATGCTGGATAGCAACCGGTTTTTTTCGATGGGTTTGACCAGGTAGTCGCAGGCGCCGGCCAGCATGCATTCCACCGCCGTATCCACCTCGTTGGTGGCGGTGGCCACGATGACCGGGATTTGGGGATAGTCTTTCCGAATACGTTCAAGGAGTTCTTTTCCGGATATGAAGGGCATGGTGAGATCCAGCACAATGACCGACACCTCTTTTTTGGATAAAAAAGGCATGACCCTACGGGGATCCTCCAGGCTGGCGATATCGGTTATCCCCGCGCTCCTGAGCATAAAACCGTAGCTGATCAAAACTTTGTCTTCATCATCCACCAGTAGCACCGGCGGATTTATTTTTTCGGATTTTTTCATGGTTTTTCTCTCCGGCCCGCAGAAATTAAACTGACCACCACTTCTGTGCCGTTGCCCGGTTCGCTGAAAATTTCGATGTTCCCCCCGGCTTTTTTTATGATGGAATAGCAGATATAAAGGCCCAGCCCGGTACCCCCGCTATCTTCCCGGGTGGTAAAAAATGGCTCCATGATTCGGTCCATGATTTCCCGGGTCATGCCTTTTCCTTCATCCCTGATTTTTATCTTGATTAGGCCGGTTTTTTTGTCCAGGGAGGATGAAATCCGGATGCCCCGGTTTTTATCGGGCAGGGCCTGCAGGGCATTCTGGATGAGGTTGATAAACACCTGTTCCAGTTCATGGGTGTTTCCGGCTGCCGGCGGAATATGGCCGCCCAATTTTACCTGAAAATTGCTGGTCTGTTTTTTAATCTGTTTGTCCATGACGGCAATGGCATATTCGATGGCCTGGTTCAGGTCGATTTTTCCGGAGAAAGGCTGAGTCTCCGGCCGGCTGAAATCTTTCAGTTTTCCGGTAATCTGGCTGATCTGCCGGGCACCTTCGATGTTGTTTTTCAGTATTTTCGGAATCAGGACCGTGATTTCCTCGAAAGGGATTCCTTTGAGGGCGAAATTTTTTTGATCCTCCAGCGATTCTTTCATGATTTTTTCGATTTCTTCCCATAATTCCTGTAATATCTGGGAGTTTCCCAGGATGTAACTGATGGGATTGTTGATTTCATGGGCAATGCCGGCGGCCATGGTGCCCAGCGAGGTCATTTTGTTGATTTGGATCAATTTTTTCTGCATCAATTTTTCCTGTTCCTCAAATTCAACCTGGAGCTTCAATTTCCGGTTGGCCTCTTTCAATTTCCGGATGGTTTGATTAAGGGCTTCGGCGTACTTTTTCATCTGCTGGTTGGCGTTCTCCAGCCCGGTCCTTTTTTCCTTTTCCAGATCATAGACTTTTTTCAGGTCCTCGGCGTATTTTTTTAATTGCCTGATGCCGGCGGTTTCGGGCATGTTATTCTGTTCTCCGGTTTCCGGGGAAATCCGGGGTTTGAGTCCCGGTTGATCGCTCTCCAACTCCCCCTAAGCGTAAATTCATTTTGTAAAGCCCCACCTCAATATACAACCCCGATGAAAAAATATCAAGATTCAAATTGGGTATTTTTCCTGGATGGCTTTGATGACATCGTAAATGGCGAGAAAAGCGTCCACCACGCCGGGGTCGAAATGCCGGCCCTTTTCTTCCCGGACCAGGCGGAGGATGTCCGGTTCTTCCCAGGATTTTTTGTAGGATCGCCGGGAAACCAGGGCGTCATAGACATCGGCCAGGGCCACGATTCGGGCGGTAATGGGAATCTTTTCCCCTTTTATTTTACGCGGGTAGCCGCTGCCGTCCCAGCGTTCATGATGATACAGCGCCACCTGGGCAGCCATTTCCTCCCATTCCGAAGTGGTTTCCTGGAAGAGCCGGAAGCCGTATTCGGCGTGCTGCTTGACCTGTTCGAATTCGTCCGGGGTCAGTTCCTCCTGTTTTTTCAATATGGCGTCGCTGACCCCGATCTTCCCGATATCGTGCAGCATGGCGGCAATGCGGAGCAGGTCCTTGGTCTTTTTAATCTGTTCCATGGGAATGGCGCGTTCCCTGGCCCAGCGCTGGTAGATTTCAATGGAATAGGCGCCCACCCGGTTGACGTGGGCCCCGGTTTCCCTGGGGTCGCGGAGTCCGGCCATATTGATCATGCGCAGGATCATCTCCCGGGTCATCTTGGCCTTTTCGATGGCAATGGCCGCATGGAAGGCGAAATAGGTGACCATGAGCTGGTCTTCGGCTGAAAAAGGGACGATGTTTCCCCTTCTGTCCTGGGGATTGATGATCTGCATCACCCCGATAATCCGGTCCCGGGAAGTCACCAGCGGTACGGTGAGGATCGAACAGGTCCGGTAGTCGGACTGCAGGTCAAACGAACGGTTGAAGCAGTAGGGGACCTCCGGCCCCAGACAGTAGGCATCGCCGATGCACAGCGGCTGCCTGGTAAGGGCCACAAATCCGGCCAGGGAACCGGTATCCAGGGGCATTTCCTTTTTCTGGTATAGATAGCGGTTGCCGGAAGGGTCCCGGGACATCAGGGTTTCATTTTGAACGTATTCAAAGGAAAGTTTTTTGCCATTAACCAGGTAGATGGAACCGGCATCCGAGCGGGTGAAAAACCGGGCTTCGGTCAGCACCCGGTCCAGCAGGGAATCGATGTCATTAATGTGGTTGATGTCCTCGGTGATCTTCAGCAGATCGAGGATTTTTTCCTTTCTCAGCCGCATGGTTTCTCCATCCCGGTTCCCATAAATTTTTTCAAAATTATCATATCACGATCCGATTATTAATTCCATTTCCGGAAGCGGCCGCATTTTGTAAAATTAATTTGGTGAATGCAGGGAGATGGGATTCGTTCACCACTTCGGGCATGACCATCATAACATCGGAAGTGAGAAGATAAGAAACAGTAAGTAGTATGCAGTAAGTAGTAATTAGAAAAAATATTTCATAAATTGTAAAGTGTGAGGACGTAAAGAGTAAGATCTCATCCAGGCATTTGTTTTAATTGCACGTTGCAGTCGCTTCCGGGAATATCTCCTTCGCTAACGCCGGAAATTGTGCTCAATTTCCGCCTCCGGTCCTCACTCACATGGATATTCCATGTTCGCTCCGGGGCACGCTCTGGAGAAATCCCCTCGCGCGACCATGGTTTTTATGGTATTGGTTATGTTAATGGTGTTGCTTGATTGAGGAAATTATCTTCGATGGGAGCCTCAGGAGTATTGAAGTAAATTATCGATGGTCCCGTCTTTTTCGGGGCAATTTTTCTCTGTTTGAGCGAAGCGGGTTGAAAAATTGAATCGATAATTTATTGATCCGCAGGACAATACGACGGGCGACGCGAGAAGATAAATTCCTCAATTTATATCTACAAGCATAGTCTTTGATGATAACTTGAAATCAATAGAGAAAGGCTTTATAATTTTTGATTGTGAATAGGATTAGGAACAGGCATGCCTGTTCCCTACACTGGAGGTCTGATGAAGGCGAAGATAACCTGGCAGGAAGGCATGGCTTTTGATGCGGAACTGGACGGCCACCATATCATGATCGATGCGGACCAAGATGTTGGCGGTCAGAACAGAGGCCCCAAACCCAAGGGCCTGACCCTGGTTTCGCTGGCCGGCTGCACCGGCATGGATGTGATATCCATACTGAAAAAAATGAGGCTGGAGGTAGAAGCCTTTGAAGTGGAAACCGAAGCGGTCCTGGTGGAAGAACATCCGCGAAGATTTAAGTCCATAGTGGTCCGGTATGTTTTCAAAGGGAAAAATCTTCCGCCTGATAAATTATGGAAAGCGGTCCGCCTGTCCGAGGACCGGTACTGCGGGGTATCGGCCAGCCTGAAACCCCGGGTCGATATCCGCAGCGAAATCAACCTGAATGGTGAAAAACTCGATCTGGGTGCGATTCTGCTCGATGGTACACCGCTGACGGCTGATCGCTATGAAGTCAGCGATACCACATTGAAACTGTTTGCGCTGCCAGAACGTTGTCAGCTCAGCATCGA
>CAZOWT010000049.1:11602-16793 GCA_964583345.1 uncultured Clostridia bacterium
GCTCCGGCTGCTGAACCGGATTGAAAAAACCGTCCGGAAGCTTAATCCGCCGGTCGAGGCCTTTGAGCGCAGCATCCGCACCACACCGTTCCGGGTGCTGGTATCGGTTTTAATCAGTTCCCGTACCAAAGACCCGGTCACCCTGGCGGCATCCCGGCGGTTGTTTGCTACCGCCGATACCCCGGAAAAAATGGCAGCCCTGGGGGAGACGGCAATTGCCAAGCTGATTTATCCGGTGGGATTTTACCGCCAGAAGGCCAAAAACATTATGGAAATCTGCCGCAGGCTGGGTCAGGGGGAAGAAATTCCGGACACCATCGAAGGGTTGACCGCACTTCCCGGGGTGGGGAGAAAAACCGCCAACCTGGTGCTGGCCCTGGCTTTCAACCGGCCGGCCATCGCAGTGGATACCCACGTGTTCCGGATTTCACGCCGACTGGAATGGGCCCGGGGAAATACCCCGAACGAGGTGGAATCGGAACTGGCCGGGATTTTTGAACGCGGCCAATGGAACCGGGTGAACCGGATACTGGTGGGATTCGGCCAGACCATTTGCAAACCGCTCAATCCGGATTGCCCGAGCTGCCCGGTCAACCGGGAGTGCCCTTTTACGTTTAAAAGGTGATGCCCAGGACGATGATACCAATGAGAATCACGATGATCGAAGCCGGCGTGATGTATTTGATCGAAACCAGCCAGAAAGCGGCGAATTTGAATTTTTCCGTGCCCCGGGAAATTTCCATGAGCGCTTTCGAGGTTTTCCAGACATAAGCCACAAATACCGAAACCATGAGCGCTCCGATGCTCAGGGATATGTTTCCCCAGATGAAATTCATCAAATCCAGGAATTTTTCAGACAGCGCCGACGGAATACCGACCAGAAAGGTAATAAAAGCGATGATCCAGGCCGCTTTTTTCCGGCTCCACTTCCGTTCGTCGATGGCAAACGAAACCGGCACCTCCAGGACCGAAATGGTCGAGGTGAGAGCGGCAATGGCCAGAAGAACAAAAAACAGGGGGCCGAATATATAGCCCAGCGGCATTTTGGCGAATATGACCGGCAGGATCTTGAAAACCAGGCCGGGTCCGCCGGCCGGATTCATGTGGGCGTGAAAAATGGCCGGGAAGATAATCAGCCCGGCCAGAAAGGCGATGAAGGTGTCAAAGAAAGCGATCCAGGCGGTCGAGGTGGGGATATTTTCCCGCTTGTTTACATAGGACCCGTAGGTAATCATGGTTCCCATGCCCAGGCTCATGCTGAAAAATGCCTGGCCCAGCGCTTCGATAATGACCCTGGGCGAAAGATCGGAAAACTTGGGCTGGAGGTAAAACTTCAGGCCGGCGGCGGCGTTGGAGAGGGTCAGGGCCCGGATGAGGAGCAGCAACATCAGGCCGAACAGCATGGGCATCAGGATCTTGGAGAATTTTTCGATGCCGCTGGACACGCCCCGGGAGACCACATAGGCGGTCATGAAAATAAAAAAGCCCAGCAAGGCAATCTGCAGGATGGTGTTGGAGGTAAAGCTGCTGTATATCTGCTCGGTGTTCCCGGTGGTAATTTTGGCCATCTCACCGGTGACGGATTTAATGAAATAACCCACTGTCCAGCCGGCGATAACCGCATAATAGGAAAGGATGGCAAATCCGGTCAACACCCCCAGGTATCCCACATATTTCCACTGAAACAGAGCGGTTGTGAGTCGGTCAAAGAAATTGCCTGAACCGGCTATTTTTTTCTTCTCCGGGCTGAGGGCTTGATAGGCGCCGACCGGGTTTTTACCGGTAAACCGGCCCAGGGTCACCTCGGCGATCAGCACCGGCAGGGCCACCACCACCACGGCAATGATATAGACCAGAACAAACAGGGCCCCTCCGTTTTTTCCGGTGGTATAGGGAAATCGCCAGATATTTCCCAGACCCACGGCCGATCCGGAGGCAGCCAGAATAAAGCCGATTTTCGATCCCCAGTTGCCTCTTCCTTCCATGGTGTTTCCTCCTTTTATCCGCGCTTTCCTCATTCGCACGTGATTACCGAAAAATTATTTTTTATCACAGTGAATTTTTATTGTCAAATAAGAGGAGGGGTTTATTCGGTTCAAGTGATTTGTGATTGGTGGCTGGTGAATAGTGACTGGTGATTAGGGACTAGTGATTGGTGATTAGGGACTAGTGATTGGTGAGAGTTAAGGAATTTTTTTACTAATTACTACTTACTACTTACTGTTTCTCAACTTCTATGTTTGCCAATCGGATCAAAAAGATGTTGAAATATAGGTTGAACCGTAATACAATACAATTTTCGCCTGGAGGATGATTGAAAGCGGATACGAAATGGGATTCATGAAGAGCCGGTTCCGGAGAGGCATCCATAAAATAATCCGGACCCGATATGCCGGATGGATGCTGGCCGGTTTAATGGTGGGGACGCTCTGCATTTTTTCCCTGGATAGCCAGAAAAAAATTTCCCAGTATGTAAACCGGCAGTGGAAGGAAGCCGACGGAATGTCGGTTTCCATGATCACCTCGCTGGCCCAGACCGGCGAGGGGTATTTATGGATCGGCACCCAGGGCGGCCTCATCCGTTTTGACGGGGTGAAATTTCTTAAGTTCAACACCCAGAATACCGGCGAAATAAAAGTTAACTATATCAATACCTTATTTGCCGATTCCGGAAATATGCTCTGGATCGGAACCCGCTTGGGGCTGGTGAATTTTAAAGACGGACGGTTTTTCCACCTGAGAGGTTCCGAAGTGCTATCCGATGATATCATCTATTCTATTTATGAAGATCAACAGCATCGGGTATGGATCGGCAGCGAACTGAGGGGACTGACCTGCTTCCACAATCAGATCTTTGAGGCATTTAACCCCGATATCAATAGCGATTTGAAAAGTGTTCATGCCCTTACCGGCGATAAATCCGGAACCTTGTGGGTGGGGACTGTTTCGGGGCTATACCGGTTTGGCGGTGGGGCATGGAAAGCGTTGCTGGAAAAGGAATCCCTGACCGGGAAAGTCATATCCGTTTCACATATGCTTGCCGAAGATGACGGGAACCTGTGGCTGGGTACCAATCGGGGGCTGGTGAGATTCAAAAACGGAGTATTTACTTTTTTCAGCCATTCCGGTTTGTTTCCGCCCCATCATATTCGCTTCATTTGCCGTGAAAAAAATGGGGTGATCTGGATCGGGACTGATGGCGCCGGAATGTTTCAGTGGCATGGGGATCAATTCGCCCGATTTGGAAAACAGGATGGCCTGACCGGGAATATGGTCTATGCCATACTCGAGGACCGGGACGGGAGTCTGTGGGTGGGGACCTATTCGGGTTTGAATCAGCTCGTCAATCCCAGGGTGGTTACGTTCACGTCAAATGATGGGCTGTCGGATGATACCGTATGGTCGGTATGCGAGGACGCCAGGGGGCGGATCTGGTTTGCCACCAACGGGGGAATCTGCAGTTATCAGGATAATCGGTTTACCGCCTATGACACCGGAAAAGGCCTTTCATCGATGCTGGCTTCGTGCGTGTATCCTACCCGGGACGGGAGCCTGTGGATTGGTATCTACAATTCCTGGCTGCATCGGCTCAATAACAATTCCTTCAGCCAGTTTTCAATCAAGACGGGCAATGCCATTATGGATGCCATCTGCTTCTGTGAGGATAGCCGGGGCTTCTTATGGATCGGGACCGCCGGGAATGGCCTTTACCGCTACCGGAGCGGAAAATTTGATCATTTTACGGAAAAAGAGGGGTGTTGCGGTAATCATATTTTTTCGCTCTGCGAACACCGGGGTGGAGGTCTCTGGATCGGAACCGATGGAAGCGGACTGGGTTTCCTGAAGAACGGCCGGTTTTCGGCCTTTGATAAAAAGGATGGCCTTTCCTCCAATATTATTATGGCATTGTTCGAGGACGATCAGGGAATTCTCTGGATTGGCACCGAAGGGGGTGGGCTCAATCGCTTCGAGGGCGGAAAAATCACCGCTTTTGCCGTTAAGGAAGGGCTTGAGGATGATGTGGTTTACGGGATTCTGGAAGATCAGGACCTCAATCTCTGGCTCAGTGGAAACAATGGGATTTCCCGGATCAGCAAGCGGGCATTAAATGCTTTGGCCGCCGGTGAGGTCCGGATGGTTTTCCCTGAAAATTTCGGTATTTCGGACGGAATGAAAGCCCTGGAATGCAGCGGCGGGTATCAGCCTTCGGGCTGGAAGACCAAAGAGGGGAAACTCTGGTTTGCCACCATCAAGGGAGCGGTCATGATTGACCCCCTGAACCTGGAAGCGGAAATAAATCCTCCGCCTGTGGTGATAGAGAACGTATTCCTGGACGGAAAAGCGGTGGAATTCCGTCATAAACGCATTGATGTCAATCCGGGTATCCATAAAATAGAAATTTATTTTACTGCCCCCAGTTTTATTTCCCCGAAAAAAATTGATTTTAGATATAAGTTGGAAGGTTATGAGAAAGCGTGGTTTTATCCCGGGAACCGCAAAGACCGTATCGCCACTTATACCAATATTTCCCCGGGAAAATACCGGTTCCGGGTCATGGCCAGAAACGGCCGGAACCAATGGAATGAGCCGGGAGCCCGGGTGGATTTTATGATTTACCCGCCTTTCTGGAGAACCTGGTGGTTTATTTCTCTGTCGCTTTTCGTTTTCTCGATACTGTCTTATCTGATCATCCATTTTGCCAGGAAATATGTCACCCTGATTACCTTCTGGAGGAAGAAGAACTACATCGGCCATTTCAGAATCGGCGAAAAGATTGCTTCGGGCGGAATGGGAACGATTTATCGTGCCTCCGATGTCCTGAACCACAACAAATTTGTGGCGTTAAAGGTACTCCGGGATGAGCTGAGCACCGATAGTGTCCAACGGAAACGGTTTATCAATGAGGGATCAATCATCGATCAGATCGATCACCCCAACATCGTGAAGGTCCTTGAACGGGGTGAACACAACAATCAGTTGTATATCGCCATGGAACTTCTGGAGGGCATGTCTCTGGGTGCGCTGATTAGAGAAAAGGGCCGGATTCCGGTGGCCGAAGCGGTTGAAATTATGGTCCAACTGGTTGATGTGCTGGATAAGATTCATTCCAAGGGGATCTTTCACCGGGATCTGAAACCGGAAAACATCATGTTGCAGAAAACCGAAAAAACAGAATACTTTGTGAAGTTAC
>CAZOWT010000050.1:0-9235 GCA_964583345.1 uncultured Clostridia bacterium
CAAGTTGGTCTGAATGCGTTTCTCTAACTGTTGCGATGATTTCCTTCCCATTAAACTTTGGCATCAAGCCGTACTTTGCAAATTCTTTGCATTGGCTCTCTAGACTTGAGACCCGCTTCTTGATATATTCCTTTGTAAATTCAATATCTCTGTTCTTTAGATGTGGAGACCCAACAAGTCGATTTAGAATTTCGAAAACAAGGGACGGTGCATTACTTTATTACTTTTATTGATCATGTTATTATTTGTGTATGAGACGTGCAAGGATTACCTATACCGGTGCATTATGTAAAATAGAGAAAAATATTTCAGAATTGAAAAGTGAACTATTCTGAAAAATGTTTTAAATAAGGAAATTCCCATCTCAAAATAATTATAAAGAATCAATAATTATTAATCAATGATTCTCCGCCTTTTTTCTTGGGGGCTTTCATAAAAAATACATTTTATTTATTTTTAAAATAATAATATTTTAAATTGACTTTTTAATTTTTATTTCTTAGTATTTAGTTTGGAATTATCAAAAAGCCTTTCCATCTCTCCCCCCTTAATATATTTTAAATGCATATCTCCCACCTTTTTCACCAGGCCCCCCGCTAAATGGGGGGCCCCCACCTTTTCAACAAATTATCAATAAATAATTCAATAGATTTAAATTAAGTAAAAATTAAATCTCAAATTTGATTGTTATATATTAATTTTTTTATTTATGTTAAAATTATTTAGAGAATTTTAAGGGGTGAAGTATGACAGATTGGAAAGGGGAATTGGAGCATATTATAAAAGAAAATAAAACAAATGAATCAAAACAAAGAAAATTAGACAAAACTCATTTTGAAAAATCATTTGAATTTCTAAACACTATAGTCCTATCAGCATTTCAGGAAATAAAAACTGAATTGGAGAAATATGACCGGGAAGTGAATATATTTGAACCCTTTGAAAGTCGAGTCATAATCGAAATTAAAAAAAAGGAAAAAATAAAATTTGATTTTGGTACACGAATACATGAAGAAACATTCAGGTTTGGTATAAGGGTACAAAATTATTCACCATTTGCGTTTTATTCTTACTATAATCACGGTTTTCCCGGAAATTCTGATAAGGAAGCTGGCTATAGTGAAAATGTTTCCTTAAAAAATGGAAATCCTTATACTATCAAAGATGTCACAAAAGATGAGATCATCCAGAAATTTTTATCGATTTATCAGAATTTCAAATAAATAGACCATCCAATATTTTTTAAAGATCATAGTTAAAAATTCATAATCAGTAATTCTCCAACCTTTTTCTTTGGCCCTTTCATAACCGTGTAAGTGGTATTTACCTCTTCAATTTTAAATCCTTTTAACAACTCTCCTATAAAAAGATCGTCATTTATAGAAAGGATAAATTTGCCTTTTATTCCCCCTCAGGATTTCATTCTTCTGAATAAAATCATTATCCTCAAAATAGGAATGATAATACTTCGAGGTAGGTGTCCGGTAAGCAGGGTCCATATAAAGAAATTGTTAAATATGCCCTCCGTCAAATAAAATAAAAAAAACTCAAAATTCTCCATTGACAAAAAGTCGTTATACTCCTATAAAAAAAGTGACATTTTAATAACTAATGGAAAAAGAATACTATGAAATTAAATATAGTGATCCTTTTTTTAAAGGTTATTTCACAAAAGAAAAGTTTCTGGAATTGATCGAATTAAAGGAAAAGGAAGGCTGGGAATTTAAGGGTGATAAAAACTATTTGAGACGTATTTCATTTCGTTCCAACTTATCTGGCTGGAGACATTTGAAAGAAAAAGTCCTGGCTATTTTGGAACGTGAAAGAGATTTAAAAGAGGATTAATAGGATGTTTACAAAACTTGAAACCATTGAACTTGAAGGCCTTTTTGGCTCTGGTATTGATTTTGATATTTACACCCTTGATTCAATATTTGAATCCATACCCTGCGTTTATATTATAACCAAACTTCATAAAGGTGAGGCTGGGAATTTTTTGCATAAAATAATTTATGTTGGCCAGACAGAGGATATTTCCACACAAATAAAAACCCATCATGAATGGAAATGTTTCAATATTAATCATGCAAACTGTATAGGGATTTTTCATGAAAAAGATGAGGCTAAAAGAAAATTGATCGAATCGGCCATAATAAAAAAATATGATCCCCCATGCAATGAATAAAATTCTCAAGGAACCGATAATATAAAACTCTATTCACCCTTCACGCTATCCGCATTTTCCAATTCCTCCAGAAACGAAACCGCCCTTCTCAGGTGGGGAATGACAATCGATCCCCCGACCATCAGGGCAATGTTAAAGGTTTCCCAGAATTCCTCCCGGGTGACGCCGGCCGATTTGCACTGGATCAGGTGGTAATTGATGCAGTCATCGCAGCGAAGCACCATGGATGTTGCCAGCCCCAGCAACTCCTTCACCTTTTTTTCCAGGGCGCCATCCTGATAGGCTTTTTCATCCAGGGCAAAAAATCGTTTGATATCCAATCCCCCCTGATCGAGAATCTTTTTATTCATTTCCTGGCGAAAGATTCTAAATTCATCCAATGTTTTCATCCGGCAACCTCCTTCTAGGTCAATACCACTCAATCAAAAGATTTTTCAGATATTTTATCCGGTCCCTCAATACAGTGGCGCCCTTGAAATCCAGGCTGGCCGCCTTGGCCTTCATGATTTCCGTCAACTTATCTATCTCTTTGATCAGGCTTTCCTTGTCCTTGAAATTGTCATCGAAATTCTCCCTGCTCTTCTGAATCCAGTAGTCATCATCATAAAAATACTTGATGCGCCTGCTGATGGACCTGGGGGTGATTCCATTCTCCCGGTTATAGAGAACCTGGTATTCCCGTCTTCTCCGTGATTCCCCGATGGCCCTTTCCAGGGAATCGGTCATTTCCCGGATATACAATATCACCCGTCCGTTCACATGCCGGGCTGCCCGGCCGAAAGTCTGCACCAATGAAGTTTGGGAACGTAAAAAACCCTCCCGGTCGGCATCCAGGATAACCACCAGGGACACCTCGGGAAGGTCGAGGCCTTCTCTCAGCAGATTGATTCCCACCAGGACATCGATCTCTCCCATCCTCAATTTTTTAATCACCTTTATCCGGTCCAGCGGTTTGATTTCCGAATGAAGGTAGGTGCAGCGCACCCCTTTCAAGGCCAGGAAATCGGTCAGTTTTTCGGACATCTTTTTGGTCAGTGTGGTCACCAGGACCCGGTTTTCATTCTGCTCCTCTTTTTCAATCTCAACCAGCATATCTTCAACCGGCGCCTCGCTCTTCCTGACATCGATCCGGGGATCCAGGAGGCCGGTGGGCCTAACCAGCAATTCGGCAACCCGGTTCCGGGAATCCCTGACTTCATATTCGGATGGGGTGGCGGACACATACAGCACTTTTCTCAGTTTGTCGTTGATTTCAGCGAAATTCAAGGGCCGGTTATCCAGCGCGGAAGGCAGCCGGAATCCGAATTCAACCAGTTTTCGTTTCCTGGACTGGTCGCCTTCGTACATGCCCCTGAGCTGGGGAACGGTGATATGGGATTCATCCATGATAACCAGAAAATCATCCCGGAAAAAGTCCAGCAGGGTGTATGGAGGATCGCCGGGCTTCCGACCGGTCAGATAGAGGGAATAATTTTCAATACCCGGACAGCTCCCGTACTGCTCCAACAATTCGATATCAAATAGGGTTCGCTCCTTCAACCGTTCGGCAAACTCAGGTTTTTTCTGCTGTTGGAAAAAACGGATCCTATCCTCCAGATCGGCTTTTATTTGCACGATGGCCTCTTCGACCCGGGTTTCCCGGTAATGAAAATAAGAGACCGGGTAAATACCGACCTCCCCGGGCAAATCCAGGGGCTCAGCGGTAATGGCGTCAAATATTTCGATCGATGACAATTTTTGGCCGTCCAGAACCAACCGAACCGGATTTTCTTCACTGGTGGGAAAAATTTCAATCATATCACCCCGGACACGAAACTGCCCGGTTTCAATGAATCCCTCGGTCCTCCTGAATCCCAGGCTGATAAAATTTCTGATCATGGCATCCCGGTCAACCGCCGCGGAAACAGAAAAAGAAATTTTCTGCGAAAAAAAATCATCGGGAGCACCAATGCTGTAAATAGCAGATACCGAAGCGACAATCACCGTATCCCTGGATTCCAGAATGTTTCGGGCGGCATCGATACGCAGCCTCTCCAGTTCCGGGTTGATGGATACCTCCTTGGCTATATACAGGTTTTTTTGAGGGATATAGGATTCGGGCAGGTAGTAATCATAATAACTGACAAAATACCCAACCCGGTTATGGGGGAAGAACCCCCTGAATTCCTGGTACAATTGGGCAGCCAGGGTTTTGTTGGGTGAGAGCACCAGGGCCGGACAGCCCAGTTCCCGGATTACATGGGCCATGGTAAAGGTTTTCCCGGACCCGGTCACCCCCAGCAGAACCTGGCGGTCGTCCCCCTGACGAAAACCGGCTACCAGCCGCTCAACCGCCTCTTTCTGGGCTGGGGTAATTTTATAGGGCGAAATCAGTTCAAGCATCAGTCCGGAATAATAAAAAAATCAACTCCCGGCGGGATTACGGTTTATTCCACTCCGGAATCAGGTGATCGGGGACCTGACCCGAAAGCGCTTTTTTGACGCTGCGTACAGTCATCATGGCCATGGCCAGGCGGGCCCTTTCGGTCGCGCTCCCGATATGGGGCATCAGGACCACATTTTTGAGTTTTTTTAATTTACGGGTGACCCGGGGTTCATGCTCATACACATCCAGTCCCGCCCCGAACAACTCCCGGCGTTCCAGTTTTTCAGCCAGATATTTTTCATCCATGAGCAGCCCCCGGGCGGCATTGATGAAGATGGCCTCCGGCTTCATCAGATCAAAAACATCCCGGTTGAAGAGATGATGGACATCGGGAGAATAGGGAATATGAATAGAAACCACATCCGCCCTCCGGACCAGATCGATGAATTTTTTATATTCGAATCCGTATTTTTTTTCTATATTAGGTTTCGGGTTCCGGTCGTAGTAGATGACTTTCATACCGAATCCGGCAGCCCGGATGGCGGTCTGAAGGCCAATCCTTCCCATACCGATGATACCCAGTACCATCCCCCTCAACTCCTTTCCGAGCAACAATTTCGCCGCCCAGCCCTTGAATTTCCCGGCTCTCAGAAGTGAATCGGCTTCAACGATTCTCCGGGAAACGGCCAGAATCAGGGCCATGGTCAAATCGGCCGTGGCATCGGTTAAAATATCCGGGGTATGGGTGACAAATATGCCTTTTTCCCGGGCCCGATCGATATCGATATTGTTGTACCCCACCGCATAATTGGCAATGATCTTCAGGTCTCTGACCGAATCGATCACATGCCGGTTGATATCATCGGACAGGAAACTGATCAGCGCCCGGGTATCCGGATTGGACTGAATGGTCTGAACCAGTTTCCCCGCTCCTTCCGGAACCACAACCAGATTAAATTCCTCCCTCAATGCATTCATGGCTTCGTCTTGATAGACATGGGTTAAGACCACTTTCTTTTTCATCGGTTCCTTCTCCTCACATGTATTTTATATTCATCACGTCAGCTGGCCATTGGAAAAAAAATCATGGATAAAATCAAATGATTCGCGAAATTCGGTTTTGAAACGGTTCGAATGGATAAAAGGGTAGATCCCGCTCTCGGAAACCAGGTCCGAAAGCACCAGAAGCGCATAAAAAGGTTTGCCCAGATAGGCCCGGAGGGGAAAAAGTTCCATTTCCACCGCGTCCGCTCCCCTCCGCTTCTGCTGCTTCAACCAGCTTCTGGTTTCCCGCTGGACAATATCCACGCTGACCGCCTTTGCTTTTTCAAACCGGCCTGTTTTCAAATCCAGCAGATCAAGCCGGTCTTTCCGGGAAAAACGCTTGAAAATAGAACTGGCAAAAATCCAGTCAATATTCAGGGAACAGGGATTATTTCTGGCCTCCTTCAAGCTTCCGGCCGTGCCCAGGAAAAAAATCTTTTTTTCTTTTATGTCCTCGATAAATTCCAGGATGGTCAAGAGATGGGTGTATCCAAGAAATCCGGTGATCAGGGTATAAGCCGGCAGGACCATCAGGTCACTCCCCGGAAGCCGGATGGTTTCCCGGGCTTTTTTTTTTATTTTTTGAAAATAATCATGGCCATGAAACTGGGGGATCAGTACCAGCCGGTCGGAAATCCGGATTTTCTTTGGGGAGAATAATGTCTGATTCATGTAAAGAAGCTAGATTATACAACATTTTTCCAATCTTGCAAAATCCGAAGCCATTCTCCGCAATCCAACTCCATAAAAAGTTAGTTCGACCAACATGCCAAATCCAAGGAAAAATCACAACAGGAAAAGAAAATTTGGTTGCTTTAAAATACCCGGATTTCCGCCTGATTAAAAAGCGGAAGCCAGGATGGTGTCTTCCACGATGGTCCGGAGCATGTCGCCCAGCTCGTTGGAATCCATGGAGAAATTGCCTCCGGTAAAAACCACCACCATATTTATTTCCGGTATCTGGATAATCAACTGGCCGCTTCAGCCTTCCGCCCGGAAAGAGTCAAAGGTTCTGGAGTTGTCACGGCAAGTCTAAATCTAACAATTGTAGTTATAGTTTCGACACTTTAAAAGTATACTCGGATATCAACCTCCCGTTTCCCAACCGAATGATTCTGGCGCCTTTAGCCCCGGGAATGGAAACCGGTTTAAGCCCCCTCGGATACAGAAGGAATTGAACCAATACCTTCGGCTCGATTAATCCGCCGAATCCTTGAGGCCGGTCAAACAACAGTTTTGTCCGACCCTTCATATTTTTCGTATATTGAATCGGAAACGATTCATCGATGCAATTGAATAAAATTACCCGGTCGCCCGATTCCAGATGGCGAATCCCTTCCCCCATTTCGACGATCCTTTTATGTTCCAGACTGTAATTCAAATAGTCCACCCCGTCTAGATAATTGAGTGTCAGCGAGAGTATGACCAGATAAACCGTCAACAGATACCCCGCCAATTTAAAAATCCTTCCGGAATTTTGCAGGCCGGCCAGGGCGATGGAAATTGATATGGCGGAAAAATAAAAAAACCGTGAAGGAATATGGCTGGACATTAAAAAAAGAATGGCCGGAACAAAATAAAAAATTAAAGGGAGCAAGGCTTTATCTTTAAAATATTTGAACAAAAGAATTGACGATAATAATAATACCACCAGGAGTATTGCCGAAGCTGAATTGCCCGGATAATAAAAGGGCGCGAATGATTTAAAAAGATAAACGACCATTCGGTAGGGAATCTCTTTTATCCCGGAAAATCCTCCGTAAGAGCCGATATCAATACTGAACATGGCCAGAACGCCAACATTTAGAATGACCAGTAAAAACGAAACCAGAATTACCGGTTTGATTTTCCTTTTTGAGCAAACAAAAACCAACGGAAGGACCACCCACAATTCATATGACAAAGAAGCTAAAATAAGGAATAAAATCGAAGGGATTGATTTTTTTTCCTGGTAAAAATAAATGGACAACAAGCAAAATATCAGGCAATACTGAAGTTGCACCTGAGAGATCCAGTACAGAATTTCATTATAGGAAAACAAATTCAAAAAAATCAAAGAAGCAAATAGCGAAATCCGGGTGGGATAATATTTTCTGATGACCATAAATAATAACAGACCGGATATCAAATGCAGGAGCACATTAATCAGGTTGAACAGGAAGGGGGAAAATTCGATCAGATGATGTAAATAAAAATGCAGCCTGATGACGGGGCGGAAATGAGATCCCAGGGGAACCAAAATACTTTTTAAAGAATGAAAACTATCGGCCAGCAGATGAAAATCATCCCTGGAAAAATAGCACCGGCTGGAAAAATATATTAAAAATATAACATACACGGATGATGCGAAAACCAAAATCCCCAGCATGATTTTGTCAGAAAAATCCCACTCCCGAAAATTTCGCCAGCCAACGGCTGCCCGAGGAAATCTCTGACTGAGCATGAAAAAATTATAAAGTAAAGCCTATGGTGAGTCAACCAAAATACAACCGGCGGAGACTTCTGTGCCGGCAACTCACCGGTCGGTTTATAAATGGGTTGATTTTATGGTTGCCCGGCTGATCCTATCTTTGCGACTTCAATTGATTGGCCACGGCCTGGTTCAATAAATTCTGAGCCTGGATAAGCTTTTCAAATTTTGACCCAATTTTATCCATGTTTTTCGACATGATGGCTTTCAACAAATCGCCTTCCAGTTCGGCGACATCAATCCTTCGATAGTAATCCATGGTTTCTTTCAGATGGGCGAGGACGATTTTACCGGTTAGAATCGGATGATTGTTTGTCACATTTGCATCCTCGAATCGGGTACCATGTTCAAGCTCTACCTCCAAACCCTTTCTGAATTCCTCAGCCGGAATCTCCATTGATTTCGTATTTACAATTTTAAGTATTTTGGAAGCTTCTTTCTTTGAAACAACCGGTTCTTTTTTTTTAGACCAATCACTCAATCCGATTGCTTTACAGACTTTTTTTACCTCTTCAACCGTAACGTATTCAGGCAGTTTCATTGCGATCTCCTTTTTTAAGACATGCGACTAATAATAAATCTTTGGTATATATATTATCATTATTATAGGGAAATATCAAAATAGGTGCGGTTTGGCATGCCTGAATTGTTCACTCGCCTCCGGTTCGCTCGCTCCGCTTGCTCATGCGGATTCGCTTTCAGGCGAATCCTGGGAACCTGCGACTTCTACCAGCATAATATATTACTTCAGATTTTAAATTATTGGGATGATCAAAACATATGGGGGGAGAACAAATGGGCGATGCAGGATTTACTCGGGTGGCTCGCCGCACCCTCGCCTCCGGCTCCCTCCCTGCGTTCGGTCGTGCGGATTCGCTTGAGACGAATCCTGGGAACCTGCGACTTCACCCGTGTGAAGATCATACTTCAACTATCATGAAGTTAATATATTTGAACTTTTATAGGGAGGGTAAAAAATGGGCGATGCAGGATTTGAACCTGCGACTTCTACCGTGTGAAGATAGCACTCTAGCCACTGAGTTAATCGCCCAATATTTGATTATAAATCACAATTCATCCGAGGTCAAGACCCATGACTTGAATGAAGCCGGTATCGAGGCAAAGACCAAGGGTGTATTATTGTATGGATGCATGGGTGCATGGATGAATG
>CAZOWT010000050.1:9335-16752 GCA_964583345.1 uncultured Clostridia bacterium
GAGGCAAAGACCAAGGGTGTATTATTGTATGGATGCATGGGTGCATGGATGAATGAATGCATGGATGCATAAAAAGGGACAGGGCTTGACAAATATATATGATCGCTATCTGGAATCGTAAAAACCTGAGTTCAGTGCCCGGGGATAGTCCTCATCCGGATATCCCGGGCAGCGACGTTTTAATTCTCCCAACAGTTTGCTCCAGGTATCGGCCCATTCCCGACAGTGAAGATGATCGAGCAGGCCCGCCCTGAAGGCATCGGCCACCCCAAAAGCGGCTGACCGAAGTTTATCAAAATCGTTTTCCATCATTCGCTTCCGGATACCCTAAATTGGAGTCATTTTAAATATAATCCATTATCCGGTTCAATTCAAGGGCTTCACTTGACAGAATACGGTTTTCATCCTAAACTTTGGTTTTTGGTTTAAAATGATTTTTTCCGAAAAAAACAAATGAGCGAACAACCACGTTTCACCTGTGACTGGATATTCAATATCCTGGTGGTGCTCTGCGACGGCAAAGTGGTCTGCGGATGCGCTGACCCCAACGGAGAGCGCCCCCTGGGCTTTATTCAGGATGGTGGTCTGCAAAAAATCTGGAAATCCGAAAAAGTGGCGGAAATCCGCCGGGGATTAAATCAGGGCTATGCCCGGTTCTGCCTGGATTGCGGTTTAAAAAGGTTGTTGAAACCAAGAGAAAAGATTACCGAAAGGCCGGTTCACCCGAACACCATCCCCCGGATATTCGTCGAACCGACAATCCTGTGCAACCTCTCCTGCTTCAAAGCGGTCTGCAACAAGGAATCCGGCATTATCAATACCCGTTCAAAAAAATACCTGCCGTTTGAAGACTATACCCGGATTATCGATGAAGTGGGCCAGAACCTGGTCAGGCTGGACCTCTTCAACTATGGCGAACCCTTTGTCCATCCCCGGGCGGTTGACATGATCGAATACGCCAAAAAGAAATTTCCCGGTCTCTATTTGTATATCAGCACCAACGGATTGATGCTGGACGATGAAAAGATCCGGCGGATTATTCAGGCCGGCGTAGATGAATTTACCTTTTCGGTTGACGGCGCCGATCAGCAAACATATGAAAAATATCGTTGCGGCGGAGATCTCCAGAAGGTGCTCGACGTCATAAAACGGTTCGTGCGGGAGCGGAATAAAACCGGAAGGGAAGTCCCATTTATCAACTGGCGCTGCATTCTTTTCAACTGGAATGATTCCGCAAAACACATGAAAAAAATCCTGAAACTGGCAGAAGCCACGGGTGTGGACCGGTTCACCTGGGAAATTACCGATCACCCTCCGGAAGGCCTTTCGAAAAAATATCAGATCGGAACCCGGCACTGGACAAAAATAGTCCACCAGATCTGGGATACCAGCGGAATCAGCAATGCCCTGAAAAAAAAGAGGTATCTGGCAAGAATAAAGCCGCTGTCCGCACCGGCCGGTGCCACACCCGGTCAACCGGTTGCTTTAAACGTCAGGGTGAAAAACATCGGCGGCGCCAACTGGCCGGATCGCACTTTTTCCGGAAGACGGCTGGTGCGCCTGGGAGTCCAACTTTTTGACATTGACAAAAAGCTTATAGAACTCAATTATGCCAGGGCTTTTCTCCCCCACTCCCTTGCCGGTAGAGAATCGGCAGTAATTGCCATCAAACTCCCGGGAATAGAAAAATCGGGGACCTACTGGTTGAAATTCGATATGGTTTCCGAGGGTGTGGACTGGTTTGAACCGGCCGGATCAGCCGTCGTCTGGAAGAAACTCACGGTCGGCTGAGGCCGGCAAACCCCACTCCTTGACAGCTTCGGCCGATTCTTATACAATCATGATCATGATAAAAGGCGGTCTGAAATCCCGTATTACCCATGCTCTGCTGGGAATAGGCATAGCTGGCCTTACCCTGTTCTTTCTGTTTAACTATGTGGTCGCCGCCATTCAAATCCAGGGGAATTCCATGGATCCGGTTTTGCGGAACCGGGAGAAAATCATCGTCCTGAAACTGTCGGCATCAAGTTCCCATATCGACCGTTTCGATATCATCGTGTTTGTCAATCCAGAAATACCGTCCCAGAGACTCATCAAGCGGGTAATCGGCCTCCCCGGGGAACAGCTGGAAATCAGACAGGGGCAGATCTGGATAAACAATAAAATCATCAAGTATCCAACCCGGCTAAACTCCCTTTCACCCCGGTCACTGGCGCCTGTCAAGATTCCCGGGCATTATTTTTATGTCATCGGAGACAACCGGATATCCAGCCGCGACTCCGGAGATTTCGGGCCGATTCATATCGACACCGTCATCGGGAAGGCTTTCTTTCGCTACTGGCCCTTTTCCCGGCTGGGTAAAATTTCATGAAAAAATCGGTTTCAATCCTGATGATAGCCACCTTCCTGTCAGCCATTGTCATCGGATCCGTATTGCTCATGCTTCCCATCTCCACCACCAGCCATTCTATAAAAATTGAGGACGCATTTTTTACCGCCACCTCGGCGGTCACCGTAACCGGACTTATTGTCAAAGATACCCCGACCAACTTCACCCTGTTCGGGAAGATGGTGATCCTGACCCTGATTCAATTCGGAGGACTCGGTTTTATGACCTTCTCCACCCTTATCATTCTGCTATTGGGCAAATCCATTTCATTGAGCGACAAATTCATGATAGAAAACGTTTTTACCACCGGAAGCTACAACAACGTAAACGAACTGATCAAAAAAATTTTCCTGCTCACCCTGGGATTCGAACTGACCGGTGCGGTTTTTTTGTTCACCCAGTTGCAGGATCTTCGTTTGGACCAGAGGATTCTCAGTTCTGTTTTTCATTCGGTTTCGGCCTTCTGCAATGCCGGTTTTTCGGTTTTCAGCAACAGTTTCGAATCCTATAAATCCCATATCGGTATCAACCTGATTCTGATGATGCTCATCATTTCCGGGGGAATTGGATTTCTGGTGTTGAATGAAACCTCTTTGCTGATCCGGCGAAAGATAAAAAAAATGTCGAAATTATCCCTTCATTCCAAACTGGTCATCATAACCACACTGATCCTGATTTTCAGCGGATTTGCCATCATCTTGATCGAAGAAGTGATCAACAAAAAAAATGTTTTGCCGACCGGAACCAAAATTCTCACCGCCCTGTTCCAATCGGTTACGTCCAGGACCGCCGGATTCAATACCGTCAATTTAAATATGTTCACCACCGCTTCGGTTTTTATCCTGATGGTTTTGATGTTTATCGGCGCTTCACCAGGATCGACCGGCGGCGGAGTTAAGACATCATCGATAGGCATGTTTTTCGCCTACCTCCGTTCCCAGTTCCGGGGTAGGGAAAATGTTGACCTGTTTTACCGCAATATTCCCTCACGGACAGTGGATAAGGCTTTCATGGTCATGTATTTATCCCTGGTATTGATTTCGATTTCCTTTATCCTACTGCTGTCGTTTGACAAACAATTCAGTATGGTTCAGGTGCTTTTCGAGGTAATTTCGGCCTTCGGTACCGTCGGCCTCAGCATGGGAATCACGTCGAGCCTGTCACTGGGTTCGAAAATCGTGATCATGATGACCATGTTTATCGGAAGAATCGGCCCCCTCACCCTGCTGGTTGCCCTGAGCCGGAAAGAATCCAGGGGCGTATTTCAATACCCGGAAGAAAATATTATGATCGGTTAAATTAGATAAAATGACATTTTAACGAGGTGCGAACATGAAAAAATTTGCAATTATCGGTCTGAGCAGTTTTGGAATAAACGTGGTCAAAACCCTGGCAACGAAAGACGCGGAAATAATTGCCATCGATAAAGATGAGAATAAGGTAAATGAAGTCAAAGATATTGTTTCCCAGGCCATCACCATGGATGCCACCAGCAAGGAAAACCTGCTTTCTGTGGGCATTACCCATATGGACCATGTCATTGTTTCGGCCGGCCCCTTACTGGAGCCGAGCATTCTAATCGTTCACCATCTCAAAGAGATGGGAGTGGAACGGATAATTGCCAAGGCCCTGTCCGAGGATCATGAAAAGATACTGAACCTGGTGGGAGCCACCGAGGTGTCTTTCCCGGAGAGGGATGTGGCCGTAAAAATCGGGAAACGGCTGACCATGAGCAATCTTCTGGATTACCTGCCGCTTGAATCCGGCTTTATCCTGCAGGAAATTGCCCCTCCGGATGAGTTCATCGGAAAATCGCTGGCCGAGATTCACCTGCGCAAAAAATACAATGTTACCGTCATCGCCATCAAATCCATCATCCCGGAAAGTACCATCTTGAATCCCGGCGGTGAATTCGTGGTCAAGGAGAGCGACATCCTGATAACTTTTGGCAGTGCCGATGATATCGATAAATTCCAGAGTAAAATCAGCCATTAATTCTGGCTGATACCCCATAAAACACCATCCGGATTAACCGATCCCAAGCCGGTTATTGAAAATATCAGCTCCGCTGAAACCTTCCGGTTTTGAACGGCTTCCTATATAATGAAGCGTGGAGCTGGATAAACAAAAATCAGTAATATAGAAAAAATTAATCGGGAAAGATAAAAAAATGGCAAAAAGCAGAGCAATCGGTTTCCTGATTTCCGCGATTTTCCACGCCTTTCTGATTACCCTGATCATCAGCACCCAATTTACCGTTCACTGGACTCAGCCCGAGAACCAGGACCGGGAGGTAAAATTGGTGGTTCCCATCCAGAACACGGGATCGAACAAAATTTTGATTCCTGGATTTTCCGCCCTGAAATCCGGCGATAACATCCCGGTGGTTGCGGTTCCTGATTCGAACCGAATTCTAAAAAATGATACCGGATTTTCCGAACAAGATGAGCATGACACGATTCCGGATTCTAATTCTTCCCTGAAGCCAAACCTCTCTTTTTCAATGAACCTTCCCGATCAACAGCACCTATCATCACCGTCGACACTATTCAAGCCGACACCACTATCGGAAACCCGGTTTTTAAATACCATTCAAACAAACTCCCCTCCCGGATTCCCATATTTCTTTGATGCAATCCTACTGCACGGTAAAGTGCCGATATCACTTTACACCCATGAAATTCTTTTTAACCGCGGACAAAACTCCAAGGCTTTTGCCATCCGCCAGAACCGGAAACATCAGGTTGCCCTGTCCCTCTGGTCTGAAACGGTGCTGAACAGGATAAACAGCGCATGGATAATCCCCCCCAGAGCAGTTAGAGGCGAAAACGATGAGGTCGGCGTAAAAGTGGTGGTGGCGGCTAACGGTTCGGTGGTATCCTCATGGATCGAGGACTCATCCTCGGAAGAATCCTACAACCAGGCAGCACTGGATGCCATAACCGCCTGTCATGCATTTCCTCCCCTACCTGTTGGTCTCATGGATAAGCAAATTACCATCTATTTTTTGTTCAGCTACAATGAATAATCGCCTTGCTATTACTCTGGTTTTCTGCATCGGGATGGCGGGTACGGTCTTCCCATTTACGGAAATATTTTTGATTGGGGATAAAACAATTAGGGAATATTCACTTCCAGATCAGTTGGCCATCGGGATCGTCCTGTCTGACCCGGCCTATTTCAAATTGACTGAAAACCGGGAAACCATCATGAATGGTATGCTCAATGCCGGTCTGAATCAACTTAATCTTATATCCGGCGACCGGCTGAAAAAAGCGGGAATATATCGGTACCATCTGTTTTTAAAAAAGGACCGGGTTATTGAAAATATGCGGATCGAGCTGGTCGTAACCTTCCAGCAAGAATCTCAGGGAATAATAAAAGAACCAATCACCCATTTTGTACTTTCAATGTATATCAAAAATCAATTGATGGGTATTCGCTCAAAATCAATCATTCATCAAGTCAGACAGGAAATAAAAAAAATAATTTCTTCTAAGGACACGGGTCCGCTCGATCCCCTGACCGGGAGATACCCCAATCTGGACCGGATTAATTTGCTTAATCTGGTACCGGGGCTATTCAAAAGTACCGTGAAAAAATTGCCTGAAGTATCCAGGGAAAATGGCAAAAAAGAGCAGCGCCCCCACCAACTTTCTTATACATTTTTCCAGGAAGGCCCGAAAGGGGGGAAACGACTGGTGAAGGCAAAGGCCCGGTTAAAAATCAATAAAAAACATCCTTGACATTCATGACATCACGCTTGCAGACGGCATGTCAGCAATCACACAATTCTGCTGTTTGACTTCGGGTGATTATCACCGTACAATACCCTATGCGCCTGTTCAGGAACTGGTTTAAAAATTCCGGAATTCCCGAAGGAAAAATCGCCCTGGCCCTGGGAGGCGGGGGAACCCGGGGAGTGGCCCATCTGGGCATCTTGAAATTTCTGGAAGAACATGAATACCTGGATTATGATTTCATTGTCGGGACCTCGGCCGGTGCCGTATTCGGTTCCCTGTACCTCCTTTCCAATGATGCGGATGAGGCGATCGGCCGCCTGGCCAGGGCCATTGAAATACTGGATAAAAAGAAAAGCCTGATCAATATAGCCGCCAAAAAATCCAATTTTCTGTCCAATCTGAAAGAGAAATTGTATCTGGCCAAATCCATATTTTCCCTGTCGGTGATCGGAGAAGAGCCCATGAAAGAATTCCTGATGACCCTGCTCGGGGATCACCCCCATTTCTCTGACCTGAGAAAGCCCCTTTATGTGGTGGCCACCGACCTGTACTCCGGCCGGGATGTGGTTTTCAGCCAGGGGGAATTGATTCAGCCCCTGATGGCTTCCTCGGCCATTCCCGGCGCCTTTCCTCCCTTTTCCTATAAAATCTATTATCTGATCGATGGTGGATCCACCCAGAAGCTACCGGCAAAAATCGCCCGCCGCCTGGGGGCCGGTCGGGTGATGGGGGTCGATGTGGGCAGCGGTTTCCAGATAAAAAAGCATTACTCGTCCTCGAACCAGGTGATTGGCAGAAGTGAAGAAATCACGTCGAATATCCTCAATCAACAGAACCTCCTGGCAGCAGACCTGCTGCTGAAACCGGGCTTTCATGACATGAAGTGGTACGAATTCAAGCGTTACCGGGAGGCTTTTGATTCCGGCTACGCGGAAGCGGCTGGTAAAAAAAAGGAGATCGAGGCTTTTTTCAAATCAAGAACCCTGAAACCGCGCGGGCAGAACCGGTTGGAAGACATATCTTTTATCCTGGAATAACCCCGGCAGCTTCCCCGGGAAAATGATCGCCCCGCCTCAAAATTCCCGGTACTCGGTCCTTTTTATGATTTCGTTTTGCAATTCTTTTCCCAGATTGACAAAATAATCGCTGTAGCCGGCTACCCGGACAATTAAATTCCGGTATTTATCAGGAAATCTTTGGGCTTCTCTCAGGGTATCGGCGGTCACCACATTGAATTGCACATGATGCCCGTCCATGCGGAAATAGGCGCGAATCAGGTCAACCA
>CAZOWT010000051.1:0-16562 GCA_964583345.1 uncultured Clostridia bacterium
TTATAAATCGCTATATATTCACAGTGCTTTAAAAGCCTGTAGTGCCAACTGCTCCAGATTTTTTTTATTATTCTGTTATTTTTTTTTTAAACACAATTGTCGCAAAAAAAGCGACTCTTGCGATCTGGTGAGTTGACAATAAAATTCTGCGGATGATACCATATTAAATGCAAAAGGTATTCGTATTCGCGCCACTTACCAAATTCATATTTTTTCTAAACATCTTAGCCGCTTTTTGTATTGCGGGAAAACGACCGGAACGAACAATGGGAACTGGTCATAGAGGACATTTAGTCATGATTTTCACACCATGACAGTCTGGTTGAAGCATTAACACCGAAAGAATCGAATGGAAAAATATTTTCTGTGGAAGGTTTTGATTTCCTTTGGTGTGGCCGGAGTCTGGATCGGGGGCGCAACCCTGATTGCCGAGCGGCTGGGCAGCCGCAAAGGCGGTCTTCTTTCCAATCTTCCTTCCACCGTACTGATCGCCCTGGTGTTCGTCGCCCTGGTCAAGGATGCCGGTTTCGCCGCCCGGGCCGCCGAAGCCGTGCCCATGGGCATGCTGATTGACACCCTGTTTTTACTGGTGTTTATCCTGACATTGAAATCCGGGCTCATCAGGTCCGTAATTATTTCCCTGGGTACCTGGTTTATCCTGGCTTTCCTGGCCCGGCAAATTCGCCTATCAAACATCACCATCAATATCGCGCTCTATGTTCTGGTAACGGTCGCATCATTTTTAATACTGGAATTCGGTTTTGATATCCCTCCTCAAAAAAACCGGGGCAAAAAATTTACCCCGGCCGCCATACTGCTGAGGGCGGCTTTTGCCGGCAGCGTGGTGGCCGGAACCATCCTGATATCAGGATTTGCCGGAACCTACTGGGTGGGGCTTCTTTCCACCTTTCCGGCCGTCATGCTGTCCACCATGGTGATTTTGACCGTAAATCAGGGGCCGAATTTTGCCCGGGCCACCGGAAAGATTATGATTCTATCCTCGACCAACATCATTGTTTATGCCCTGGGCGTTCACATCGCCTACCCCGCGCTGGGTATCCCGGCCGGAACGGTTCTGGCATTCCTTGGCGCTTTTCTCTGGGTGCTGCTTCTTTTTCCGCTGATAGCCAGGATATCCCGTTAATTCCGGTCCGTCTGTTGGTCCGCCTCCGGGAAAAACCCGGTAAAAAAAATTGAATTTATTCCACGCCCATTTCTCTGAGGATATGGTCTGCGCCGGCAAATTTTTCAGTTATAAACATGACATAGCGAATATCGACAGATATGGTGCGCTGGATTTGGTCATCGTACTGCCAGTCACTGTTCATGGCTTCATAATTTCCGTCAAAAGCGATACCCACCAGTTCACCCCGGGCATTGAGCACCGGGCTGCCGCTGTTTCCGCCGGTAATATCACAGGCGTGCAGAAAGGCAACCGGGACATCATTCATTGCCGGAACAGCCCATTTGCCGAAATCCCGGTCCCGGTAGAGTTCCTTCAACTTTTCCGGCACCACGAACGGATCCTGGCCGGTTTCCTTTTCCAGAATACCCTTGATGGACGTAAAGGGCAGGTATTCAACCGCATCGCGCGGCGAATAACCGGAGACCTCCCCGAAAGTGAAACGAATGGTACGGTTGGCGTCCGGGTATAGGTTCTCACCCTTCCAGGCATATAGCGCCTGGATGTATTTTTTCCGCAGTACCGATATTTTAGCGCCGAAAGCCTCATCGTACTTTCGCACATCCTCGGTTTCCGGATAAAGCCGACGGGCCAGGTCCAGAAACGGATCATTCAGGGATTCGATATCTTTAGAACTCTTCTTGTACAGGGTTTTCACAAATTCCGCATCTTTCAGCCGGGTTTTGGCATAGGCGTCTTCAATAAACCGGTCAATGCCCATCGAATTATTTTTCAGGATAAAATCCAGCCCCTTGATCCGGTTGTTTTCATCCAGTTTGGAAATCAGTTCCAGGCTTCTCCTCAGTAGGGCTTTGTCCGCAGGTTCATAATAGCTGATATACCGGAACTGCAAACGGTCTGCCTCCCGATCGATGTCTTTTTCCGAAAAATAGGGATCGCGATCCTTCAGCGGCTTCTCCCGTTCCTTGTCAATATAATATACTCTCCTGGCTATGCTGATCATGTCCCCGCTCAGAAAATCCAGAAGCCCCAGAGCGTCATCGTGGTCGCGCCTTCTGATTTGTTCGCCGTAAACCGCTTTTATATCCCTCAAGACATTCCCGTATTTTTTCCGAAGTTTGGGATTCGAGTTCAGAAAATTGGTCAGCTGGTTTTCAAACAGGATTTTCTTGTCTAGCATATTGATTTTCTTCATGCTGTCCACCCGGCCCTGATAGTTCTTCATCACATTGTTCAATCCCTTGCTGAGGTTGGCCACCTTCATTTTGGCCGTAACCGAATCTTTGGCAAAGGAATCCAGAATATCAATGGTTTCCCGGAACAACCGAATGGAACGCGGATAATTGTAATTGAAATTGTAATCCACCGAATTGGAGGTCCGGTAGCGGGTGGTATTCCCCGGATATCCGATGATAAAGGTCATGTCTTTGTCAGACAGTCCTTGGGAAGCGACCTTCAACCAGGTTTTGGACCGGTAGGGAACGTTATCCTTGTGGAATTTCCGGCCGGTTCCGTCCGGAGCCATGTAGATGCGCATAAACGAAAAATCACCAGTATGCCGGGGCCACATCCAGTTATCGATATCCCCGCCATAGTTTCCTATGGATTCCGGCGGCACATAGACCACCCGGATATCATCATATCGCTTATAAACAAACAGAAAATACTGCATCCCGCTATACATATCCGCGATACGGGCCGAGATATCGGTGGAATCCTTCTCAATGGCATCGGTTCTGGCCTTGATATGGCGGTCAATGGCTTTCTGACGTTTTTCCGGATCCCTGATTTTCTGGAATGGCTCAAATTCCGCGGTCACATCCTTCATCTCTTCCAGGATGAGGGCAGAATACCCCGGGGCTTCGATTTCTTCGTCCCCGGTCCTGGCCAGGTAACCGGTTTTAATCAAATCGGTTTCGCTCACCCGAGCCGAGGCTCGCTGCACAGCGGTAAAGGCCACATGGTGATTGGTCAGGAGCAGCCCATCCGGCGAAACCAGCTCCGAGGTTCCCCCGCCGAGCAGAACGATGGCCTGGGTTATACAGGGTTTGTCCGGGCTGTAAATCTGTTCTGCAGTGACCTGAAATCCCCGGGTTTCCAGGTTCAGGTTTTTCAACTGGCTCAGCAGCCACATGCCTTCCTCAGCACCGATGATCAAACCCATAGAAAGAACCAAAAATAAAACCAGCACACTTTTTTTCATGTTGACTCCTTTTTTTTTTCATACTCAGGTTATGATTATACACCAAAAGGACCGAATGAGAAAAAAGAATTAAACCTTTTCCGTTTTCCGGCGAATATCCGATCCGGTTAATTTCTGTCCATGATAATTTTCATACCCCTTTGATAAAGGTAAAAACCGGTGATTTTTCCGCTGGCATCCCGGCGGAATTCCAGCCGGATTCCCATTTCCTGGTTGTCGAACTGGTCCTTGCTTTCCGGAATAATCTCGATTGCCGGTTGTCCCGAACCCCGGGCCATTAATTTATCCCCGGCTTCATAAATACTTATTTTGAAACCGTCTTTTTCCCCGTATTCACCAACCAGATCGGCAAAAACCGAACCCGCGCTGGTGGCTTTTTCATCTTCTTTTTTCTCTACCCGCAGGGCTTCTTCATCGCCCTCCGGCCTGGTCATGACCATCTTTATCACCTTTCCGTCAGGACCCCTGACAAAAGTCAACCGTGAGAGAGAAAGTGTATAGTAAAAGATGGATGAGGATTCCGGATAAATCGGAAACCTGGGTCCATTGGTTCTCATGGTATAAAGCTGGTTCCCTTCCCGGATTACCTCCCGGTAATCCCCTTCTCCGATTTGATAAACCCCCACATACGATTCAAGGGCTTTGTCATCCAGTTTGACCGGTTTCTTCTCTCCCACCGGTTTCCCCAGCATCAAGGAGGCGATCCACTGGGCGATAAACTGGGGAGCGGGTTCCATTCCCGGACAGTTGCTCAAAACCGCCACGAATATTTTTTTCTCCGGTATTTGCATGGCATAGGTGCTGAAACCGGGGATACCTCCTCCGTGGGCAATTTGGCGATAGCCATAGAAATCCGACACGTCAAGTCCGAAGCCATATTTTTTTATGGTTCCGTTATTTAATATGGTGGGCGTGGTCATGCTGGCCAGTGATTCCTTCGTAACCACCCGGCCGGCATCAAGCGCCTGGTTCCAGACATACAGGTCATCCACGGTTGAAAGCAGCGCGCCTGCCGCATAAGGCAGCTTCATGCTGATAAAATCACAGTTGGCATACCCGTCTTTGGTTTTCTGGTATCCGGCTGTCCGCCGGGGAATAATGGTGATGTGGCTGCCATAATAGGAATTTTTCATTCCCAGGGACTGGAAAACGCGCTCCCTGATAAAATCCTCGTAAGATTTTCCACTGGCCTTTTCAATAATGGCCCCCAGCAAAACATAACCGGAATTGTCATAGAGCCAGCGGTCGCCGGGAGCAAAATCCATGGGTTCTTTTTTGAAATAATCGATCAGTTCATCAACATTTACATCCAGTCGGAGTTTCTTCTCCCACAGGTTCTGGATCTCGGTGTAACTTTTTATTCCTGACGTATGATTCAGCAGGTGTTTGATGGTAATGTTATGGCCTTGGGTGGGATAATCCTTCAGGTAAAGGGCAATGGGGTCGCTGAGTTTGAGTTTCCCCTCCTCGGCCATCATCATGATGGCAGCAGCCGTGAACTGCTTGGTAATGGAACCAATGCGAAAGACATGCTCCGGGCTCATTCGCACGCCATTTTCCATATCGGCCATGCCATAGCCTTTGCGAAGCACCACCCGGCCGTTGAAAACAGCCAGAACCGATATACCGGGTTCTGCGGGTTTGAAATGTTCATTTAAAAACCGGTCAATTTCCCGGGTCATCCGAACCGATGACATCTGGCCGGCATCCAGGTCCAGTAATAAAACCGGTAGAATCAGAAAAAATCCAGTCATCAGGTGTAACAGCCATCTTTTTCTCCAACCCAGCTCAAAACCACAATCTTTGCCCATGAAAGGCCTCCTTTTTGCTATCTCATTATAACGTAAATTTCGCAAAAAAAGTTCAACCTTCAGGTAACAAATCCCTATTCGGTTTGGCGAATAATATTTTTTTTTCTGGTTAAAAATGATAAAAAAACATATAATAATATTCAGGGAGGGAAAAATGAAAAACAAATTTCTGGTACTTTTTATGGTATTGGTTTTGTTTGGAATTTTCTGGACTTCCGGCTGCAAAACAAATGATGAAACCACAAACGGAACCACCCATGACATCACCGGAACCTGGAATGTCGTCAGCCTGATCACCGCTTCCGAAATCGGGGGAAAGCTCCAGGCTAAACCGCCCGCCACCTTTAAGATTACCTTCAGTGGTACTGCGGTTAACGGAACTTTCAACACCAACAAAAGCGAAGTCGGAACCTATCTGGTGGTCGGCGATGCTGTCCAGTGGATCTATTCCGGAGGAACCGTATACACCGGAAGATTCACCTCAGGAACAACCATGGACGGGGAATATGTCGGCGCATACGGAGTGCTGGGAACCTGGAACGCCACCAAAGAATAATATTTATTAAATAGAACGGTTACGATAAAGAAAAGTAATTCTGGACCTTTATCTTCAGCCAGATGGACCCCCAGTTTTAAAAGCCTTTCCGGGGTTAAAGGAGAGCCTTACACCCGCAATATCGCGGCATCGATCAATATTTTTTTTTGGCCGGAGTGATCTCCACAGCAAATCAAAATCAATAAAAATATCCCGGTTCAGGGAATTTTAAATGTGCTTGATGGCGGTGGTAAAATTTCTATAATAATCATGGCTGGGGAAAATGCTCTCAAATAAAACCGGGGCAATCTTCATGGTCTCCTCGGGATTCAGGCAATAGTGCATGGTCTGGAACCGGTTACGATATTCGGTCACTTCAGGCCCCACCTCACGGTTTTTGATCACCACCTCGGACAGCAGGCGTGCCAGTTCATCGAAATCGGCTTCCTTCATTCCGAAACGGGTCATCTCCGAGACGCCCATCCGGATTCCGCTGGGGTGATAAAAGGTCTCATCATCCGGCAATGCCTGGTAGTTGGTTACGATGTTGTTCTTCTCCAGACGGCCGGCAATATCCTTGCCGTCACCGTATTCGGAAACCCGGATCACCACCTGGTGGGTACGGGTAAAGCCGTCAGCCTCTCCGCCCTCGACCGCAATACCATATTTTGCGCAGGCCCGGGCAAAAGCCCGTGCATTGGATACCACCTGCTTCTGATATCCGTCTCTGAAATGATTCATCTCCATGGTGGCTACCAGAAACGCCAGCAAGGTCCCCAGATGATGGTTGCTGGTTGAACCAGGGAAGGCCCGGGAATTAACTTCCAGCCAGAGCTTCCGCATGGGATTGTCTTTGTCCATGTTGGAGGCGATTACCCCTCGCTGTGGCCCGAAAAATGTCTTGTGGGTGGAACCGGTCACCACATCCGCACCTTCGGCCAACGGATCCTGAAAGTGGGGGCCTAGAATCCCCATGACATGAGCGGCATCGTACATGATCACCGGCCGATACTCAGCGGTCTTTTCCACAAACGAGCGCAATGCCCGGATCGGTTCCGGATACAAAAACATGCTTTTCCCGAACACAATCAACGGCGGGCGGTGCCGGTCAACCAGCTCCAGCATGCGCTCCGTATCGGTCTTATAAGGATTGCCTGCATCCAGAGGGAAATTCACCACCTCTCCCTCCACAAAATTGAACAGCGCCCCGAAAGGCTGGGCACTCAGGTGGCCGCCATAGTTTAGGTTATTGTTCATGGCAGTGGCCAGTCTTTTTGAATCGCTAAGGGCCGGGAAGCCGACAGGATTGCGGTCCAGAAATTTTACCACTCCCTTGAATACCACCTCATTGGCCATCTGACCGCTGATTGGACGGGCCTCCACTTCCGAACTACCGATATATTTTCCAAATTCCAGCTTCAGTTTTTCTTCCACTTCAAAAATCAGGTCCGTACCCTGGTAATAATATATTTGATTGCCTTTCAACGATCCGCTTCCGGTCATGGCTTCACGCTCTTTTTTCATGGCAGTTTTATGCTCGGCATACCGCCCGGAAGGATCGCTGATTTCACAGAGTTTGACCAGCAGGGAAGGCGTATTTTCGGATGGGATCAGGTTAAAACACCTCCGCTGCCGCCATAGATTATTCTCCACTATTTTTCGGCACAAATCCTGCAAATTCTTTTCCAATTCATTCATGTGGCTTCTCCATTTATCGAATATAAAAAATAAATATAAACCAAAACCGGATAACTTGCAAGACACAAAACTCTTGCCGCTCCGGTTTCCCGGTTACCAGGACGAATATATTTCCCCACAGGACATCGGCGGCATGCCGGTGCGAAAAATTTTTACCGGCAGCGCTTCCAATCCGTGCTGTGGTATAGAGATTCGAGTTCCTTCCAGAAATCTTTCATGTCACAGGTCATGATAACCAGGTCCTGGACTCTTTGTTCTTGGTCATGAACATAACCGGGGATGAGCGTCTGTTCCCGGAATCCCAACTTTTTTAAAATTTTCATGGCTCCGGTCTGAGGCCTCATCATTTTGGCAATGACTTTCTTAACGCCGTGCTGGGCGGCAATAAGATACAGCTCACGGTTCATGATCAGACCTAGCCCCCTGCGCTGGTATTTCCTGGCCACAATCACCCTGAGTTCACCATCATTTTCATGCCAGTTATCCCGGTAAATCTCAAGCGCGCCGCTGGCGATGATTTCTTCATCCTTCAGAGCGACAATACGGAATACATTCCCGTTCTCAATCTGCCTGATTCGCTCCCTGACCAGCTGCTGGTCGGTGACATTGATGCGGAGATATTTTCGGTCCGAAGGAGGAAGGGAACGGAAAAAATCCATGTATGATTTAAGATCATCCATGGAAATATTTCTGATAATAACTTCAATGCCGTCCTTTAAAGTTTCTTTTTTCTCCACTGACATCACCTCCTGCCATTTCACTCCTGAGATCAGGCCGGGCATGAATATATCCGGAAAACGATTTCAACCGACAGGCACTTTATATAATAAATATAGTATGAATCGGCCAGGTTGTCAATTTAATAATCTGGCGGGACCAAAATCTTGCCTCCCGGTTATGAGGCGGCAATCCGGTGATTCAACTCATCGTAAATTTCACCGACATCCCGGAACTTGGAATTCTTTTTCATAATCTCGTTAAGGATTTCAAGCGCGGTCTGAAACTCTTCCTTCAGTTTATAGGTGATGACCAGTTCATATTTTACCGCCAGGTATTCCTCTTCCAGCCTGTCCGGGGCTTCCAGGGCTTTCACCAGCCAGCTTATGGCATCATCATACATCCCCTTTTCCCTGAAACAGATCCCCAGCAACCCGGCGGAATCAAAAAATTTCAACGGATGCTTCGATGAAATCTGAAATTCATGAATGGCCTCTTCTATCAGTCCCATTTCCTTGTAGGCAATACCCAGATTGTAGCGGGTATCATAGTCTTCCTGTCCGATTTTTTCTTCAACGCCCTTTTTGAATTCCTCGAAAATTTCCAGCATATTTTTCTCAACCGTTGAAGTCCGCTGCTTTTCCACTTCCTGCAGCCAGAAATCGAGTGACTGCAATTCATCGGACACATTCTTTTCAATTTCAAAGTAATCATCTTCATCGAGGAACAACTCATCCTTGAATATTTCCTCTTCACTCTCGAGGAAAATATCCGACTTCAATATATCCTCGAACGGAGACTCAGGAGTGGCCTTTACTTCAGGTTGAAATTCGCTTTTGGATACCGCCGGCTTCGACTCATCCTCGAACAGGCTGTCGATATCGAGCAGTTCGCTTTCTGCCGATTTTTCTTTTTCATCGCTCACCTCGATAAAACTGGGTGAAGCGGTGCGAACGATCTGGTCATCATCCTTCAATTCGAACAAATCCTGGCTGGAAGACATTAAACCGTCATCGCTCTTTTCTCTCTCTTCGACATCAGGGGACTGAACGATTTCATCCTTGTTAATTTCCACCATCGGGATATCATCGGTCCTCTCCGGTTCCTCCATCTCGATTTCGAAACTGATATCATCGATATCCGCAAAGTCATTCTCGATCAGCCTCACGTCATCCGGATTCCCGGATTTTTCTCCCCGGGTTTCGCTTTCGGTATCATTTGCTGAGCTGTCCATCTCGTTCTCTTCCAGCAGGGTGGATTTGATATCAAACACATCCTTGCTCTCTTCAGGCGATTTGACCACGTTTTCCTGCCGGACTTTCTCCAGCCGCTCAACCCGCTTGAGCAATGACTGGTTCTTGGGATAAAGCTCCCTCAACTGTTCGATCAACTTTTCCGCATCGCCGAAATATCCGTCGTTGATATAAAAATCGAGCTCGGTAAAAACCGATGACAAATCTTTGGAATCTTCTTTTTGGGAACCGGTATCCGACTCGGCCTTTGAATCCTCCTGCTTAACCTCGACCACTGGTTCCTTTTCTTTCATGGCCATGCTGTCGTCTTCGGATAAAACCAGAATGTCTTTGAAATCATCGATTTCCTCGGGGATCCCGATTTCCTTGAAGCTGGGATCGCTGATTTCATTCATATTATCTTTCAACTCTTCTTTATCGAACACAATATCAATATTGGTTTTTTCATCCCCGGCAAACTCTATGATCCGTTCGTCTTCCGGTCTAAGGGTTTGAAGTTTCTCCAGCAACTTCTTAAACTCATCCTGGTTGTTAGCCGCCTTGTATATTTTCAGCAACACCAGGCCTTCCTCAATCAGGGCTTCGGTGTCATTGGACAACTGATATACATCGAATAATTTCAGGCGTACATCAATCATATTGGGAAAAGTGGCGGCAGTCTTTTTCAGGATATCTACCGCCTTGTTGTAATCGCTTTCCTTGATGGCTTCCTGAACCACCCGCAGGTTAAAATTGATCAGCTCCCTTTCCCGTTCGTTTTCTCCTTCCTCTTCTGTATGGGGGCCTCCTTCCCCGGTCAGGCGGGACAACTGTTCCTGATAGGTGAACGGTGAATCCGAAAGCTGTATAAGCTCTTCCAGGATTTCCGTCAATTCCTTTTTCAGTTCCTTCTTTTCATAAACCGGTATTAGCGATTCATAAAGGGCGATTAAATTATTCTTTTTCCCGCTGACTTTGAATATGGAAGCCAGTTTTTTCAATGCCGGGATGTAGGAATTATTGGAGGCGATAATAAAACGCATCAATGATGTCGCATCTTCATACCTTTTCTCACTAAGGCTTTTTTCAACCACCGGAAGAAAGAGTTCGAAGGTTTTGTCATACTCATTACGCTGCAGATATACCCGGCCCAGTTTCATGATAATTTCAGTCTCATCGGAACTGAGATCGGTAATCTTTTTATAAATCTTTTCGGCTTCGGCTATTTGATTATTTTTAAAGTATAGTTCACCCAGCAGCTTCAGCAAGTTGATATCCTTGAACAATTCCGAACCCAGCCCCTTCAGCAGCTCAATGGCCTTTTCATCATTTCCCCGGTTGGTATAACAGATGATCAACTTCTCAATCACCGGCACACTCTGCACTTTTTTTGATGTGCTGACAAGAAGTTCCTCGGCTTTCTGGAATTCTTTTTTATGAATCAATATCTCCGCAGCGGTCAGATACTCATTGATGGCATTTTCTTCCAGACCTTCGCGGAAATAATTATCCGCCAGCAAAAGTCTCATTTTAATGTTGTTTTTATCGAATTCCAGGATCTTTTTGTACATATCCAGGGCTTTTTTATGGTTGTTCTTCCGTTTATACTCTTCGGCCAGGTCAAGATATATCTGTTTGGCTTCGATAATAAGCCCCTGTTTGGTGTACAATTCCGCCAGTTTTGCCGACGCGCCGAGATAATTCGGATTAATGCGGGTGATCCGCTTGTACATGGCAATGGCCTTGGCAAAAAATCCTTCTTTCAGAAAATAATCGGCAATCCATTCGAATTGTTCGATGGCACCGTTAAGATTATTTTGCTTTAGCTGCAGATCGCCGATGATTCTCCTGACTTCGAGATCATTCGGTTTGATTCCCAGGATTTTATTGTATTCCTTGATAGCGGAATCGATTTTCCCCTGCCGGAAAAATTTATTGGCGGTTTTTAAAATAACCAGCCTATTTTCCTTTGCCATTTTTCCATCCAAAACTCTTTCTATGAAAGATTGTTTCTCCTGACAATAATAACATATTTATATGTTTTTTGGTAGGATATCCCTTATTTTTTTCCAAATTGTATCCCGGGAAAAATTTTGAAAAATTCTGGATCATCTGATCCCGGAATACCTTGGCGATGATCGAAGCGGCAGCTATGGACATGCTTTTGCAATCACCCTTGATGATTTTTTCGCCCCGCATGCCCAGAAAATCCGGATTCAAGCCGTCTACCAGTAAATAATCGGGAATGATCTGCAGTTTTTCGACCGCCATTTTCATGGATTGTTTAGTCGCCTCAAGAATGTTGATTCGATCGATTTCTTCATTCCAGGACCAGCCAATGGAATAGGCTTGGGCATATCGATATATGAAATCGGCAATTTCCAGCCGCCTGTTTTGACTTATCTGCTTTGAATCCCTGATTCCATCATGCAGTTTTTCCGGATTTAAAACCACGGCTCCGGAAACCACAGGGCCGAACAATGCCCCCCTTCCCACTTCATCAATACCGCAGATGCTCTGATAATTTTTTCTCAGCAGCCCTATCTCTATTTCAAAATCACACATTACCTCAGTTCTTTCAGCCGTGCGGCTTTCCCTTTCAAGGCTCTGAGGTAATACAATTTGGCTCTTCTGACTTTGGAATGCTTTTTGACCTCAATTTTTTGAATCAGTTTGGAATTCAAGGGAAATATTCTTTCAACCGCAACCCCGAACGATGTTTTTCTGACCGTAATTGTCTTTGAGATACCGCTATTTTTCCTGGCAATCACAATGCCTTCAAACACCTGGATTCTCTCTTTTCCCCCCTCGATTACCCGATAGGATACCTTGACCACATCGCCGGTTCTGATATCAGGCAGGTCCTTTCTGATACCACCGGCATATTCGTCCAGACTGTGAAAATCCGGTTTCTCCGGTTCCGGTGATTCTCCCTCGGGTTCCTTGTCTTTTTTAGGGGATTCCGGTTTTTTTTCGGCTGTTGCCTCTATTTCATTTTCACTTTTTTCTTCGGCCTCTGCCGGTTTCGAATCATCGGATTTTTTTATTTCGGGCTTGTTTCCCTTTTCCGGTTCTTTTTCCGCTTCGCTGGCTTTCTGCTCCATTTGGTCCGTATCCTTCCGGGGGTCCTGCTCTTTTTTGCCTTCTGTTTCCACGACTTCGTTGTCCTTTTTTTCTGTCGGCATTCTTTTTCTCCTCAAAAAATTGAAACGATGCGTTATTTTACACTTTTTTGGAATAATTTTCAAGTGCAATTCTGTATTCTATCCGCTTATATTTGACTCCATGGCAAGATTTTGCTATAAAAAGAGCATGAAAAGATTACTTTCTTCGGTTTTTATGATAGGCTTGTCCTTTTTTTTTTTATACTCCGGAAAGGACCAAAACTGGGAAAGGCAGCTGGATAAATTTTCAAATATCCAAAAAATAATCACTGAAAATTATTTCGGCCCCATTAATATAAAAAAAAATGTATTCACATCGATCAAAGGCCTGTTGAAAACATTGGATCCCCATTCTTATTTCCTGGACCCGGTTACCCTCAGATCGGTATTCGAAGACCAGCAGGGCAATTATTATGGCATTGGAATCCGAATTATCAAATACGAGAACCGGTTAACGGTATTATCAATACTCAATGATACACCCGCCACAAAAATGGGTATTTACCCGGGGGATGTTATTGCTGAAATCGAAGGAATACCCACGGCAGACATACCGATCGAAGAGGCCGTAAAAAAATTGAGAGGGTCAAAGGGAACCCGTGTAGCGCTGAAAATTACCCGCCAGGGCTTACCCGGCCCGCTGACATTCCAGATTAAAAGAGCGGAAATTCCGCTCAATTCGATTGCCTACACGTTTGTCTTTCCAGGCCAGCCCAAAATCGGCTACATCGCTATCAGAACCTTCGGCAATACCACACCAGCTGAATTTCAATCAAACCTGAAAAAATTGATTCGCAAACACCGGATCAAATCTCTGATACTTGATTTGAGGGGAAATTCCGGAGGTTCACTATATGCCGCCATTGATATTTCGGATTTTTTCCTGAAAAAAGGCAAGATCATCGTTACCACTAGAGGAAGAACTACCCGGGAGACCTTCCTGGCGAAATCGAACAGGCAGTTCGAGGATCTGCCGCTGGTTATCCTGATAAACCGGCAGAGCGCCAGTGCTTCTGAAATTGTCGCTTCCGCCCTGCAGGAACACCATAAGGCCATCATCGTGGGATCACGCTCCTGGGGCAAGGGGCTGGTGGAAACGGTTCTCCGGTTGCCCCTGAATTGTGCCATGGCCTTAACCACGGCCAAATATTACACACCGTCAAACAAATGCCTGCAGAGAGATTTCAGCGATTGGGAAACCTATTTTTCCGCCCCCTTTGCCAGGGACTACGACACCGATGAAACAATCCGAGGAGGCGTAATTCCCGATTTCATCGTCCGCGATGAATCCATCCCCCCCCTCATGGCCCGTTTCATTTCCCGGGGACTGTTTTTCAGATTTTCCCGCTATTTGATCGACAGCCGGGTAAAAATTGACCGGAATTTTAAGGCTGACCGGACGACTATCCGGCAATTTGCCCAATTCCTTCTAAAAAACGGGATCGGTTTCAGCCAGCCGGAATTTGATGACTGCCTGGAAGCGATAGGTTATGAAATCGAAAGGGATATCATTTCCAATAAATTTTCTATTGAAGACGGAATCAAGATTTTTCTGAAACATGATCCGGTGGCCAAAAAAGCCGCACTCATTCTGAGTACCAAACTTGAAGAAGGAGCCTAAATGCAAAGAGAAAATGATTTCATCACCCAAATTACCAAAAAATCGGAGGATTTTTCCCGTTGGTACGTCGATGTGATAAAACGGGCAAAACTGGCTGACTACGCTCCCATGAAGGGAATCATGGTTATCAGGCCCTATGGATACGAAATCTGGGAACACATCAGGGAAATACTGGACGCCATGTTCAAGCAAACCGGCCATAAAAATGCATACTTTCCCCTGTTTATTCCCGAGAGTTTTCTGAAAAAAGAGGCTGAACACGTCGAGGGATTTGCCCCCGAAGTCGCCTGGGTAACCATTGGCGGCAACGAAATCCTGGAGGAAAAGCTGGCCATCAGGCCAACTTCCGAAGCCATTATTTGCCATATGTATTCAAAATGGATCAAATCCTGGAGAGATCTGCCGGTTAAAATCAATCAATGGGCCAACATTGTCCGCTGGGAAAAGGTTACCCGGCCGTTTTTGCGAACCACGGAATTTCTCTGGCAGGAAGGGCATACGGCCCATGCGACATACGATGAGGCCGAATCTGAAACCCTTGAAATTCTGGGAATATACCGGGAATTCATCGAAAATATTCTGGCCATTCCGGTCATCACCGGCTTGAAATCGGAAAGCGAGAAGTTTGCCGGTGCCCTGAAGACCTACACTGTCGAAATGCTGATGCCCGATGGCAAAGCCCTTCAGGCAGGCACTTCCCACAACCTCGGACAAAATTTTTCCCGGGCCTTCAATATCCGGTTCGAAAATCAGAATCAGGAACTCGATTATGCCTGGCAGACATCCTGGGGCGTTACCACCCGGCTTATCGGAGCACTGATTATGGTCCACGGCGACGATTCCGGACTGATCCTGCCCCCGGCCATTGCCCCGATACAGACGGTTATCATTCCCATATCCAGGGACAACTGGAAGGAAACCATCCTCCCAGAAGCCGAAAAGATAAACCAACTTCTGCAAAAGAACCATTTTCGAACCCACCTGGATGACCGGGACACCTATACGCCAGGATGGAAATTTTCCGAGTGGGAGATGAACGGGGTTCCGGTTCGGGTGGAAATCGGACCCAAGGATATCGAAAAAAACCAGGTGGTGCTGGTCAACCGGATGAACCGGGAAAAATTATTTGTAAAAAGGGAGAATCTGGTCGAAACCCTGAATAAACTGCTCACCGATATCCAGGACCGTTTGTTTCAGAGGGCCCGGGATTTTAATGAGGTCAACACCCACAGAGCCGAGACCGAGGAGGAAATCCTGGATATCATCGAAAACAAAAAGGGCCTGGTTAAAACGGCTTGGTGCGGTTTGCCCAGGTGCGAAGAGATAATAAAGGAAAAAGCGTCAGCCACCATCCGGGCAATTCTGGAGCCCGGAGATACCGGTTTCAAATCCTGCGGAGTTTGCGGCGGCAAGCCGGCTCATACTGTGATTTTTGCCAAATCCTATTGACAGGCCCCGGTTCTTTTTTCTCTCTTGATTTTTCGTTTTTACTGTGATATTTATTGAAGAAAGAAGAGGAAAGGAATTAATGAAATGAAAAACACGCGTAAAATTTGCAGTTCCCCGGCATTGAAAATATTTTTTTTGATGATATAATTTAAGCATGATAATTCAATGTTCTAATTGTAAAACCAAGTACAATGTACCTGACGATAAAATCCGCGGCAAATCAAAATTGAAATGTTCAAGATGTTACACCGTATTTTCTATCGACGAAGTCAAAGATGATTCGGCAAGCAAGAAGGACACGGCAAAAATCATTCAAAAAAATGTGGGCGATTCGCTGTGGACTAATGAAAATCTCATACTGCCGGAGGATAAAAAAATATCACTGGCCATTATTAAAGGAGCGAGAGCAGGCTATATATATCATATTGAAAAACCGTACGTTCTCATCGGAAGGGGAAAGGTGGACTTAATCATCCCGGATAAGGAAATTTCCCGGAAGCATCTGGCCATCGAAGTCCGAGATGATAAAATATTCCTGAGAGACCTTGGCAGCACAAACGGAACATATATCAATGACAAGAAAGTTTCGATCACCGAGATAAAGGACCAGAGCGAGTTTAAGATCGGACAGACGACCCTGATGTTGATAACCACCCCCAAGGATAAGAGTTTCGGAAAATAAATTGTGGCGGCGGATAAAACTGGCAACAAATTTTATCATCGCTTCAATCGTATTTAACTATTTCGTTACCCTGTTAATTCTGCTGCTGAATCCCCATGTGGTAATATCATACCCGGATTTTTTCCAGCTTTATCTGGTCCTGTTCATCTATTACGGCCCCTTGTGGTTTCTGGGAATTGGCTTGCTCTTCTTTGTCGTCCAATTTTTTTCGGAAAAAAAATATCCCATCGGTATATTTTCTCCCCCAACCATCACCTATTTCCTATCCTTTACGGTTCTGGTCATCTCATTCATACTCTACCTGAA